>NZ_CP100404.1:3000000-3357773 GCF_024218775.1 Haloarcula marina | reverse complement strand
CCCCGACAAGTATCCCGCGGTCCCTAGGTGAACAGTTCCTCGAACACCTTCTGCTGGGCGGCCCGGAGGTGCTGGTGGTAGGTCGGCCGGGAGATATCCATCGCCGTCGCGAGTTCGTCGCCGTCGACCTCGCGGGGCCACTCGAAGAACCCGCCGAGGAACGCCGTCCTGAGCGCCGTCTCCTGCCGGTCGGTGAACCGCTCGGAGAGGGCGGCGCGGAACTCCTGTTGGGTCTGGACCGGCCGTTCGTGTTCGTGGTAGCCGACGAGGTCCGTCCCGGCGTAGTTGTCCTCGACGAGCGAGAACACCTCGCGGGCCTCCGTCTCGTAGGGGAGTTCGATGCTGTAGCGCGCGACGCCGTTCTCCCCGGTGATGGCCTTCGGGACCACGCCGTGGTCGACCAGCGTCCCCAGCAGCGACTCCCCGAGCGTGATGTCGAACAGCGCGCTCCCCTCGTGTTCGGCGACGCGCGTCCCCTCGATGACGGCGTCGTCTGTCTCCAACTCGGCGAGTACCTCGTCGCTGTCGGCTCCCTCGCTCGTCAGGTAGAGGCGGAGCGACCCGTCGTCTTGGGTCACCGCGCCCTCGGAGGTGACTCGCGCGCCCGTCGACGCCGAGAGGCGACTCACCAGCAGGTCTCGGTCGTCGACGGTGAACTCCAGTTCGACGACCTTGTCGGCCGAGAGAATCTTCCCGCTCTCGATGGCGTTGATGGCGTTGGCGACGGCCCGCCCGAGCGCCTCTAAGACGATTTGCTCGCGTTCGTCGAAGGCGTCCCGTTCGTCCGCACAGACGTACAGGACGCCGTAGGTCGTATCCGTGTACGACAGCGGGATGGCCATCATCGACCGGAGGCCCGCCGCCCGCGCGCGCTCGGCCCACTCGCCGTCGAGCGTGTCGATGTCGTCGACGATTTCGGTCGTGTAGTCGGCCAGCGCCCGCGCGCCGGGGCCGTCCCCGTCCGCGGGGATGGCGAGGTCGGTCATCGAAATCTCGGCGTCGCCCGCCCACTCGCTGGGTTCGATGCGGTCGCCGCGCACGTCCGGACGGCCGACCCACGCGAACGTGTAGGGGTCGGTGGCGACGAGTTGATCGCAGACGCCCGTCTCGACGGCCTCCCGGGTCGTGGCCTCGACCAGCATCTCGATTGTGTTCTGGATGAGGCCGTTGATGCGTTCGAGGATGGTCGTGATGCGCTCGCGCGTCTCCCTGACCTCCTGTTCGCGCTTCGCGCGGTTACACGCCGCGGCGGCGTTGGTCGCCAGCAGGGCGACGACCTGCCGGTCGATGTCGTCGAAGGCGTCCGGTTCCGTCGAGACGACGCTGAGCGTCCCGTGGACGCCGATGGGGAAGTACAGCCCCGACTGGACGGTCGTTCCGGTCTCGTCGAGTTCGTGTTCCGACCCGTAGGTCGCCGACTCGCCGGAGGCGAACACGACGCCGGACTGCCCCTCGTCTAAGCCACACACCGGTCGCTCGCCGAACTCCTCGACGACGGCGTCCGTCACCGCCGTGGGCCGCAACACCTGCTCGCTGGCGTCGTACAACCGAACGACGGTGTGGTTCAGCCCGAGTACTTTCTCGGCCGCGCCCGCGACGATGCTGGCGACTTCCTGGCGACTGGGGGCCTGCATCAGCGCCCGAGACGTTTCCTGGAGCGCCGACAGCAGTTCCTCGCGGCGCTTGCGCTCGGTGATGTCGCGGATGACGCCCGCCGTCCCGCGGAAACACCCGTCGGGACCATACAGCACCGTCATGTGGTCCTCGCAGTGGACCGTCTCCCCGCTGGCGCGTCGCAGTTCCAGTTCGAACGTCGTCCCCACGTCGTTCGGGTCGTCGTCCGAGAGCAACGTCCGCAGTTTCGCCTCGGCGAGGTCCACCGTCGGTCGGTCCTTGATGATGCTCGTGTGTTCGCCGAGCAGTTCGTCCACGTCGTAGCCGGTCAGTTCCGCCATCGCGTCGTTGACGAAGACGAAACGCCCCTCGTCGTCGAGGGCGTAGAGGCCGTCGTCTAACGCCTCGGTGACCTCGCGATGTCGGTCGAACCCGTCCGCGTCGACCACCCGCCGCGCCTCCACGGCTTGCTCGATTCGGTGTGCGAGGACGACGTACTGCTCGTCAGTGCCGGGCCGGACCACGTCGGTCACGCCGTCGCTGAGCGCCTGTTCCACCGCCGCCGAGTCGCCGCGCTCGAACGCGACGACCGGCGGGTCGGCGCCGCCCGCCCGAATCTCCTCGACCAGCGGCGGGACGTCGAAGGAATCGCAGACGATGCAGTCGACGGCCCCGACGGACTCCGCCGCCGTCTCCCCGATGGTCGACAGCAGTTCGAACCCGTCCCCGAGTCGCTCCAGCGCCGCCACCGTCTCCGCAACGTCCGCCTCGTTATCGCCACAGACGAGCACGGTTGGACCGCTATCCATGCCTAACTGGTTAGCAATTCGCCCACAAGAACCTGTTGGGGGGCGGTCAGACCCGCTTGTGTTGGAGCGCGTCGCTCATCCCCGGGTGACACCCGGCACAGAGCCACTCCACTGTCCGATGGGTCATCGTCTCCGTCGGCCGCCGGTGCTTCCAGACGTGTACCGAGTCGGTGTTGCAGTTTTCACATTCGACCATCGTTCTACCTGCGATTGTGCGCTATTTCGGTATAAAATGCTAGTATAATCGTGTTTAAGGCGTTTAGAATGCTGTGTTCGTCCACTCATTTAATCTAGTGGAATGCTAGCACGAATCGTCTCAAAGTACACCGACCGCTCAGGGCTTGCTCGCAGCAAAATGCGCCGTCCGAGAACTGAACCGCCTGAAGACGGTCGCTCGCGCTACGTCTTCCGTGCTTCAATTCCCTCGATAACGCGGCCGCTCCTCACGTCCGTTCGTCGCAGGATGCGCCGTCCGGGAATTGAACCCGGGCTCTAGCCTTGGGAAGGCTATGTCCTACCACTGGACCAACGGCGCTCGCGGCGCGCGATTGCACTCGTACGTACCGCCGCCGTCGCACTTGAACGTAGCGCTTCCGGCCGGGCGGCCGGGCGGTGGACGCGACGGGCGGCGCGGCCGCGTTCGCTGGACACACGTCCGAAAATCCCGCGGCGATGGATGGCTATTTGTTCCATCCGGCCTACCATTCTGTATGGCCGAAGCCGAATCCGTCGTGCGGGCGGACGATCCGCTCGACCTCACGTTCTCCGAGGCCGAACTCGAAGCGCATCGCGAGCATATCACCGACTTCATCGAGGGGCAACTCGACGCGGCGGGCGTCGACCGGGCGGTCATCGGCCTCTCCGGTGGCATCGACAGCACGCTCACGAGTCATCTCGCGGTGGAAGCGCTGGGTCCCGACGCCGTCCACGGACTGGTGATGCCCAGCGAGGTCAACCGCGCCGATAACATGAGCGACGCCGAACGCGTCGCCGACGAACTGCTGGGCATCGAGTACGACGTGGTCGAGATAAATCCGCTCGTCGACGCGTTCCTTGACGCGTATCCCGACGCCGACGGCGACCAGTTGGCCGTCGGCAACCTCCGCGTGCGCTGTCGCGCGGTGCTGAACTATCTGGTCGGGAACCACGAGAGCGGACTCGTCCTCGGGACCGGCAACCGGAGCGAGGCGCTGGTGGGCTACTACACGAAGTACGGCGACGGCGCGGTCGACTGCCACCCCATCGCGGCGCTGTACAAACAGCAGGTCCGCCAACTCGCGAAACATATCGGCGTCCCAGACGACCTGGCGGAGAAGACGGCGAGCGCCGAGATGTGGAGCGGACAGACCGACGCCGGGGAGATGGGCATGGACTACGACACGCTCGACTCCATTCTCGCGCTGCACGTCGACGGCGGGATGCCCAAATCGGGGACGGCGGCCCACCTCGGCGTTCCCGAGTCCGCCGTCGAACGGGTCCGTGAGATGTACGAGTCCAGCGCCCACAAGCGCGCGATGCCGCCGGGTCCCGACCCGCTGTACTGAGTCTCGGGACAACGCTTTATCACGTCTCCGGCCGACGCTCCGGTATGACGTACCGTGCTAACTACGCGCGCTGTAGCTTCCAGCAACACCTCGGACCGTCGGCGGACTCCCTTGACGTGCCGTGGGCCGATTTTACCGGAAACGTCAGCGACCCGGTGACCTTCGAGATACCGACCGACGCCCCCGCCGAACCCTACATCGAGATGCAGGTGTACGACGTCGACGAGTTCACCCACGAGATTCACCTGAACGACCAGTCGCTCTCGGGGTTCGACATCGCTCCCGGCGACGGCTGGCAGTACTGGATGGACACCATCGGGGCCGAGCAACTACAGAGCGGGGAGAACACCCTGCGGTTCGAACGCGACCGGGACACCGACGACGCCTTCGTCGTCGGGACGGCCGTCGTCCACTGGAAGGAGCCGGTCGAGTAGGTATATAAAAACTCGCCGCCGACAGCCTGTCAATATGTGACTAACTCACACAAATACCGAACGTATCCTCCGCAGTGGGGTGGTTTCAACGCCGAACGGTCCGTTGACTGTCGACCGTCGACTCGTGCCCCAACCCATACTTTTATATAGAACCACATACAATCTCTCGCCTGACTATGAGCCAGCGCCAAATGCAGGGCCAGCCGATGATTATCCTCGGTGAAGACTCCCAGCGGATGAAGGACAAGTCCGCACAGGAGCACAACATCTCGGCCGCTCGAGCGGTCGCGGAGTCCGTACGCTCGACACTCGGGCCGAAGGGTATGGACAAGATGCTCGTCTCCTCGATGGGCGACGTGACCGTCACGAACGACGGCGTCACCATCCTCACGGAGATGGACATCGACAACCCGACGGCCTCGATGATCGTCGAGGTCGCCGAAACGCAGGAGGACGAGGCCGGTGACGGCACCACCTCCGCCGTCGCCATCGCTGGCGAACTCCTGAAAAACGCCGAAGACCTCCTCGAACAGGACATCCACCCGACGGCCATCATCAAAGGGTTCGACATGGCCGCCAAGGAGGCCAAGAAGGAAATCAACGACATCGCGACCGACGTGGACCCCGACGACGAGGAACTCCTGAAGAAGGTCGCCGAGACGTCGATGACCGGCAAGGGCGCGGAACTCAACAAGGAACTGCTCGCCCAGATTATCGTCGACGCGGTCAACGCCGTCACCGTCGAGGCCGAGGACGGCTCCGTCATCGCCGACCTCGAGTACCTCAACATCGAGACCCAGACCGGTAGCTCCGCCGGCAACTCCGAACTGCTCGAAGGCGCCGTCGTCGACAAGGACCCCGTCCACGAGGAGATGCCGACCTCGGTCGACGACGCGAAGGTGCTCCTGATGGACACCGCCATCGAACTCGAAGAGACGGAAGTCGACGCCCAGCTCTCCGTCGACGACCCGAGCCAGCTCCAGAACTTCCTCGACCAGGAAGAACAGCAGATCAAGGACCTCGTCGACAAGGTCGAAGCGACCGGCGCGAACGTCCTCATCTGCCAGAAGAACATCGACGACATGGCCCAGCACTACCTCGCCGAGAAGGGCATCCTCGCGATCAAGCGGGCCAAGAAGTCCGACATCGAGTTCCTGAAGGAAGTCCTCGGTGCGAGCGTCGTCTCGGACCTCGACTCGGCCAGCGAAGACGACCTCGGTCACGGCTCCATCTCCCGCGACGAGAACGAGGGCCTGTTCTACATCGAGGGCGGCGAGGACGCACACGGCGTCACGCTCCTCCTCCGTGGCTCGACCGACCACGTCGTCGACGAACTCGAACGCGGCGTCACTGACGCACTCGACGTCGTCGCCTCCACCGTCGCCAACGGCGCGGTGCTCGGCGGCGGCGGCGCCCCCGAAGTCGAAGTCGCCGCTCGCCTGCGCGACTACGCCGACGGCGTCGAGGGCCGCGAACAGCTCGCCGTCGAGGCCTTCGCCGACGCGCTCGAAATCATCCCGCGCACCCTCGCAGAGAACGCCGGGCTGGACTCCATCGACACGCTCGTCGACCTGCGGGCCGCCCACGAGGACGGGCAGGTCAGCGCTGGCCTGAACGTCTTCACCGGCGACGTGGAGGACACGCTGGAAGCCGGTGTCGTCGAACCGGCCCACGCCAAGACCCAGGCGGTCTCCTCGGCGGCCGAAGCCGCGAACCTCGTGCTCAAAATCGACGACATCATCGCCGCCGGCGACCTCTCGACGTCCGGTGGCGGCGACGAAGGCGGCCCCGGCGGCCCCGGTGGCGCCCCCGGCGGTATGGGCGGCATGGGCGGCGGCATGGGCGGCATGATGTAGGAGAGGCGACGTAGCGAGGCTCTCCGAACAAGCGAGCGGGGAGCGAAGTGACCCCGCTCTTTGAACCGTACTCCCGCTGTTTCTGACGGACGGTTTTTCTGACGGACGGTTTTTCTGACGACGACGCAGTCGAGTCGCCACGTTGCGGGTCGATGGTTGGCGACCCACGCAACACTGTGAGCACAATCGCGGCCTCGTCCGTTCACGGCGCGAAGTCTGTTCGGGCGGCCCGAAAGGCCGACGGGGCTTTCTTCTCTAGTCGCACCGTCCGCGCGCCAGTCGTTCGCCGCGGAGGAACCGGACCGCGCCGTCGGGGCTACTCGGTCGCGGGTTCCCCACAGTACAGCGTCGTCGACCCCGCGGTGGCAGTTATCGGACCAGTCCCGGGCACCCGAACCCGGTGTCCCGAACTGTTGCAGTCGAACCAGTTGCGGCCGACCTCGAAGGAGTGTTGGCGGCCGTCGACGGGGACGCGAACCGTCACGTCGTAGGCGACCGGCGTGCGGAGTTCGAACCGGCGGGCGGCGTCGGCGGCGAACCGGAACCGTCGTGCGACGCGGGGGCCGCCGTCGCGCGCGACGATGCTCACGGCCAGTTCCCGCGGGCGGTTCGCGGCGTTCCAGACGACCACGTCGTGCGGGCGGTTGTCGTCGGGATTCTCGACGCCCTCTCGGGTGCCGACCGGAATCGTCTCGACGGTATCGGCGCTGTCGCCGACGCCCGCCTCGTCGGTTTCGGTGGGCGACGGCGGCGTTTCGACCGTCGACTCCTCGGCGGGCGTCGCGGTGTCTGAGCGCCCTCTCGGCGTGTCGGGAGTGCCGTCGCCGTCGGCCGACGAGGCGCTACAGCCAGCGCCGAGGGCCGAACTCAGGAGGGCGATGTACGAGCGGCGGTTCATAGAGGCGGCACCGCCGCGGGGGACAAGTGCTTCGTGGTCGCTCAAACCGCGGTTGAGCTACGAGAAGTCCGGGTCCGTCGACCCCACGTCGCTGTACCGCAGGGACTCGGTGATATGCAGCGTCGTTCCGTTGCGGAGGACGGTGTACTGGGTCCCGTAGCCGTAGACGACGCCGCTGGGGCCGACGACGGCGGTGAAACCCACGTCACCGACGCGCTCGGCGGGGACGACCGGGAACTTCGAGCGGTCGGTTGCGCCGTCCGCTTCGACGCGGTAGACGGGCGCGCGATAGGTCTGCATCACTTCCTCGCGCGTCCGAGTGACGCCGGTGACGTTCGCACCGTCGAACAGCGCGGCGATGCGGCCGTTGAAAGTCGGTTCGAAGAAGAGCGCCTCCCGCGGGGGAAGCGGCGGCGCGCCGATGCCGCGGCCGTCGGCGACGATGGCTCGCCGAGTCGTGTTGCCGACGGTCGTCTCCTGTATCGCCCGTCCCTCGCTCCAGCGGGTCCGAATCGTTCGTTCGGAGACGCTCGCTCCGGTGAGCGTTCGGACGGCGACGAACTCGCGGTAGTTCGGCCCGAACTCGCCGGTGGTTACCTCGCGGAGGCGGAGCGTCCCGTCGGCCGTTTCGACGGTTCGGGTGTGCCGGAGCGTGTAGGAGGCGTTGCCCAACTGCCGGACGTGCGCGCGTGCCAGCGCGTTCGTGTCGGTGACTCCGGCCTCGGTCAGTCCCGGGGCGACCCGGGCGGGCGGTTCGGGGGGGACTGGCGCGGGCGTCACCGTCGCGCCGCCGGTCGACTGGGCGGGCCCGATGAGGCCGGTGCACCCGGCGGTGAGGAGACAGCACGCCACCGCGACTGCCGCGACGCCCCCGTGCATACGGTTACGAGGGCCTGCCGCGTGATAACGGCTCTGCCGCGCCATTTATTTTACACGTGGGAAAGACGCACGCAGTATAAGTGTCGCGGCGTTCGACCTGTTGTTATGCAGACGTTGCTGCTCGGTCCCGACGACGTGGCCGACTACGCCGACCTCCCGGCGGTCATCGACGCCGTCTCGGCGGCCTTCGCCGCCGACGCTCGCGGCGACACCATCATGCCCGCGAAGTCCTACATCGACCTTCCGGAGTACAACGGCGACTTCCGGTCGATGCCCGCCTACGTCCACGCGGGCGAGTGGGACGCCGCCGCGGTGAAGTGGGTTAACGTCCACCCGGACAACCCCACCGACCACGACTTGCCGACGGTGCTGGGGACGCTCATCTACTCGGACCCCGAGACGGCGTTCCCGCTGTCGGTGATGGACGGCACCGTCCTGACCCGACTGCGGACCGGCGCGGCCGCCGCCGTCGCCACCGACCACCTCGCCGTCCCCGACGCCGACTCGCTGGGACTGGTCGGCGCGGGCACACAGTCGTACACTCAACTGGAAGCCATCGCGACCGTTCGGGACATCGAGACGGTGGTCATCGCCGACCGGGACCCCGAGAAACAGCAGGCGTTCGTCGACCACTTTTCGGACCGATTCGAGGTTCGGGCGGGGTCCATCGCCGAGGCCGCCGGGTGTGACGTACTCTCGACGATTACGCCCGTCGAGTCGCCCATCGTCGAGCGGTCGTGGCTCGGCGACCGGACCCACGTCAACGCCATCGGGGCCGACGCCGCCGGGAAGCACGAACACGACGACCAGACCCTATTGGACGCGAAACTCGTCATCGACGACTACGAGCAGTGTACCCACTCGGGCGAAATCAACGTCCCGTGGAGTGCGGGCGTCCTCTCGGACGCGGACCTCTACGGCGAACTCGGCCCCATCGTCGCCGGTGACCTCGACGGCCGAACCCCCGAGGACGGCCTCACTGTCTTCGACTCGACGGGCTTGGCGATTCAGGACGTGGCCGCCGCCCACGTCGCCTACGAGGGGGCGCGGGCGGCCGGTGCGGGGACGGACTTCGAACTGGTCGGGACCGACCGGACCTAACTCGGCGTCAGCGACTCGGTCACCTTCGAGATAAGCCAGACGATGAGGATGAACGGCAACAGCGGCAGGAGCAAGACGACGAGGCCCAGGAAGATGCCCCAGCCGATAACGTCCATGCTCTCGTCGCGGTGCGACCCGGTTAGCGGCGTGACGGTTCTGAGTGGCTCCGGCAACAGCGACGTGCTCGATTCGTCGGCATCGTCTGTCATACTCGCTGATAGGTTCGGCGCGAGCATAAGGATACGGTCGAAGTGCAGTGGGCGGTAAGGTGATAGCGCCGAACGGCGTCTAGACGACATATGCCCGCTACCGATGCGAAACGCGTCGTCGTCACCGGCGCGAACGAGGGCATCGGCTACCATCTCTGCCGTGCGCTCGTCGACGACGGCTACCGCGTCGCCGGACTCGACGTGGACGGCGCGAACCTCCGCCCGTTGCACGAGTCCCTGCCCGACCGGGTGGCCTTCTACGAGTGCGACGTGACCGCCGACGCGGCCGTCGAGGCGGCCATCGACGGGGTGCTGGCCGAGTGGGGCGGGATAGACATCCTCGTCAACAACGCCGCGATATTCGAGTTCGGCCCCTTCGCGGACCAGACGCTCGCGGCCACGCGCCGCGAGTTCGAGGTAAACTTCTTCGGGTATCTGCGGACGATTCACGCCGTCTTGCCCCACATGCGGGCCCGCGGGGAGGGCATCGTCCACAACGTGAGTTCCGGCGTCGGCCTGGTCGGCAACCCGGGCCTCTCGGGGTACGCCGCGACGAAGGGGGCCGTCGAGGCGTTCACCCGTTCGCTTCGACTGGAACTGCAGAACGAGTCCGTCTCGTGTACGGTGATGCACCCGCCGCTCACCGGAACGCGGTCGGCGGCCGAACTCGGCTACCCCGACTTCCTGCTGCGCGACCCCGCCGACGTGGGCCGGAAACTGGCGACCAAAATCGAGTCGACCGGCCCGGTCATCACGGCCGACTGGACGGTCCGTCTCGGTTTGGCGCTCGCACAGCGGTTCCCGTACGTCGTCAAGAAAGGAACCCAGCGGTTCGTCAGGGAGTTCGAGGCGGCCGAGCGCGACGCGGAGTGACCGTCTGGCCGACCGAAACGGCGTCGCGTCGGTCCCGTGAAGGGAAAGGTATAGCACCGTCCGTGTCCGAAATCACGGTATCATGACCACGACTGGCGAGGAACGCGAGCGTGGGTTCGACCACACCGCCATCGAACCCCGCTGGCAGGCGGCGTGGGAGGACGCCGACGTGTTCCGTATCGACGACGATGCCGAGGACCCCGAGTACGTGCTGGCGATGTTCCCCTACACCTCGGGCAGTCTCCACATGGGACACGTCCGGAACTATACCATCACCGACGCCTTCGCCCGCTTCGAGCGGATGCGCGGCGAGTCGGTCCTGCACCCGATGGGGTGGGACTCGTTCGGTCTGCCCGCCGAGAACGCCGCCGAGGAGCGCGACACCAACCCCCGCGACTGGACGATGCAGTGCATCGACTCGATGCGAGACCAGTTGACCGAGATGGGCTTTGGCTACGACTGGGAGCGGGAGGTCACCACCTGCGAACCGGAGTACTACCAGTGGAACCAGTGGCTATTCAAGCGCTTCCGCGAGGCCGGACTCGTCGAGCGGCAGGGCGCGGAACTGAACTGGTGTCCCTCCTGCGAAACCGTCCTCGCTGACGAACAGGTCGAGGGCGAAGCCGAACTGTGCTGGCGCTGTGACACGCCCATCGAGCACCGCGAGATGGACCAGTGGTTCTTCACCATCACCGACTACGCCGAGGAACTGCTGGAAGCGTTGGACGGCTTGGACGGGTGGCCAAACAACGTCCGGGAGATGCAGCGCAACTGGATAGGCAAGCAGGAGGGCGCGAGCGTCGCCTTCGAGATTCCGGGCTACGGCGACGTGGACATCTTCACGACGCGACTGGACACCATCTACGGGGCGACCTACTTCTCGCTGGCCCCCGGCCACCCCGTCGCACAGGAAATCGCCGAGAGCAACGAGGACGTGGCGGAGTACATCGAGATGGCCGAACAGGCCGACGAGGACGACCTCGACGTGACCTCCGGCGTGTTCACCGGCGAGTACGCCGTCAACCCCGCCACGGGCGAGGAGATTCCGGTGTACGTCGCCGACTACGTCCTCACGGACGTGGGGACCGGCGCGCTGTACGCCGTGCCCGCCCACGACGACCGGGACCACGAGTTCGCCGAGGCCCACGATATCGACATCGTGCAGGTCGTCGAACCCGGCCCCGAGGCCGAGGTGGACGCCGACGACATCGACGTGCAGGAGGCGGCGTACACGCCAGACGGTCTGTTGGTCGACAGCGGCGAGTACGACGGCCTCCACAGCGAGGACGCCCGCGAAACGTTCGTCGACGTGTTCGACGGCGAGGAGCGGACCGAGTACAACCTCCGGGACTGGGGCATCTCGCGCCAGCGCTACTGGGGCACGCCCATCCCGATGATTCACTGCGAGGACTGCGGCTACGTCGAAGTCCCGGACGAGGACCTGCCGGTCGAACTGCCGGAGTTCATCCACACGACCGGGAACCCGCTGGACGCGGCCGAGGAGTGGAAGCACGTCGACTGCCCCGACTGCGGCGGCGACGCCGTGCGCGAGACGGACACGATGGACACGTTCGTCGACTCCTCGTGGTACTTCCTGCGCTACACCGCCCCGGACCTGACCGACGCGCCCTTCGACGCCGACCGGGCGAGCGACTGGATGCCGGTCGACCAGTACGTCGGCGGCATCGAACACGCCGTGATGCACCTGCTGTACGCCCGCTTCTTCACGAAGGTGGTCGAGGACCTCGACATGCTCGACGGCGTTCGGGAACCCTTCACCAACCTCACGAACCAGGGGATGGTGCTGGGCGAGGACGGTCACAAGATGTCCAAGAGTCGCGGCAACGGCGTCTCGCCCCAGCGCATCATCGAGGAGTACGGTGCCGACACCGCCCGCCTGTTCATCATGGAGGCCGCCCAACCGGAGAAGGAACTGGCGTGGAGCGCCGAGGAGGTCCAGTCCGCCCACAGTTTCCTCCAGAACGTCTACACGCTGGCCGAGGAGTACGCAGACGGGGGCGTCGAGACGGGAACCGCGGGGAGCGAGGCGCAGAGCGCCTCGACCGAGAGCGGTGAAACCGCGAACACGGACATCGCCGACTACGTCGCCCGCGAAATCGAGGCGACGGCGGCCCGCGCCACCGAGGAGTACGAACAGTTGCGCTTCAACCACGCCCTGCAGGCGGTCCGGGAACTCGTCTCCCTGCTTCGCCGCTACCGCAACGCGACGACCCCCGACGCCGAGGTGTTCGAACGCGGCCTGACGACGGCGGCGAAACTACTGTCGCCGGTCGCGCCCCACGTCGGCGAGGAACTGTGGTCGGTGCTGGACAACGACGGCCTGATGGCGGAGTCCGACTGGCCCAGCGCCGAGGCCCCCGAGGACTACGCTGTTTCCCGCCGACTGGTCGAGAACACCCGTGAGGACATCCGCGACATCGTCGACACCGTCGGTATCGAAGACCCACAGACCATCACGCTGGCCGTCGCGCCCGCGTGGAAACACCGCGTCGTCGACATCGCCCGCGACGCCGACGACGTCGTGCCCGCAGTGATGCAAAACGAGGAGTTACAGCGGTACGGGTCGGCCGCCGCCGACTTCGCGAAGGAACTGGCGGGCCGCGCCCAGTACGACGAGACGCTGGCCCCCGAGGGCGAACTGACGGCGCTCGCACGGGCCGCGTGGCTTATCGAGGAAGAGTTCGACGCCGACGTGGTCGTGCAGTCGGCCGCCGACGCCGACGACGGCCTGGCGAAGAAGGCCGAACCGGGTCGTCCGGCCATCGATATCGCCGAGTAACTACGACGGTTCGGCGTCGATGAGGCCCGCGTCGTCGAGTGCCCGCAACACGTCGCCCGCATGTCCGTCGGGATGGATGCCCTCGTAGACGCCGACGACCTGCTGCTGTGCGACGACGAACGTCGTCCGACGGGCCCGGCCGTCGCGCATCTCCACGTCGAACGCCGCGGCGATTTTCCCGTCTGGGTCGGCCAACAGGTCGAACCGGAGATCGTGGGCCTCGGCGAACTCGCAGTGACTGTCCACGTCGTCGGTGGAGACGCCGTAGACGGAGACCCCCGCGGTCTCGTAAGCGTCGTAGCGGTCGTTGAACTGCTTCGCTTCGGTCGTACACCCGGGGGTGTCGTCCTCGGGGTAGAAGTACAGGACCGTCGGCGTCGAGAAGTTCGGGCGCACCTCCTCGCCCCACTGGTTGGTCGCCGTCACGTCGGGGACTGGGCGGCCCGGTTCGAGCACCATCTCAGTTCACCGGGATGTCGGTCCCCGACTCGTCGGCGGTCATCTTCGGGAGTGTGACGGTGAGGACACCGGCGTCGTACGCGGCGCTCGTCTCACTCTCGTCGACGGATTCCGGCAGCGTCACGGTCCGACTGACGGACTGTTGGCGGCGTTCGCGCTGGACGAACTGGCCCTCGCTCGCCTCCGACTCCTCGGTGTGGCTGGCGCTGATGGTGAGTCGCCGGTCGTCGGTCAACGCCACGTCGATGTCGTCGGCGTCGAACCCCGGGAGGTCGGCGTGGACGACGAAGGCGTCGTCGTCGTCGACGATGTCCGTCGGCACGGTGTCGAGGTGGACGCCGAACTGGCCACCCAGTACATCGAACGCGCGTTCTATCTCCGCAAAGGGGTCACGGTCGCTCATAACTGGCCGTACGACCTTGACGGACTTAACTCTAGAACAGAGTGTCTGGCCGAGTGTCACGGCTCGCCACGGCAGACAGCGCGGAATCGCGACGACTCCCTCAGTACGCGCGTGGGTTCAGGTGGTCGGGGAGCGTCCAGCGTCGGAGGAGCACGCCGACGGCCCCGCCGAGGATACCGGTGAACCCGTATATCGGTGCGAGGAAGATGAGGCCGAGGAGGCCGTAGAACGACGCCCAGTAGAAGAATAGCTGTCCCGACGCGGCCTGCCAGAGGACGAAGAACGCGGCCGTCGCCGCCACGGCGAGCGTCACGACGCCGAACGCCCCGGCCCGTAGTCCGGCGGCCATCCCGTCGTACACGTTCGTTCCGAGGGCGAATCCGGCGACGAGTCCGCCGACCAGACCCGCAGCGTAGAACGTGACGTCCCCACCGACTTCGAGTCCACCGGCGTAGAACACCGCGACGGCGTACGCGAGGACGGTTGCTGTGCCGAGCACCGTGACCCAGCGCGGTCGGCCGACGAACTGGTCGAGCGTGTGACGGAAACGCATACGTGAGTTCCAGTCAAGCCGGGAACATAAATTCACGTGCCGAACTCGTGCGGACGAGCGCCCCGGTCAGTCCAGTACGGTGACGCTGTCGTACGACCCGAGTCGGCGGACCCAGCCGTTCTCGGCCAGTTCCGCGATGTCGCCGAGCGCGTCCTGCGTCCGCTCCTCGTAGAGGCCCGCGGCGATGTCGATGTGGAAGACGTAGTCGCCGAGTCGCTCGCCGCTGGGTCGGGACTCGACGCGAGTGAGGTTGATGTCGCGGTCGGCGAACGGTTCCAGCAGTTTCAGGAGGAGACCGGGGTAGTCGGCGTTCGGGTAGACGATGAACGAGGACTTCCCACCGGCCTCCGAGCGCTCGCTCGCGGGCGCGACGGCGAGGAACCGCGTCGCGTTCGAGGACTGGTCCTGAATGTCCTCGGCCAGCACGTCGAGTTCGGTCCCGTTGGAGGCGTTGTCCGGGTGGCCGATGGCGGCGACGCTCGGGTCCTCACGGGCGCGCTGGACGCCGCGGGCCGTCGAGGCGACGGCTTCCACGTCGACGCCGGGGTAGTGTTCGTCCAGCCAGCCGCGACACTGCGCCAGCGCCTGGGCGTGGCTACACACCAACTCGAAGTCTTCGCGCTGGGCCAGCAGGGCGTGACGGATGGGCGTGATTATCTCCTTGACGACGGCCACGTCGTACTCCGCGAAGGCGTCCAGCGACTCGGTCACCGACCCCTCGATGCTGTTCTCGACGGGGACGACGCCGTGGTCGGCCTCGCCGTTCGCGACGGCTTCGACGATGGCGGTCATCGACTCCGCGAACTCGATGTCACCGTCGTCGGCGATGGCCGACGCGGCCCGGTGGGAGTAGGTCCCGGACGGCCCCAGCGTAATCGTGGTCATGGCTCCCGGTACTGCGTTGGCGGGTAAAAACGACGCGGTCGTTTCCGCTCAGGCCAGTCGGAGCGTGAACTTGAACACGGACCCCTCGACAGCGCCCTGGCGGTCCTCGACCCACACTTCGCCGCCGTACTGCCCGACGAGCGTCGCGACCAGATAGAGGCCGATACCCGAGTTCCCGCCGTTGCCGGTCTTCGCTCGCTCGAAGATTTCGGCCTTCTGGTCGTCTGGCACGCCGGGACCGTCGTCGGCGATAGCGACCGTGACCCAGTCGTCGTCCGCGACGGCCGACACCTGTATCTCCGTGTCGTCGTGCGTGCTGTGGACGACCGCGTTCTTCAGGAGGTTCCGGAGGACGGAACCGAGCATCTCGTTGGCGAGTACGTCCCGGTCCGGAAGCGGGCCGACGGTGATGCGGGCGTCGGTCGCGGCGGCGCGGGCCTTCTCGGCCTCTGTCTCGACGACTTCGGCGAGCGAGACCGGGTGCACGTCTCGGTCGGTCCGGAGCATCGTCCCCGCGAGGTCCCGGGCCGTCTCCGTGAGTTCTGTCGCGTTCCGGGCGGTCTGCCGGGCGCGGTCGGCGAACTCGGCGACTTCGCCGTCCGCCTCGTCGGCGATAGCGCCGTTGTACGAGAGGACCATCTGGAGGTCGTTGCGGATGTCGTGGCGGACCATCTCGTTGAGCAAGTCCAGCGCGTCGCGCTGGTCTCGAAGCGTCTCCTCGGTATCCAGTCGGTCGGTGATGTCCTCTTGGGAGCCCAGATAGTGGACGAGTTCGCCCGTCTCGTCGTAGATTGGGGTCACCGTCAGGCGATTCCAGAACGTCGACCCGTCGGCGCGCTCGTTCTCGAACTCGACGGTGACCGGGTCCTCGTTGTCGATGGCTCGCCGGAGTTCCGCGACGGTCTCCTCGTCGGTGTCCTCGGTCTGGAGGAACCGACAGTTTCGGCCGATAACCGCCTCACGCTCGTACCCGGTCACCCGCTCGAAGGCGTCGTTGACGTAGACCAGCGGGTTGTCCTCGCGGGTCGGGTCCGAGAGCGACAGCGGCGTGTGCGCGGCGTCGATGGCGCGTTTCAGGACCGCCGGGTTGCGCTCGATGTGCGGTTGCGCGGTCCGGGGTTCGAGGTAGCCCGCCGTCCGGGTCACCGGCCCGTCCGGCGTCGCGACGGTGGCGACCCCGGCGTCGCGGCGGCAGTCGATGGCACCGCCAGCGGCCGCGTTGACGCGGACCGGTGTTCGCTCGTGGTCGCCGAAGGCGGCTTCGGTCGTCTCGGTCACCGTCAGCGAGGCGTGACTCCCCAGCAGGGCCTGTCGCTCGTAGCCCGTCAAGTCGAGAAAGGCGTCGTTGACGGCGACGAAGCGGCCGCGAACGTCGAGGACGTAGGCGGCGGCGGGCACACCGTCGACGAGTTCGTCGTCGGTGGCGGCAAGCGCGGGGTCCGCTGGCGAGGCGGCGCGGCGGATGCGGTCGACCAGCGTGCGACGACCGGCGACGGTCCCCACTTCGACCCACCCGTCGTCGGCCTCCTCGGGCGGGTCGTGGGCACAGCGGATGACCGGCGTGCCGTCGGCCGCGGTCACCTGTGGGGTGTCCGGCGACACGGTGTCGGTGTCGACGACGACGCAGTCGACGGCCGATGTCCCGCCGTCGGCCCGCGCACCGTCCGGGAGGGAGACGATGACGTCGATGTCCGCTCGCCGCTCGAGCGTTTCGAGGACTGCCTGGTCGGCGTCCGTCGTTACGAACCGGACCGTCGCTCTGGTCGCCATACAGCGTACGCGTAGTCTTCGACTACTCGTCAAAAAGGCTGCTGAATCACGTCAGCTGTTCGTACTCTTCGGCAGTCAACTCGATGGCGCTGGCGGCGACGTTCTGTTCGAGGTGGTCGAGACTCGCCGTTCCGGGAATCGGGAGGGTCACGTCGGAGTGACGCAGTAGCCACGCCAGCGCGATTTGATGGGGGGTCGCGTCGTGGTTCGCCGCCACCTCGTCGATGCCCGCGACGTCGTCCAGCGACCCGGCCGCCAGCGGGAACCACGGGATGAAGCCGACGCCGTAGTTCTCGCACGCTTCGAGGACGGCCTCCGCGTCGCGGTTGGCGACGTTGTACTGGTTCTGCACCGTCGCGATGTCGACGATGTCCCGGGCGCGGTCCAACTGCTCGACGGAGACGTTCGAGAGGCCGACGTGGCGCACGAGGCCCTCGTCTTTCATCTCGGCCAGCGCGTGGACCGATTCCTCGAAGTCCGTGTCGGGGTCCGGGCGATGGTACTGATAGAGGTCCAGCGGGTCCATCCGCAGGCGGTCCCGCGAACACAACTGGGCGTTGCGGAGGTAGTCGGGGTCGCCGTGGGGAAGCCAGTCGGCCTCGGTGTTCCGGAGGAGGCCGCCCTTCGTCGCGACGACGAGGTCGTCGCGTTCCGTATCGAGCGTCTCGCCGATGAGTCGCTCGGAGACGCCGGGACCGTAGGAGTCCGCGGTGTCGATGAAGTCGACGCCGAGTTCGACGGCCCGCTTCAGCACCGCGCGAGCGTTCTCCACGTCGTCCGGTTCGCCGATGATGTCCTCGCCGGTGATGCGCATCGCGCCGAAGCCGAGTCGCTTGACGGTCAGGTCGCCACCGATGTCGAACGTGCCGCTCTGGTTTTCGACCATCGCGGTGACGTTCGCGGGCCAGCCTCAAAGGGAGTCGGATGGCGGGGACCGTCGTCCGCTATCGCAACGGGCGAGGCGGCTATCGGGTGTGGATGGCTTCGCCGCGGGCCGCCAGCGCAGCCTCGTGGACCGCTTCGGAGAGTGTCGGGTGGGTGTGGACCGTCCCGGCCACGTCTTCTAAGCGCGCCCCCATCTCGATGCCCAGTCCCACCTCGGCGATGAGTTCGGAGGCCTCCGGGCCGACGATTTGCGCGCCCAGCAGGAACTCCGTGTCGGCGTCGGCGACGACGCGAACGAACCCTTCTTTCTCGTCGAGCGTGAGCGCCCGGCCGTTCGCCCGGAGCGGCATCTGCCCGACGACGGGGTCGAACCCGGCCGATTCGGCCTCGCCCTCGGTCATGCCGACGGTGCCGATTTCGGGGTCGGTGAACACGGCGGCGGGAATCGCCTGCTGGTCCAGCGCGGCCGGTTCGCCCGCCGCGACTGCCGCCGCGACTTCGCCCTCGGCCATCGCCTTGTGGGCCAGCATCGGTTCGCCCGCCACGTCGCCCACCGCGAAGACGTGCTCCACGTCGGTTCGGGCCTGTTCGTCCGTGGCGAGGAAGCCGTTCTCGTCGGGTTCGAGGTCGATTGCGTCCAGCGCGAGCGTGTCGGTGACGGGTTCGCGGCCGACGGCGACCAGACACGTCTCGGTGTTGTACTCGACCACTTCGTCGTCCTCGTCGGTGGTGCTGACGCGGATGCCGTCGTCCAGTCGCTCCCAGTCGCGGGCCGCCTCGCCGAAGGCGAAGGAGATGCCCAGCGACTCGGCGCGCTCTCGGACCACGTCGGCCACGTCAGCCTCGTAGCCCGGCAACACGTCGTCGAGCATCTCCACGACGGTCACGTCCGCGCCCAACTTGGCGAACACCGTCGACAGTTCCATCCCGATGTAGCCCGCGCCGACGACCAGCAGGTCGTCCGGCACGGATTCGAGCGCGAGAGCGTCCCGCGAGGAGAGGATGTGTTCGCTGTCGAATTCGAAGTTCGGAATCTCGACGGGGCGACTGCCGGTGGCGACGACGGCGTGTTCGAACGAGATGGACTCGGAGCCTTGGCCCTCGCCGCCGTGGGCGACGCGGACCGTCTCCTCGTCGGCGAACGTCGCCGTCCCCTCGACGAGGTTGACGCCCGCGCTCTTACACAGCGACTCGACGCCCTTCGTCAGGCGCGTGACGACGCCGTCTTTCCACTCGCTCATTCCGGCCATGTCCACCGCTGGGTCGGCGAAGACACCCATGTCCTCGGCGTGTCCGGCGTCGTGGGCCACGTCGGCCGCCGAGATGAACGCCTTCGAGGGGATACAACCGTGGTTGAGACAGGTGCCGCCGTAGGCGTCCCGTTCGACCAGTGTCGTGTCCAGTCCGAGTTGCGCGCCGCGGATGGCGGCGACGTAGCCGCCCGGCCCGCCGCCGACGACCAGCAGTTCCGTGCCCGTTGTGACGTCTCCTACGACCATACCGGACCGTCGCTTGCCCGGGGGATAAAAGGGACGACAGCGGGGTGTGCCAAACTATGTCTATCGGGCCGTCGAACACCCGCTATGGCAGACGAAGTTACCGACACGGAGGAACTGCCCGAGACTGCAAGCACGTTCGCCGAGACCCACCCCGACGTGTGGGACCGCTACGGCGACCTGGGGCGGGCCTGCTCGCAGGCGGGGCCGCTCGACGACGAGACCAGACGCCTCGTGAAACTCGCGCTGGCCGTCGGCGCACAGTCGGAGGGCGCGGTCCACTCGCACGTCCGCCGGGGGCTAAACGAAGGTCTCAGCGCCGAACAGTTACAGCACGTCGCGGTGCTGGGGATTCCCACCATCGGGTTCCCGAAGGCGATGGCCGCGAGAAGTTGGGTGACCGACCTGACCGAGCGCTAGTCGAGCAAGAGGCGGGTCGGGTCCGCGAGGTACTCCTTGAGGGTGTTGACGAACGCGGCGGCGTCGGCCCCGTCGATGACGCGGTGGTCGATGGCGAGCGAGAGCGTCAGCGTCGGCTTTGCGACGACCTCGCCGTCTTCCGCCACCGGCCGTTCTTTCAATTGCCCCACGCCCAGAATCGCCGTCTCGGGGACGTTGATGACCGGGTCGGCGTACTCGCCGCCGATGGCCCCGAAGTTCGTCACGGTGAACGTCCCGCCCTGCATCTCCTCGCGGGCGATGTCCCGACTGCGGGCGCGTTCCACGAGGTCCGTGAGTTCCGTCGCCAACTGCAACAGTCCTTTCTGGTCTACGTCGTCGACGACGGGCACGACGAGGCCGTGGTCGGTGGCCGTCGCCACGCCGACGTTCCGGTCGCCCTTGTAGACGATTTCCTCGGCGTCGGTGTCGAGTTGGGTGGCGAGAATCGGGTGGTCGTCCAGCGCGGCGGCGACGCACTTCAGCAGGAACGGGGTGTACGTGAGGCGGACGCCGCGCTCCTCGGCCAGCGGTCGAAGCCGTTCGCGCGCCTCGACGAGGCCCGGCACGGCCACCTTGTCGTGGTGGGTCGCGTGCGGGACCTCTCGCCGGGAGCGGGCCATCTGCTCGCCGATAGCCCGGCGGACTCCGCGGTAGGGTTCTCGGTGGTCGCCCTCGGTGGCGTCGACCGCCGCCCCCGAACCGCTCGCCTCGGCGATGGACCGCATCTCCGAGACGACGGTTTCGGCCACCTCGCGGACGGCCTCGTCGGAAACCGATTCGGCCTCGCTCTCGGCGTAGGCCCGGACCGCCGCCGCGTCGACGTACGGTTCGCCGTCGCGGGTCTGGTCGGTCGGGACCACGTCGATGTCCACGTCGAGTTCGCGAGCGAGACGCCGCGTCGCGGGCGTCGCCAGCGTCCGCTCGCGCCGTTCGGTCACCGTCGACTCGGCTGTCGAAACTTTCCGAACGGCGGATTTGACGGCCGTGCCCTCGTCCTCGGATTCTTCCTGCTTGTCGTCGCTCACGCGCGAGACGACCGAGGTGGGACCGTCCCCTTCGTCTTTGTCCTCGTCCTCGTCGACGCGGGAGACGACGCTGGTCGGGCCGCTGTCCTCGCTCTCGCTCGCAGCGGCTTCCACGTCCGCCTCGGTGATGCGGCCGCCGGGGCCGGACCCCTCGACGGTCGCGATGTCGACGCCTTCCTCGCGGGCCAGTCGGCGGACGCTCGGGGCCGCGAAGACGCGACCGCCGGGGGTTTCGCCGTCGGCTGACGCCGTTGCTTCACTCTCGTCGGCTTCGACCGCCTCGCTCGCCGCGGCGTCCGCGTCTCCGTCCTCCTCGATGGTGACGAGCACGTCGCCGGTGGCGACGATGTCCCCGACCTCGGCGTGTAACTCGCGGACGACGCCGTTCACGGGCGAGGGAACGTCGACGGCCGCCTTGTCCGTCTCCACTTCGGCCAGCACTTGGTCCTCGGTCACGGCGTCGCCGACGGCGACGTGCCACTCCAAGACCTCCCCCTCGGCGACGCCCTCGCCGAGGTCCGGGAGTTCGAACTCGAACATGGCTAAAACTCCGCGGCCTCTCTGATACCGTCTTTGATGCGGGCAGGTTCCGGGAGGTAGTAGTCCTCCAGGGCGTACAGTGGGAAGGGCACGTCGAAGCCCGTAATCCGCGTAATCGGCGCTTCCTGATACAACAGGAGTTCTTCCTGTATCGTGGCGATAATCTCGCCCGCGAGGCCGCCGGTCTTGGGGGCCTCGTGGACGACGGCGGCCCGGCCGGTCTTGCGGAACGAGTCGAGGATGGCGTCGGTGTCCATCGGTTTCAGTGTCCGCAGGTCGACCACTTCCACGTCGATGCCCTCCTCGGCTAAGTCCTCCGCCGCTTCCATCGTCGGCCGGGTCATCGCGCCCCACGTGAACACCGACACGTCCTCGCCCTCGCGGCGGACGTTCGCCGTCCCCAACTCCACCGTGTAGGTGTCGTCGGGCACGTCCTCGCGGAACGCCCGGTAGATGAGTTTCGGTTCGAGGAAGACGACCGGGTCGGGGTCCCGAATCGACGCCGCGAGCAGGCCTTTCGTCTCTCTCGGGGTGGAGGGGACGACCACCTTCAGACCGGGTTCGTGGGTGTAGAAGGCCTCTTTCGACTCGGAGTGGTGTTCCGGGGCGCGGATGCCGCCGCCGTAGGGCGCGCGGATGGTCATCGGGCAGGTGTACCGGCCCCTGCTTCGGGTGCGCAGGCGCGCGGCGTGACTCACGATTTGGTCGAAGGCGGGGTACATGAACCCGGAGAACTGCATCTCGGGGACCGGCCGCATCCCGTAGGCGGCCATCCCGACGGCGGTGCCGATGATGCCCGACTCCGCGAGGGGGGTGTCGATGACGCGGTCCTCGCCGAACTCCTCGTAGAGGCCCTGCGTCGCCCGGAAGACGCCGCCGTTCTTGCCCACGTCCTCGCCCATGACGAGGACGTCCTCGTCGCGTTCCATCTCGCCGTAGAGACCGTCTCTGACCGCCTGTACCAAAGTGAGACTCTGTGTCTGCTGTTGGGTGCTCATTGGAGTACCTCCTCGTCGCCGTGTCGCGCCCGCAGGTCCCGCAGGTAGTCGAGTTGCTGTTCGAGTCGTTTCGGCATCTCCGCGTACACCGTCGCGAACATCTCCTCGGGGGTGGGCCGTTCGGTGGACTCGGCGGCGTCGATGGCGTCACCCACCTCCGCTTTGATGGACTCGTCGATGGCCGCGATTCGCTCGTCGTCCAGTAGGCCGCGCTCCCGCAAGAACGTCTCCAGTCGCGGAATCGGGTCTTTGCGCTTCCAGCGCTCGACTTCGGCGTCGTCCCGGTACACCGACGGGTCGTCGGCGGTGGTGTGCGCGCCGAAGCGATACTGCACCGCCTCGATGAGCGTCGGTCGGCGCTCACCGTCGGCGGGGTCGCGGGCCTTCGCGGCGGCCTCCGAGGTGACCTGATACACCGCGAGCGGGTCCATCCCGTCGACCTGCACGCCGTCGAACCCGTACGCGTCGGCCTTCTGGGCCAGTGTCTCGCTGGCGGTCTGTCGTTCACGCGGGACCGAAATCGCCCACTGGTTGTTGTTACAGAAGAAGACGGCGGGCACGTCGAACACGCCCGCGAAGTTCAGGCCCTCGTGGAAATCCCCCTCTGAGGTGGCTCCGTCCCCGAAGTAGGTCAGAAACACCCGGTCTTCGCCTCGCAGTTTCGCGGCCCACGCCGCCCCCGTCGCGTGGGGTATCTGCGTGGCGATAGGGACGGCCAGCGAGAACACCTGTACGTCTTCGGGCGGCGCGTTCCCCCGTTCGTTGCCCATCCAGTACAGCAGGTCGTCCGAGAGCGCCCATCCGCGAACGTACAGCGCGAGGTGTTCGCGGTAACTCGGGAAGGTCCAGTCGCCGTCGTCGAGCGCCATCGCGCTCCCCACTTGGGAGGCCTCTTGACCGGCCATCGGCGGGTAGGTACCCATCCGGCCCTGCCGCTGGAGGCTCACCGCTCGCTGGTCGAAATGTCGCCCGAGTTTGAGCGTGCGGTACATCTCGACCAGTTCCTCGTCGGCGAGGTCCGGCACCGTCGCGCCGTCGACGACCTGTCCGTCTTCGTCGAGAATCTGGACCCGGTCGGTCGGGTCGCGTTGGAGGACACTCAGAAGGACCACCTGCCTCGTACTGGCATATGGGAACAATTCTCTCGCTGACGGCTTAGGGTTTTCGCGGTTATCACCCGTCTACTGCCTTCGTGAGAACTACCGGTCCACGCGCGCCGCTCGCCGCGCGTCGGCCACGTCGTCGCCCCGTCGAACCGCCTCGACGAACAGTTCGCCCGCGCGATACGACGACCGGACCATCGGGCCCGAGGCGCAGTACAGAAACCCAAGTTCCTCCTCGGCGACCCGCCGCCACGTCTCGAAGGCGTCGGGGTGGACGTAGTCGGCCACTTCCAGATGGGACCGCGAGGGCTGGAGGTACTGGCCCAGCGTCACCACGTCGACGCCGACCTGCCGCAGGTCCGAGAGCGTCTGATACACCTCGTGTGCGTACTCGCCCACGCCGAGCATGATGCTCGTCTTCGCGTAGATGTCCGCCGCCCGACTCGCCTGCCGCAGGACCGACAGCGACTGCTCGTAGCCCGCCCGCCGGTCGCGGACCGGCCACTGGAGGCGGTCGACCGTCTCGATGTTGTGGGCCAGCACGTCCGGTTCGGCGTCGATGATCTTTCGAACGAGGCGCTCCTCGCCGCGGAAGTCCGGAATCAGACACTCGACGAGCACGTCCGAATCGCGTCGTTTTATCTCCCGAATCGTCTCCGCGAAGTGGCCCGCGCCCTGGTCCGGTAGGTCGTCGCGGTCGACGGAGGTGAGCACCACGTAGTCCAGACCGATATCGGCGACGGCGTCGGCGACCTGTTCGGGTTCCTCCGGGTCCAAGGGGTCCATCCCGCCCGTCTGCACGTCACAGAAGTTACAGCCCCGCGAACACCGCTCGCCCATCAGCATGAACGTGGCCGTCCCCGGCCCATCGCGCCCGCTCCAACACTCTCCGAGGTTCGGGCAGTTGGCCTCCTCGCAGACGGTGTTGAGGTTCCGGTCGCGGAGGGTCTGCTTGATGTCGGTGAACCGCTCGCCCGACGGCGGCCGCATCTTCAGCCAGTCGGGCTTGCGCGCACGACTCATTGTCCGACGGTTAGGACCTGCCCGCAAAAGAGATTGTGTCTCAGTTCGCGTCGGCGGTGTCGTCAAGCGGTGTGAGGTCTTCGGAACTGCACTCCGAACGGTTGAACCAGTACGACCCGGGGTCGGCGTCGGTCTGGAACTCGTAGCCTCAGTCCGCACACTCGTAGCTCGGTTTCTCCGCCTCTATTCCGCCCGTCTGCTCGACGGTTTCGAGTACGGACATCGCCTCTACCCGATGCCTGTGAGCGGGAGGGCGTTATAACGTTTGCAGGGGATAAAGCGGCTGAAACGTGCGAATTCCCGGCCTGTGTCTGTTACGGCTCGGTCGCGAGAAATTTCCGCGTTCGGGGAGTCGCAGGCCCGTCAGTCGCCGGTCCATAGAAACGCCTTTGCCGTCGCGGTTCCGCCCTGTTGACGTGCCACGCCGAGCAGACAGTGAGCCGACGGTGGCGGTCGAAGACGTGCTGCCGAAGTTCACCGGAGCCTTCCCGTTCGAGCGGTTCAA
Source organism: Haloarcula marina (assembly GCF_024218775.1). Lineage (NCBI taxonomy): Archaea > Methanobacteriati > Methanobacteriota > Halobacteria > Halobacteriales > Haloarculaceae > Haloarcula > Haloarcula marina. The sequence continues at coordinate 3,332,670 of NZ_CP100404.1, read as the reverse complement.
CGAGATGCAGTCGGCGGCGCTTCCGGCCTTACTGAACCGCGAGGACAACGTGGTCGTCAGCGCGCCGACTGCCAGCGGGAAGACCGCCCTTGCGGAACTGGCTATCTGCAAGACGCTCGCCGAGGGCGGGACCGCCCTGTTTCTCGCGCCGCTCCGCGCGCTCACTAACGAGAAAGAGAGCGAGTGGGAGCGCTTCGAGGAGATGGGGTACTCGGTGTACGTCGTCACGGGCGAACGCGACCTGAGTCCCCGCCGCGCCGAGCGCGCGGACATCCTCGTGATGACCCCCGAGAAGGCCGACTCGGCGACCCGGAAACACGACACGCCGCGGTACTCCTTTATCACCGACGTGGACTGCTGTGTCATCGACGAGGTCCACCTTTTGGACTCGGACCGCCGGGGTGCGGTGCTTGAGGTCACCGTCTCCCGACTCCGACGGCTCTGTGACCCCCGCGTGGTCGCGCTGTCGGCGACGATGCCGAACATCGACGACGTGGCGGACTGGTTGGACGCGCCCAGCGAGACCACGTTCGCCTTCGGCGACGACTACCGACCCGTGCCGCTGAACGCCGACGTGAAGACGTACTCGCACGGCGAGAACGCCTTCGCCGACAAGTACCGGCGGCTCTACCGCGCGCTCGACTTGGCCGAACCGCACATCCGCGAGGAGGGCCAGTCGCTCGTGTTCGTCTCGTCGCGACAGGACACGGTGCAGGCGGCGAAGAAGGCCCGCGACGAACTCACCCAGCGCGACATCCCGATGGGCGCGCGCGGGGACTACGACTTCCACAACGACGCCGCGGACCTCTCGAACGACACGCTCCGGCAGTCGGTGCTGGACGGTGTCGGCTTCCACCACGCGGGCCTGGCCCGCGAGGACAAGAACCGCGTCGAGCAGTGGTTCAAGGAAGGGAAGATTCAGTTGCTGTTCTCCACGTCGACGCTGGCGTGGGGCGTGAACCTCCCCGCTCGCTGTGTCGTCATCCGGGACACCAAGCTCCACGACCCATTGGAGGGCGAAGTCGACATGAGTCCGCTCGACATCCTCCAGATGCTCGGGCGGGCGGGCCGTCCCGGCTACGACGACTTGGGGTACGCGTGGGTCGTCTGTGACCGCTCGGACGCGGATAAGTACCGCCGCCTCCTGCGGGACGGCAAGGAGATAGAGTCCCGACTGGCCGCGGAACTGGACGCCCACCTGAACGCCGAAATCGCCCTCGGGACGATTCGGGACGTCGACGACGTGATGGACTGGTTGGAGACGACGTTCTACTACGCGCGCGCCCAGTCTGCGCCCGCCGAGTACGACGCCGGGAGCGACCTGCGCGAACGGGTCAGTCGCACGCTCGGGGAACTGGTCGCCGACGGCTTCGTCGAACAGGACGGCCTCCGCATCGAGTCGACGCGACTCGGCCAACTCGCCTCGAAGTTCTATCTCCGTCTGGAGACGGCCCGGCGCTTCGCGGACCTCGCAGAGCGCTGTAGCGAGGACGGCGCGACCGTCGACGCTGAGGACCTGCTGACCACCGTCGCGGGCGCGACGGAGTTCGACAGCGTCAGCGCGCGGTCGGACGAACAGGATGCCGTCAACGCGGTACTGGGTAGCGAGGCGCTACGCGCCTCGGACAACGCGAGCGGCGACCAGCCGCGAGCGAGTCAGGAGTCGGACCTCGACGCAGGCCAGCGGAAGGTCCTCGCCATCCTCCGGTCTGGGATGACCGGGACGACACCGACGGAACTGAAGAGCGACGCGTGGGTCATCCGGCAGAACGCGCTCCGCCTGCTGGCGGCCCTGCGGGAGTTCCTCGACAACCTCGCGCCCGCCCGCTTCGCCAACCTCGCCTGTCGCGTCGAGGCGCGCGTCGAACACGGTATCAGCGAGGACGCGGTCGGCCTGACCGCCATCGACGGCGTCGGGTCCGGTCGGGCGAAGAAACTCGCCGCCGACGGCCTCCGCTCTCCCGCGGACGTGGTCGCGGCGGGCGTCTCCGGCGTCGTCGCGGCGGGCCTCTCCGAGGGCGTCGCCGAACAGGTCGTTTCGAACGCGCGGGACCTGCCCGTCGTCGTCGTCGACTGGGGGAAGTTCCCGGAGTCGGTGGCAACCGGCGACCACGAGATGCGCGAAGTGACCGTCGCGAACAACGGCGGCGGCGCGCGCGCCGGGCTTAGGGTGACGGTAAACGGTCGCGAAATGACGGCGAAACCCTCCTATCTCGGACAGTCGACCCTGCCGGTCGCCGTCTTCGGGGCCGACGCGGACGAACTGGAGTACACCGTCGAAGTGACGTTTCCGAACCGGCCGCTGCCTCCTGTGACCGCCTCTCGAACCGTCGACGTGCGGTGACGCGGACCGTCCTCAAATCTGGCCGGAGATACGACCTCAGAATACGTTGTAAAATATCTAAAGCCCTCTCAAAACGTTTTAGCAGGACCCAAAAGCCGACAGTGAAACCGGGTGAAACGACTCAACCGGTTGTTAATCTCGCGAATTCACGGTAAGCATCGGCCCCTTATATCGGGGTCCCAGTAATACGGTGTGATGAGGAGGAACCCAATGTCAACCTCGCCCTTCCAATCCCCGTCCGAAGCCCTTCCCAACAGGAGTATCGACATCCAATCGCTCGCCGTCCGTCCGGTCCGGTTCGCCGGGTTCTGGGCGGCCGTCCTCTCGCCGCTGGCGTACCCCCCGCTCCTGTTGAGTGGACTCGACGGACAGAGCCTCCTCGTCCTCTTGGCGGGCGTGTTCGTCGTGAACGTCCTCGGCCTCCTCCTTGGCCGCGGCTACCGCGTCGACGCGTAGCGGACACAGACAGCACCACCTCCCCCCGCCCTGCGGTCCCCGTCCCTCCCACACACTCCCCCTTCCCCAAGCGTCCCTTACTGTTGGAGTAGCACCGCGCGAAGGCTCTCGGCGTCGTCCGCGAGGTGCTGGACCATCGAGAGGTCCGTCTCGTCGCCGTCGCCTCGGAACCCGACGGTGGTCATGCCCGCGGCGACGGCCGCGCGTGCGCCCGCGGTGGAGTCCTCGACCGCCCAGCACTCGCTCGGGTCGACGCCGAGTTCCGCCGCGCCGCGCTCGTAGATGTCGGGCGCGGGCTTGCCCGGGCCGTCCAGGTCCTGTGCGCTTATCGCCGCGTCGAAGTGCCGAAGGTGGTCGAATCGGTCGTCGATGACCTCTATCCAGTCCCACGGGGCCGACGTGGTGAGCGCGAGCGAGACACCGGCCTCCCGGAGGTCCGCGAGCAGGTCGTGCGCACCGTCGAGGAAGGTCGCGTGTTCGCGGTAGATGCGCTCGCCCGCCTCCTCGAACAGGGCTTCGTACTCCTCGCGCGTGACCGCGAGGTCGTACTCGGCGTCGAGTTCGGGGTACACTTCCGTGTAGTCCCGGCCGGTGATGGCCGACAGCGGGATGTCGTCGTTCGGCGCGGCCGTCGGCAGGATGTGGTCGCGCTGGATACTGACCCAGTGGTCCTCGGACATGACGAGGACCCCGTCCATGTCGAAACAGATAGCTCGCGGCGCGTCGCTCATTGGCTTGGTCCAATCGCCCGAGGGATTTGCGTGTTGCGGGCGAGGGTTTAGATACCGGAGCGGAACCAGGGCAGTCTATGCACGACGGAACGCGCGTGATGGCCGGTGAGTGTACGACCGTCTTCGAGGGGTCCCGCGAGCGAGAACAGCGCGGGGACGTACTGGTGGTGGTCAAGCCCGACAACACCGTCTTGGTCCACGACGCCGAGGGGTATCAGCCGGTGGCGTGGCTCACCAGAGCCGAGAGCGTCGCCGTTGAGGACGGCACGGTCACCGCGAGCGACGGCGACGAACTCCTCCGCGTGGTCGCCCACGAGGAACACGGCAGCGCCCGGTTCCCGGCCTCGAACGCGGGCGTCCCGGTAGCGGACTGCCCCGCGTGTGGGGGCACGCTCGTCCGCACGCGCGGGAACGTCACCTGCACCACCTGCGACGCGGACTACGGCATCCCCTCGGACGCCAGCGTCACCGGCGGCCGCTGTGCGGACTGCGGCCTGCCGACGATGCGGGTCGAACGCGGCGAGGCCTTCGAGTGCTGTCTGGACCGCGCGTGCGAGTCGATGGACGACCGGGTCGCCGAGGCGTTCGACCGGATGTGGGACTGCCCGGACTGCGACGGGGACCTGCGAATCATCCGTCGGGGCGGCCTGCTCGCCGGGTGTGAGAACTACCCCGACTGCGATACCGGCTTCTCGTTCCCGTCGGGCCTCGTCGTCGAGAAGTGCCCGTGTGGCCTCCCCATCTTCGAGACGGCCGGGCGGCGGCGCTGTCTGGACGGCACCTGCGACGCCGCCGACCCGTAGGGGCTTTGTCCGCGGGCGCGCCACTCCGGGTATGGACCTCACGCTGGACGGCAACGTCGTCCGAGCGGGCACGCGCGCACGGGAGCGCTTCTACGACTCGCGCGGCTACGGGCACGTACTGAACGGCGACGTGGCGTTCGCGCCGGTGGAGGCCGCCCACCTCCTCTATCGGGGCGATATCGAGGCCGTCGGCGGGATGGACTTCCGCGAACTGCTGTCGTCGTCGGCCGTCTCGGCCGTCGAGTTCTTCGTCTACAAGGACCTGCGCGACCGGGGATTCTACCTCACGCCCGCGCGAGAAGGCTGGGTAGACGACCCAGACGGCGCGGACTTCGTGGTGTACCCCCGCGGGAAGGGGCCGTGGGACGACGAGGTGGCCTATCGGGTCCGCGTGGTCGGCGAGCGCGACGGCGTCCCGGTCGAGTCGCTGGGCGAGTGCGTCCTCGCCGTCGTGGACGAGGAGAGCGAGATAACGTATCTGGACACCACTCGCCGCGAGGTGGCGGGGTCGAGCGACTCGACCGTGCCGCTCGTCGACGGGGAACTGCTGGCCGAGCGGGTGCTGTGCTGGGACCCGCCGGGCGCGCTGTACGAGCGGGCGTTCTACGGCCAGCGACTCGACGAGGACGCGGTGCAACTGTCGCTGGTGGAGGCGGCCTACCTCGCTCGCGAGGGGACGCTCTCGGTCGCGGGCGGCCAGTCGGCAGTCATCGAGCGCGGTCGGGAGGTCGAAGGCGAACGGTTCGACCGCCGCCTGACCGTCTACGCCGCGCTCCGGGACGCGGGCGTCGTCCCCAAGACCGGATTCAAGTTCGGCGCGGACTTCCGGACCTACGCCGACGTGGAGAGCGTCGACGACCTCGGGCACTCGGAACTCCTCGTTCGCGTCCTCCCCGCCGACTTCGAGTTCGAACCGCGGGACCTCGCGCTGGACGTTCGACTGGCCCACGGTGTCCGGAAGACGATGGTGTTCGCGCCCGTCACCGACGGCGACATCGAGTGGACGGAAGTGCGCCGGTTGACGCCCTGAGGGCGGCCGGAAGCGAACCCTTTTTGCGCGAACCGGAGCCAACGATGAGGTACGCAGACACTCGACCATGACCGACCGCGACTCCCACCACGACGACGTATCGCCCGACGAGGACCGCCGCCAGTCGGGAGACTCGTGGCGGGAGTCCCATCTGCGGACGGATGGGGGGGCCGACGCCGCCGGGGCCGACGAGGTCAAACTCGACCCGTGGGGCTCTTCGACCATCGACGACTATCGCAAACTGTTCGAGCAGTTCGGCATCGAGGAGTTCGACGAGGTGCTTCCCGAAGTCCCGAACCCCCACTACCTGATGCGCCGCGGCGTCATCTTCGGCCACCGCGACTACCGGCCCGTCGCCGACGCGATGCGCGACGGCGAGGCGTTCGCGTCGCTGTCGGGGTTCATGCCGACCGGCGACCCCCACATCGGCCACAAGATGGTGTTCGACGAGATAATCTGGCACCAACGGCAGGGCGCGGACGCCTACGGCCTCATCGCCGATATGGAGGCCCACGCCGCCCGTGGCCTGACGTGGGAGGAAATCGACGAACACGCCCGGAGCTACGTCCTCTCGCTTTTGGCGCTCGGCTTCGACCCCGAGGAGGGCGAACTGTACCGCCAGTCCGAGAACCGCGAGCTACAGGATTTGGCGTTCGAACTCGGCGCGGAGGCCAACGCCTCGGAACTGCAGGCCATCTACGACTTCGACGGCGAGACGAACATCTCCTACATGCAGTCCGTGGTCACGCAGATGGCCGACATCCTCTACCCGCAACTGGACGAACCGAAACCGACGGTCATCCCCGTCGGTCCGGACCAAGACCCGCACATGCGACTGGCGCGGGACTTGGCGGCCCGCATGCGCTACTTCGGCGTGACCGAGGCCTTCGCGAGTTTCGAGGCCCGACCCGAGGAGCGACCCCTGCTTCGGGAGGCCTACGAGGCCCGCGAGGCGTACGCCGAGGACCCGGAGATGCCCCGGTGTGTCGAGGCCGCCGAGTGGCTTCGGGACCACCAGCCAGCACCGGCCGAGGCCCGCGACTCGGCCGTCGAGAAACTCGAAAACGCCGGGAAGGAACCGATTCGACCGCGGACGCGAATCTTCGACCGCCGCGCGACCGAGGCGGCGTTCGAGGCGCTCATCGAGGCCGTCGACGGCGAGAAGCGCGTCTACGACGAACACGTCGACGCCTTCGACCTCGGCGAGGCGGAAGCCGAAGACCTCGCCCGGCAGGTGGAACTGGACAACGGCGGCTACGGTTTCCTCCCGCCGTCGTCCATCTACCACCGGTTCATGACCGGCCTCACCGGCGGTAAGATGTCCTCCTCGGTTCCGGCATCGCACATCTCCCTGCTGGACGACCCCGAGGACGGCTACGACAAGGTGAAGTCGGCGACGACGGGGGGCCGAACCACTGCCGAGGAACAGCGCGAGAAGGGCGGGAAAGCCGACGAGTGCCCGGTGTACGAACTGTACGCCTACCTCCTCTCGGGGGACGACGACGAGTTCGCGACGGAGGTGTACGAGGAGTGCGTCGGCGGTGAACGACTCTGCGGCGGGTGTAAGGAACAGGCCGCCGAGTTGATGGCCGAGTTCCTCGAAGACCACCAGGAGAAGCGCGCCGAGTGGGAGGACAAACTCGACGAACTGGACATCGACCTCGATTCGGCCCGTAAACGGTCGTGAACGGTCGGTAAGGCGACACAACGCTGTCCAGCGAGCGAGCGGGAGCGTGCGGCCCGACGCGGCGGTCGTTCCCGACGCGGTAAGGCGGGCTTCAGCGACCGTTTTCGGTGAACGATACTGAACGATAAGCCGTCGTTTTGATGTCACCGTTCTAACTATTGGTCGCGATGCAACGACGAGACTACCTCCGGACTGCTGGGACAGCCCTCGGTGGAACCGCCCTCTACGCCGGGTCGTCGGCGACGGCCGCGGCGATACCGCTCCCGCTCGACGACGTGCCCGACGGACCGACGGCGACCGCGTGGGGCGACGTGGACGACGACGGGCGTGACGAACTCGCCATCGCGCTGAAGTCCGACGACGGGCCGCAGGTCTGGGTGCTCGACGACGAGGACGAAGAGTTCGAGGTGCTGTTCACGACGGGCGAGCGATGGGGCGACGACGCCTTCGCGACGGCCGTCGAGTTCGGCGATTTCGACGACGACGGCTCCGACGAACTCGCGATCGGTCGACAGGCCCGCGGTAACGCGCGCGTGTTCATCTACGACGACGCCGACGAGGACTTCGACCGCCTCCTCGCCGCTGGCAACAACTGGGGTCGCGACGCCGGGACGACGGCACTCGCTGCGGGGGATTTCGACGGTGACGGGACCGACGAACTGGCCGTCGGGCGGGCCGCGAGCGGCAACGCCCGCTTTTTCGTCTTCGACTACGAGGACCGGGAACTCCTGGTCCGCGGCGGCCGCAACTGGGGCCGTGGCATCCCGACGACGGCGCTGGCGGCCGGTGATATCGACGACGACGGCCGCGACGAACTCGCCGTCGGCCGCCGTGCGGGGTCGAACGCCCGGTTCTTCGTCCACGACGATGCCCGCCGGAACTTCCGGATGCTGTACCGCGGCGGTCGAGAGTGGTCCTCGAACGCCTACACCACCGACCTCGCCTTCGGCGACGTGGACGACGACGGCTACGAGGAGTTGGGGGTCGCCCGCCGTGCCCGGTCGAACGCCCGCTTTTTCGTCTTCGAGGACGCCGACGCCGACTTCGAGCGGATTCTCGCCGCCGGGCGCAACTGGGGCCGGAGCGCCTTCGCGACCAGCATCGACTTCGGTGACACCGACGACGACGACTTCGACGAACTCGTCGTCACCCGCCGGTCCGGGTCGAACGCGCGGGTGTTCGTCCACGAAGACGAGGACGCGGACTTCGAACTCCTGTACACAGAGGGTGGCGACTGGGGCGACGACGATTACGCCATCGACGCGTCGTTCGGGGACATGGACGACGACGGCTACGACGAACTCGTTATCGCTCGGACCGGCGACAGTCCGCGGGCCGTCATTCGCGAGGACGAAGATGCGGACTTCGCGTTCCGCGGGTTCGTGCTGTTCCCGGTGTAGACGGTCCGCAACCCTTTTTTCGGTCCTCGTCATTCGTTCTCGCATGGCATCCGAATCCCACCATGCCAGCGCCGCACACGAGTCAGTTCGCCGTCCGGGATTCGGCTTTTTCGGCCCCGTCGGCCGGTAGTGGACTCCGCGCCGCGTCGGGAGACGCGGCCGGACGAAACCACCCGGCGGGCGCGTCCCACCGACGCACCCGACCACCAAGTGAGAACCGTTAACTGAGCGACCCGCGGTATTTCCCGACAACGACCGAGACACCCGTATGAAACGACCACAGGCACAGGTGGCCGTCCTGCAGGCCGCCGACGCACAGGAGGACAGACGAATCGACGAGGTGGCCGGGGAGGCGGGCCTCAAACCAGAGGCCGCCACCCGCGCCGCCTTCGAACTTGAAGACGACGGCCTGCTGACCGTCAGCGAAGAGACCGTCGAACACTACGAACTGACCGAGGAGGGCGAACGGTACGTCCGCGAGAGCCTCCCCGAACAGGACCTCTACGAGGCCGCCCTCGACGCCGGGGCCGACGAGTCCCCCGTGGGGATGGGGCAGGTCATCGGCGCGTCCGGTCTCGACGGCGGGGCCGTCGACATCGCACTCTCGAACTACGCCCGCAAGGGCTACGGCGAGATAGCCAGCGGCGAGATTACGGCCGACCCCGACGCCGACGTTGGCGGCGACCGAGAGATGCACGCGCTGGAAGCGGTGGCCGACGGCCGAATCGAGGACGCCGACGCCGATGCGCTGGACCAACTCGAACGCCGCGGCCTCCTCGTAACCGACGAGGAGACGGTCCGCTCCGTGCGCCTGACCGACGACGGCGTCACCGCCCTGATGGAGGGCGTCGAGGCCGCCGAGACGGTCGACCGACTCACGCCGGAACTGCTCACCAGCGGCGAGTGGGAAGACGTGGAGTTCACCGAGTACAACGTGGAGGCGGACGCCGAGGACGTTCCCCACGGCAAGGAGCATATCCTCCGACAGACCGCCAACCGCGTGAAGGACACGCTCGTCGGCATGGGCTTTCAGGAGATGGAAGGGCCGCACGTCGACGCGCAGTTCTGGATCAACGACTGCCTGTTCATGCCGCAGGACCACCCGGCCCGGACCCACTGGGACCAGTTCGCGCTGGAACGGCCGGACGAAATCAAGGACCTTCCGGAGGACTTGGTCGAACGGGTTCACTCGGCCCACAAGAACGGCGTCGGTCCCGACGGCGAAGGGTATCACTCGCCGTGGGAGGAGGACGTGGCGCGGGGCTTGGACCTCCGCGGCCACACCACCTCGCTGTCGATGCGCTACCTCTCGGGGCACGAAATCGGCGAGTTAGAACCACCCCAGCGCTTCTTCAGCGTCGAGAAGGTGTACCGCAACGACACGCTCGACCCGACGCACCTCCTGGAGTTCTTCCAAATCGAGGGCTGGGTGATGGCCGAGGACCTCTCCGTGCGCGACCTGATGGGGACGTTCACGGAGTTCTACGAGCAGTTCGGCATCACCGACCTGGAGTTCAAACCGCACTACAACCCCTACACCGAACCGAGTTTCGAACTGTTCGGGACCCATCCCGAGACCGGCGAAATCGTCGAAGTCGGGAACTCGGGCATCTTCCGCGAGGAAGTGCTCTCGCCGCTGGGCGTCGACTGCGACGTGATGGCGTGGGGCCTCTCGCTCGAACGACTACTCATGCTCATGTACGGCTTCGAAGATATCCGCGACGTACACGGGACGCTCTGTGACCTCGAACTGCTGCGGGAGACGGAGGTGATGCGGTAATGCCCGTCGTCGACGTCGACCCCGACGAACTGCGCTATCTGACGGGTCACGAGGAGAAAGACGACGACGAACTCCGCTCGGACCTGTTCGACCTCGGACTGGAGTTCGAGGGCTGGACCGAGGACGACGAGTTCCAACTGGAGTTCGCGCCGGACCGACTCGACCGCCTCTCCGTCGAGGGAGTCGCTCGCTCGCTGCGCTACCACTACGGCGACGACCGGGGCGTCTACGTCCCGAACACGAACACGCCCGAGTGGACCATCGAAGTCGAGGACCAACCGCCCGAACGCCCCTACGTCACCGGTGCCGTCGTCCGCGGACTGGACATGAGCGGCGGCGCGCTGGAGTCCCTGATTCAACTGCAGGAGAAACTCCACGCGACGATGGGCCGCAAGCGCGCGAAGGGCGCTATCGGCGTCCACGACCTGACGATGCTGAAGGGTGAGGCCGCCACGGAAGGGACGGCCAAGTCCATCACCTACACGAGCGTCGACCCCGACGAGGCGACGTTCGTCCCCCTCGAATCAGACGCCGAGATGACCCCCCGCGAGGTCATCGCCGAGCATCAGACCGGACAGGCCTACGGCGACCTCGTCGCGGACTTCGACCGCGTGCCCGCCATCTACGACTCCATCGGCCTGTTCTCGTTCCCGCCCGTCATCAACGGCCGCCGGACCGAGGTGACCGAGGACTCCCGGGACCTGTTCATCGAGATGACCGGGTCCGACCAGTGGACCGTCGACCACATGTGCAACATCGTCTGCTACGCCTTGGAGGCCCGCGGCGGCAAGGTCGAACGGGTCACCGTCGAGTACGCCGACGACGCCCCCGGCGAGTACGCGGGTCACACCCTCGACCGACCGGACTTCGAGACGCGGACCAAGACGGTCACGCTGGACCGCATCGAGAGCCTCCTCGGGGTGGACCTGACCGCCGAGGACGTCGTCGACTACGCCGAGCGCGCGGGCCTGAGCGCGACGCCCAGCGACGGCGAAGGGGGCGTCTCCTTCGAGGTGGAGATTCCGCCCTACCGCGTCGACGTGCTCCACCCGCAGGATATCGTCGACGACATCGGCCGCGCGCTGGGGTTCAACACCCTCCAACCGACCTATCCGGACGTGTCGACGGTCGGCGGCCGCCACGAGCGGTCCCGACTGGAGGACGCCGCCCGCGATACGCTCGTGGGACTGGGCTTCGAGGACCTGCTGAACTTCCACATGACCAACGAGGCAGAGAACTTCGAGCGGATGAACGTCGCTCCCGACGACGATTGCGTGGGTGCGGCCGACCCGGTCACGATTCAGGAGCCCTACAGCGAGGACTACACCATCCTCCGGACGTGGGCGCTCCCCTCGTTGATGATGGTCTTGGAGAACAACACCCATCGCCGCTACCCGCAGGACCTCGCGGAAATCGGCCTCGCGGCGGGACTGGACGACTCCCTGAACACGGGCGTCGCCGAACGCCGCACCGTCGCGGGCGCACTCGCGCGCACCGACGCCTCCTACGAGGACGCGAAGGCCCGCCTGCAGGCTATCGCCGAGGCGTTCGACGTGGACCTCGTGACTCCGGCGACGACCCATCCGTCGTTCATCGACGGCCGGGTGGCCGAGGTAGTGATGGACGACGAAGTGGTGGGTGTCCTCGGTGAGATTCACCCGAAAGTGCTCGTGGAACACGACTTAGAGTTGCCGGTGGCGGCGTTCGAGTTCCGACTGGACGCGCTGGAGTAGGACGCGAGCGACCAACGGGAGCGAGCGCCTTTTTCGCCCACGTTTTTCCAGGAGCGGTCGTCTGCGACGACCCGACGCCGAAAAAGGTGGTTGCAACACGACCTGGAGTTGCCGGTCGCGGCGTTCGAGTTCCGTCTGGACGCGCTGGAGTAGGACGCGAACGGCGAGAGCGACTGTACCGCCCTTCGCTTACCGTTCGCTCGGATAGACGTACTCGACGCCTTCAGGTCTGCTGTCGGCGTCCTCGCCCGTCTCGACGACGATGGTCGACGAGAGTTTGTTGAACAGGCGGAGTCCCTCCTCTTCGTAGGCGAGCCACCCGATGATGAGGTCCAGCGGGAGTAAGAACGCCTTCCCGAAGCTCTCGATGGCCGCCGTGCCGTACCCGATTGGGTCGCCCCGTTCGTCGGTGACGGCGATGTTCATGACCATCTTTCCGGCCGATTGGCCCTGATACCCCTCCAGTACCGTCCAGTAGACGAACAGCGCGAGGCCGTTCAGGCCCGCGAAGGGCGTCGAGAGCGAGAGGCTTCCCGTGAGAACTGCGAATAACCCCGCTACTTCGCCGAGGCCAGCGAGGACGGCCCCGACCAGTAGCACGTCGACCAGCCACGCGAGAAACCGGTCGTCCCACGAGGCGATGAGTACCCGTCGAGAGTCGGCGCTATCGGACATACCCCGGCTTCTCTACCCTGTCTATTCAACGTTGGTCCGTTACAGGTCCGCGCCGATAGCGTCCTCGACGCTGTCGAAGCCGTCGCGTTCGAGCAGGTCGAGGAGTCCCTCGTTGATGTCGCGGGCGGTCGACGGGCCGCGATAGACGAGGCCGGTGTACAACTGGACGAGCGAGGCCCCGGCGCGAATCTTCCGATAGGCTCCCTCGGCGGTGGAGACGCCGCCGACGCCGACGACCGGCACGTCGACTCGTTCGGCGACGAATTTGACCATCCGCGTGGACTGTCCTTCGATAGGCTTGCCCGAGAGGCCGCCCTGTTCGCTCGCGTTCGGCGAGCGCAGACTTGCCGGGCGTTCCGTCGAGGTGTTCGTGGCGACGACGCCGTCGAGGCCGAGTTCCGTCACGAGGTCCAGCGTGTCCTCGACGGCGGGTTCCGGGAGGTCCGGGGAGAGTTTCACGAGGAGCGGCGCCGCACCGGCGTCCTGTAACTCGGTGAAGATGGCTTCCATCGCGTCGCGGTTCTGGAGTTCTTCGAACCCCTGCGAGTTCGGACAGGAGACGTTCACGACGAAGAAGTCGCCGCCGTCGGCCACCCGTTCGTACGTGTAGCGGTAGTCCGCCGGGGCCGCGTCGGTGCCGACGTGCTCGCTCTTGGCGATGTTGACGCCCAGCGGAAAGTCCACGTCGGCCGCGGAGAGTCGCTCGCCGACCACGTCCGCGCCGTCGTTGTTCAGACCCATCCGGTTGATGATGCCCTCGTCCTCGCGCAGGCGGAACATCCGCGGACGCGCGTTCCCGGTCTGGGGTTCCGCCGTGACGCCGCCCACTTCCGCGAAGCCAAAGCCCAGTGACCCGAGCATCGAGGGAATGGTCGCGTTCTTGTCGAACCCGGCGGCGACGCCGACGGGGTTGTCGAACGAGTGGCCGAACGCGTCGACAGCCAAGCGGTCGTCGTCGACCGTGTACTGGCGCGCGACGGCGCTCTCGATAGGGGTCCCGGCGGCGCCCTCCAAGAGGGTGTGGACCCCGTTGTTGGCCGTCTCCGCCGGAAGCGAGAACAACAGCGGTCTCGCGATATCGTAGAGTCTCATGGCCGTTCTCTCACATCGTCTCGGTGAATTTGGAACACCGGTAACAACACGTCAGAAGTCGTGCTCAACCTCTTCTGGGTCGGCTTTCTGAATGATAATCTTGTTGTCGCGCACCCGGACGAACACCTCGTCGCCGATTTCCATACCGGCAACCGCGAGTTCGTCTTCGTGGATGTTGATATGTACGTTGTGGTACTCGCCGTCCTCATCTTTGGCGCCACTCGGGCTGAGCTTCTTTTTTCGCACCATCGCGCTATCCTATTCCGTGCATCGCCGCAGGATACACTTAAGTCTACCGTGCGGCGGGCCCCCAGCGGATACCGCGAGGGGCGCGCGCGAGGGCGAACAGGGGCCGAATCACCCCGCAAACGTACTGATTATCGGCTGATACACAGTCGTTCCGCTCTTGGTATATAAACGTATCCGGAGACGGGAGCCGAATTGGGGGGTATATTTATATTGGGTCATGTGCTGGGTTGACATGGAGCGGTGAAAACCATGGCACGCGACAGTGACAAGCGCAACTTTGCGCTCCGTGAGGATGGTGACGAATCGAGCGTCTTCTCAGGCGGGACTCCCCGACAGGCTGCACTGAAGGCAGCACGGCGGCTTGATCCGGCCGACAGCGAGGACGATGCTACCCCAGTGGAGATACGACTCAGGGAGAAAGGCACGCACAAGGTCCACATCTACGAAGCGTGGGCGTGGATCGAAGAGGCGCCCGACGATAAGCCCGACTGGATGCCCGGCGATATCACCAAAGGGAACGTCTCGAAGCAGGGCGTCGAACACTTAGACGACATTTGAGTCGTCGAGCACCCGAGATTTTTCAGCGGCTACGTCTCTCCAGCGTGAGCACTTGATATGACGAGTGGACGATGTTGCGTGTCCCGTCGTTTCGACCCGCGTCCTATGTGGCTCATTCACGCGTGTAACCACCTGACGTAGCGCATCTGGTCCGACGACGTTAAGTATGGCACTCCCATCGGATTTGATGCGAACGCGGCGCGGGTCGACGACACCCGGCCAAGCCAATTCCCGCGGTGCCCACATCAGTGCAAGCGGGTACCGTGGAACGCACGGCCTGTTCGGGACCGACGACACCCGGCCGAAGTGAACGCGACGGAGCGCCGTTCGACTCCAACTCGAAGCCTTTAAGAAGGCTTCGAGCCAACGTTCACGTCCGAAGTAAATGAGGATTCCACCCCTGCGGTCCGCCGTCAAGATGGGATCTGATGTTAGCCTTGATAGTTCGGTGACACTCGGTCGGCGAGTGTCCTCGAACGCCCTTCGATAGCGACCACACCCATCTGGGTGTGACCCGCCTAACCCCCCGGCCTTGTGCCGGGACCATTCCGGTTGATCCTGCCGGAGGCCATTGCTATCGGAGTCCGACTTAGCCATGCTAGTTGCACGGGTTTAGACCCGTAGCATATAGCTCAGTAACACGTGGCCAAACTACCCTATGGACAGGGACAACCTCGGGAAACTGAGGCTAATCCCTGATACCGCTCTCATGCTGGAGTGCCGAGAGCGAGAAACGCCCCGGCGCCATAGGATGTGGCTGCGGCCGATTAGGTAGATGGTGGGGTAACGGCCCACCATGCCGATAATCGGTACGGGTTGTGAGAGCAAGAACCCGGAGACGGAATCTGAGACAAGATTCCGGGCCCTACGGGGCGCAGCAGGCGCGAAACCTTTACACTGCACGACAGTGCGATAAGGGGACTCCGAGTGCGAGGGCATATAGTCCTCGCTTTTCTGTACCGTAGGGAGGTACAGGAACAAGTGCTGGGCAAGACCGGTGCCAGCCGCCGCGGTAATACCGGCAGCACGAGTGATGGCCGATATTATTGGGCCTAAAGCGTCCGTAGCCGGCCGGGCAAGTCCGTTGGGAAATCGACGCGCTCAACGCGTCGGCGTCCAGCGGAAACTGTTCGGCTTGGGGCCGGAAGACCTGAGGGGTACGTCTGGGGTAGGAGTGAAATCCTGTAATCCTAGACGGACCACCAATGGCGAAAGCACCTCAGGAAGACGGACCCGACGGTGAGGGACGAAAGCTAGGGTCTCGAACCGGATTAGATACCCGGGTAGTCCTAGCTGTAAACGATGCTCGCTAGGTGTGCCGCAGACTACGAGTCTGCGCTGCGCCCTAGGGAAGCCGAGAAGCGAGCCGCCTGGGAAGTACGTCTGCAAGGATGAAACTTAAAGGAATTGGCGGGGGAGCACCACAACCGGAGGAGCCTGCGGTTTAATTGGACTCAACGCCGGACATCTCACCGGTCCCGACAACAGTAACGACAGTCAGTTTGACGAACTTACTCGAGCTGTTGAGAGGAGGTGCATGGCCGCCGTCAGCTCGTACCGTGAGGCGTCCTGTTAAGTCAGGCAACGAGCGAGACCCGCATCCGTAGTTGCCAGCAATACCCACGTGGTAGTTGGGTACACTACGGAGACTGCCGCTGCTAAAGCGGAGGAAGGAACGGGCAACGGTAGGTCAGTATGCCCCGAATGGACCGGGCAACACGCGGGCTACAATGGCTATGACAGTGGGATGCTACGCCGAGAGGCGGCGCTAATCTCCAAACGTAGTCGTAGTTCGGATTGCGGGCTGAAACTCGCCCGCATGAAGCTGGATTCGGTAGTAATCGCGTGTCAGAAGCGCGCGGTGAATACGTCCCTGCTCCTTGCACACACCGCCCGTCAAAGCACCCGAGTGGGGTCCGGATGAGGCCTGGATACCCAGGTCGAATCTGGGCTCCGCAAGGGGGCTTAAGTCGTAACAAGGTAGCCGTAGAGGAATCTGTGGCTGGATCACCTCCTACTGATCGGGACTGAGGCTCTGCCTCAGCCCACCTTTGGCGTTCGACGAGACTCACCGTCCGAGCACCTATGAACTATCAAGGCTAACGTTGCGGAGTTCCGGGCCCATAGCTCAGCGGCAGAGCACCTCCTTTGCAAGGAGGAAGCCCTGGGTTCAAATCCCAGTGGGTCCATGTCACGTGCCAGCCCCGAACCGTGCCCCTTAAGTGTGGGACGGCGATGGGATATGGTACGAAGACCGGTGCACTATCCCGGGTGAAACCGCGGATAGGAAGGGTCGATTCGCCTACCATCTACCACCTTGGGGGCGAGTATGAAACCGTGTGTACGTGCGATCCAGGCGTCCACTGGACTCGTTCAGTTTAACGAGTCACAACGACGTTGGCTACTATGCCAGCTGGTGGATAGCTCGGCTCGAGAGCTGAAGAAGGACGTGCCAAGCTGCGATAAGCCTGAGGGAGCCGCACGGAGGCTAAGAACTCAGGATTTCCGAATGAGAATCTCCTCAGCAATTGCTTCGCGCAATGAGGAACCCCGAGAACTGAAACATCTCAGTATCGGGAGGAAAAGAAAACGCAATGTGATGTCGTCAGTAACCGCGAGTGAACGCGATACAGCCCAAACCGAAGGTTTCACGACCAATGTGGTGTTTGGACTGACTCTCATCGCTTGACCGTCTTCATGAAATCCCTTGGAACAGGGTATGAAACAGGGTGACAATCCCGTAATGAAGGCCAGTACGGCGTGCGTCAGTTCCGGAGTAGCGGGGGTTGGAAATCCCTCGCGAACAACGCAGGCATCGACTGCGAAGGCTAAACACTCCTCGAGACCGATAGTGCACAAGTAGTGTGAACGAACGCTGCAAAGTACCCTCAGAAGGGAGGTGAAATAGAGCTTGAACTCAGTTGGCGATGGAGCGACGGGGCACACAAGGTCCCCTGAGAAATGACATATCTGCGAAGATACAGTAAGACTCACGGGAAGCCGGTGTTCCGTCGTACGTTTTGAAAAACGAGCCAGGGAGTGTGTCTGTATGGCAAGTCTAACCCGAGCATCGGGGGAGGCACAGGGAAACCGACATGGCCGCAGCCTCACGGCGAGGGCCGCCGTCTTCAAGGGCGGGGAGCCAGACGGACACGACCCGAATCCGGACGATCTACGCATGGACAAGGCGAAGCGTGCCGAAAGGCACGTGGAGGCCTGTTAGAGTTGGTGTCCTACAATACCCTCTCGTGATCTATGTGTAGGGGTGAAAGGCCCATCGAGTCCGGCAACAGCTGGTTCCAACCGAAACATGTCGAAGCATGACCTTCACCGAGGTAGTTCGTGGGGTAGAGCGACCGATTGGTGTGACCGCCTCCGAGAGGAGTCGGCACACCTGTCAAACTCCAAACCTACGAACGCCGTCGACGTGAGGATTCCGGTGTGCGGGGTAAGCCTGTGCACCAGGAGGGGAACAACCCAGAGGTAGGTTAAGGTCCCCAAGTGTGGATTAAGTGTAATCCTCTGAAGGTGGTCTCGAGCCCTAGACAGCCGGGAGGTGAGCTTAGAAGCAGCTACCCTCTAAGAAAAGCGTAACAGCTTACCGGCCGAGGTTTGAGGCGCCCAAAATGATCGGGACTCAAATCCACCACCGAGACCCACCCGCACCTGTCACAAGGTGACCGAGTAGGTTGGCGCTCTTATTGGATGGAAGCAGGGGCGAGAGCTCCTGTGGACCGATAAGTGACGAAAATCCTGGCCATAGTAGCAGCGATAGTCGGGTGAGAACCCCGACGGCCTAATGGATAAGGGTTCCTCAGCACTGCTGATCAGCTGAGGGTTAGCCGGTCCTAAGTCATACCGTAACTCGACTATGACGACATGGGAAACGGGTTAATATTCCCGTGCCATTATGCATTGAAAGTCGACGCCCTGGGGTCGATCACGCCGGGCTTTCGCCCGGTCGAATCGTCAAACTCCGTGGAAGCCATAACGGCAGGAAGCGGACGAACGGCGAGATAGGGAAACGTGATTCAACCTGGGGCCCGTGAAAAGACGAGCATAATGTCCGTACCGAGAACCGACACAGGTGTCCATGGCGGCGAAAGCCAAGGCCTGTCGGGAGCAACCGACGTTAGGGAATTCGGCAAGTTAGTCCCGTAAGTTCGCGATAAGGGATGCCTGCTCCGGAACGGAGCAGGTCGCAGTGACTCGGAAGCTCGGACTGTCTAGTAACAACATAGGTGACCGCAAATCCGCAAGGACTCGTACGGTCACTGAATCCTGCCCAGTGCGGGTATCTGAACACCTCTTACAAGAGGACGAAGGACCCGTCAACGGCGGGGGTAACTATGACCCTCTTAAGGTAGCGTAGTACCTTGCCGCATCAGTAGCGGCTTGCATGAATGGATTAACCAGAGCTTCACTGTCCCAACGTTGGGCCCGGTGAACTGTACATTCCAGTGCGGAGTCTGGAGACACCCAGGGGGAAGCGAAGACCCTATGGAGCTTTACTGCAGGCTGTCGCTGAGACGTGGTCGCCGATGTGCAGCATAGGTAGGAGGCATTACACAGGTACCCGCGCTAGCGGGCCACCGAGCCATCAGTGAAATACTACCCGTCGGTGACTGCGACTCTCACTCCGGGAGGAGGACACCGGTAGCCGGGCAGTTTGACTGGGGCGGTACGCGCTCGAAAAGATATCGAGCGCGCCCTAAGGCTATCTCAGCCGGGACAGAGACCCGGCGAAGAGTGCAAGAGCAAAAGATAGCTTGACAGTGTTCTTCCTAACGAGGAACGCTGACGCGAAAGCGTGGTCTAGCGAACCAATTAGCCTGCTTGATGCGGGCAATTGATGACAGAAAAGCTACCCTAGGGATAACAGAGTCGTCACTCGCAAGAGCACATATCGACCGAGTGGCTTGCTACCTCGATGTCGGTTCCCTCCATCCTGCCCGTGCAGAAGCGGGCAAGGGTGAGGTTGTTCGCCTATTAAAGGAGGTCGTGAGCTGGGTTTAGACCGTCGTGAGACAGGTCGGCTGCTATCTACTGGGTGTGTTATGGTGTCTGACGAGAACGATCGTATAGTACGAGAGGAACTACGATTGGTGGCCACTGGTGTACCGGTTGTCTGAGAAGGCAATGCCGGGCAGCCACGCCACACGGGGTAAGAGCTGAACGCATCTAAGCTCGAAACCCACTTGGAAAAGAGACACCGTTGAGGTCCCGCGTAGAAGACGCGGTAGATAGACTCGGGGTGTAAGCACTGAGGTAACGAAGTGTTGAGCCCGCGAGCACTAACAGACCAAAGCCATCATTCATACGCACTGTGACTCGATTCACCGACGATTACTCGTCGACTGAACGAGTCCAGGCGCAAACTGGATCGCACGTACGAATTCATCGACCGACCGAGTTGGAGCATCACGGTTCGACTCCGTGACTCGGCGTTAGGCGGCCATAGCGGCGGGGTTGCCTCCCGTACCCATCCCGAACACGGAAGATAAGCCCGCCAGCGTTCCAGTAAGTACTGGAGTGCGCGAGCCTCTGGGAACGTTGGTTCGCCGCCACCATTCATACCTATTCATTCGAGGCCCGTGAGAGTAATCGCTCTCGCGGGCTTTCTATGTGTAAGACGCGTGTAACTATGTTCCGTTCAGTAGAGACATCTGTATGCCACGTGAGGTGAAACTGAACGAGCTTGCGGAATTGCTCGAGGAGATGACGTATCCGGTCGGGGTGACGCAGGCGAAGACACGGTTCGACGATGTCACGCTCGTCTACGCCGACGGGACAGAACAGTTGTCAGCGGTGCTCGACCGAGTTCCGGACGAGCGGTTTGAATCTGCCGGGGATGCACAGACTTCCATCATGAACATCATTCCAGTAGAAGGCGTCGGCGAACCCGGTCAGTCGGAGGGCGAGGGCTAAGTCGAATCCGCTAGCCTTAAGCGACCGACTTTACTACGATTAGTTGCGCCAAGGTGGCAGAGTCCGGCCTAACGCAGCGGCCTGCAGAGCCGCCCATCGCCGGTTCAAATCCGGCCCTTGGCTTTTTTCTTCTCTATCGGTAACCACCGAGCTTGCGTATCGGCTCGTGGGCCAGATGCGACGGGCGGGCTCGTCCGATGAAGAGAGCCACTGTGAACGACCGGTTGTGGCATGAGCGGACAGGTCTCTGTGCAGTCGAAAAGTAATCATTAAACCGTGCCGCACCTGACCGTCTGGATATGCAACGACGAGCCGCGGCGGCATACTTCGCGTTCTTCCTCGTCGTCAGTGTCGCAGCGTACGCGTACATTGGCGTCGCGGAGAGTCAGCGGCCGGAGGTGTCACTCGACGCGACCGCCGAGTTGACCAACGACAGCACGTTCAGTGTCGACGGAACGACCTTTACGGCGTCGAATATCCATCTATCGAGTGGTGGCGGTGGCCACGGCGGCGGTGGTGGGTCGATGGTCGCGGACCTGGCGTGGACTAACGAGTCGTCAAGATACACGGCGACGCTGGAAAACGGATCCACGACGACCGTCGACAACACGACGTACCTCATCACGACGAACAACGAGTCGAACACGGTGACCCTGACCGAACAGATGAACGTCACGGAACTGCTGCGTGAGGACCCCGCCGTCGAGAACTCGGTGGCGACGCAGAACGGTACCGACTACGTCGTCTACCGCGAGAACGACACGCTCCGTCCGGTCAGCGAGTGGCTGCCGGAGCCACAGACGGAAACCTACCCGGTTTCTGGCGTCTATCCGTACCAGACCGACAGCGGTGTCCAACAGACGACAGTGGTCGACGTGTCCGCCGAGAGCGCGACCGTCGAGTGGTTCGCGCCCCGCGAGCGCACGGTCGAACTCACCGAAGGTGGGAACGTCACGCTGCAGGGCCAGCAGTACTTCGCACACTTCCCGGACCACAGCACGGTGCAGGTCGTCAGCGTCGACGAGTATCCGGCCTATCAGGAGGACCTCGACCGCCAGGACTACTTCCACGAACGGAAGAACGGCCTCTGGGGCGTCTCCATCCTGAGCGGCATCGCGGCGGTGCTGATGCTCGGTATGGCGTACATGCCGACGCGCGGCTGAAAAGCGGACCTCGAGTTTTGCGTTATTCGTCGTTCGTCCACGACAGGTAGGCGAGACTCCCGCCAACGATAATCATCAGTATCGCGCCGACGAGTTGCAGTATTGCGCTCGCGATAGTCGCGTGCGTCGCCCACGGTGCGCCAGCAATCGTTCCGAGCGCGGCGAGGACGAGGAAGGTCCCGGCGACGACGCCCAGCGGCCGGAGTGGGTCTTCGAGGGAATCGGAGAGTGCGTTCATGTGGGAGTGCTCGGTGGGTGAGGGTGGTAAAACATTCGTTCCCGTGGAAGAGACGGGCCGGGAGTGGCTGGACGAACACATCGTGTTCGCGAGGGTCGGTGTCCGTCGGGAGTTGCACCACGGAAAGACGGTTGTCTCGCTTCGTTCGGCGCTGCGACGTGTCGGATTCGACTCCCCCCGTGATGTTTTCACTGCTCACTTTGTTCACAGGAAAACGGGCCGGGAGGGAGTTGAACCCCCGACCGTCTGGTTAAAAGCCAGACGCTCTGCCTGACTGAGCTACCGGCCCTCGATATCGAGTGGGGGGAGGGACGGCTAAGGCCTTACGGTCCGCCGTCGAGGGTCGACTCCAGTGCGTCGGTGACGACGGTGCTGGGGTCGGTAGCGTCGAGGGCGGCGCGGCGGCGGAGTTCGCGGTACGCGTCGACGTCGATGGTGAGGGTGAGTTCACCGAGGCGGTAGCCTTCTGTGGCGAGTGCCCTCTCGATGTTCGCGCCGTCGTTGACGCGACTGGCGACGGACCGAATCTCGCGGACGGTCAAGCCGTGGTCGAGGGCGGCCCACGCCAGCAGGAGGCGGGCTTCGCCGGCCACGCGGGCGATGTGTTTGGCCGCCGTCGGCGCGATTTCGCCTTTGGCGACGTGGATGCGGATAGACCGTGGGAGGTCGTGGACACGCGACCACTTCCGGATGAACGAGACGGTGGCGTCGCCACCGGCGCGCTCTGCGGCCGCCTTGTACGACCCTTCGCCGCGGACGAGCGCCGCACACGCCGCCGCACCGCGGAGCATGTACACGTTGTCGTCCGCCCCGGCAGTGTTCTCGGAGAACCGGCGGACGGTCTGCGCGGCGAGTTCGAGGCTCTCCGGGTCGTCGGGGTCGAACTCGACGGCTTCCTCGGCACGCTGGCCGGTGAGGGTCGGATCGCCACGGATGACTGGCTTCCCGACCGGTGATTTACGGTCGGTGGACGGTGCGTCCTCTGGCATCATCGGATGATTCGCGGTCAGTCCACAAAAGTACCCCGTCCGGACGCGTCGCGCGCACGACTCTCCAGTCGGCTCAGAACCGACTGCTATCGGTGCGATTGGACTGGAAAACGGCGGCGGCAGTCCGGTTCAGTCGTCGGAAGCGCTCTCGCGCTCTTCGCTCATGTGTTCCCAGATTTCCGTGCAACCGCACCCGTCCTCGACGTTGTCGAGGTGGTCGGTGCGTGGTTCTTCGGCTTCGGCTTCGGCTTCGTCGTGGGTTTGGTGTGCGTTCGTCATCGTTTCTGGTGGCGCGGCGACAGTTGCCGCGTATCGGTATCTCCCTGTTATAGAGCCGTCATCATAAGGCCGCACTCTCCTGTAATCTTCACCCGCACTGCGGCTTACCGGCAACGTGTGCGCCTATCTCCGACGGCCGGAAAGAGGTGGAGGCGAGTGCTACCAGTTCGCAGGCACCGCACGACGGCGAGCGGTCCGTTCCGACCCCGGCGAAACTTGCGACCGGCGACGCCCTCAGGTAGCTCGCACATCTAATGAGATGTAATGACCACGGACGTTCACCAACTCGACGACGGGGCGTGGATATCCGTCAACGACTCGCGGGAAGTGAACGTCTCGGACCTGTGGCTGTTGGCCCGGAGTGACTTCTGCGGGTGTGAGACGACGGATTTCCTCGCCGAGGGATTCGTGAAAGTCGGCGTCGACCATCCGAATATCGAGGCTCGAATCGCGGGCCAGTGCATCGCGTGTGGCGAGAGCGGCGTCACCGACTGGCTGACCGTCGGCCGCGTCGTAGACCCGGAATCGGGCGAATTCTACGGTGTCGTCCACGAGAGCGTCCACTTCCCGGAGAAACGGACCCGGCTTGCTCGGCCCGAACAGTAGGCAACAATCTCCTGTTTCGGCTAGTGGGGGAGACGGTTGACGAGAAAGCGTGTCGTATAAGGCTGGGTGTCTAGTGGCTGAACACACTCAGCCATGCCGAGCAAAGTAGAGAAATGGAAAGACGAAGTCTACGGTAACGAGATTCGCGAGCATCTGCTGGAGTTCGCAGAGCAGGGATGGGACGCCATCCCGGAAGACGAACAGGACGCGTGGTTCGAGCGCTTCAAGTGGTGGGGCCTGTACCACCAGCGCTCCGGGCAAGAGTCGTACTTCATGATGCGCATCGGGACACCGAACGGCGTCATCGAACCGGGCCAACTCGAAGTCATCGGCGAAGTCGCCAAGGAGTACGCCAGCGGTCCCGCCGAGAACCCCGAGTTCGGCGACGCGTACTGTGACTGGACGACCCGCCAGTCCATCCAACTCCACTGGATCAAACTGGAGGACATCCCGGAAATCTTCGAGAAACTGGAAGCCGTCGGCCTCTCGACCCAGCAGGCCTGCGGTGACTCGTGGCGAAACATCGTCGGCTGTCCGGTCGCCGGGAAGGACAAACACGAACACGTCGACGCGTGGCCCGTCGCCGAGGACCTCCACGAGACGTTCAAGGGCAACGACGACTACTCGAACCTCCCCCGGAAGTGGAAGGTCGCCGTCACGGGCTGTGACGAAGGCTGTGGGCAGGGCGACATCAACGACCTCGCCTTCGAACCCGCCGAGAAGGACGGCGAACTCGGCTTCAACGTCCGCGTCGGCGGCGGCCTCTCGCGCAAAGAGGAGCGCTTCGCCCGCGACATCGACGTGTGGGTTCCGCCGGAACAGGCGGCCGACGTGGCTCACGGGATGTCCGCGCTCTTCCGCGAGTACGGTGACCGCGAGGACCGCTTCAACGCCCGCATCAAGTTCCTCGTCGACGAGTGGGGCCCCGAGAAGATGCGCTCGGTCCTCCAAGAGGAGTTCGTCGACTTCGAACTCCCGACGGCGGGCGAGGACATGCGCGACCAGTACACGTACAACACCGGGACGCAGTCGGGGCACAACGACCACGTCGGCGTCCACGAACAGAAGGACGGTAACTACTACGTCGGCCTGAACGTCCTCGTCGGGCGGATGGGCGCGGACGACACGCTGGAACTGGCCGAACTCGCCGACGAGTACGGCTCCGGCGAAGTTCGCCTGACCCAACGCCAGAACGTCATCGTCACGGACGTTCCCGAGGACGACCTCGACGACCTGCTCGCTGAACCACTCCTCGAAGACTACTCGCCAGAGCCGTCGCCGTTCATGCGCGGCTCTATCGCCTGTACGGGCACGGAGTTCTGTTCGCTCTCCATCGTCGAGACGAAGAACCGGCAGGTCCGCTATGCCCGCTGGCTGAAGGAGAACGTCGACCTCCCGGCCGACCACGAGGACTTCCACATCCACCTCTCGGGCTGTACGGCCTCCTGCGCCCAGCCTCAGATCGCCGACGTGTCCCTGCGCGGCATGAAGACCCGCAAGGACGGCGAACCGGTCGAAGCGCTCGACATCGGTCTCGGCGGCGGCCTCGGCGAGGAACCGCGCTTCGCCGAGTGGGTCGAGATGCGCGTCCCGGCGGACGAAGTCCCCGGCGCAATCCGCAATCTCGTCGAGAACTTCAAAGAAGCGCGCGACGACGACCAGACGTTCCGCGACTTCGTCGAGGCCACCGACGAGGACGCCCTCGCAGCGATGGTCGAACCCGAGGAGACGGACTACGAGGACCCGTACATGCACAACACGAAGATGACGTGGTACCCCTACGCCGAGGACGACGACATGAGCGCTTCGCCCGCACCGACCGACGGCGAGGGTAAGCCGCTCCCCTCTGACGACTAGCCCCTCACTGCTCGGCTTTCGCGCTTTCCGGTCGGGAACAGGATGGGGGCGTGGCCGCCTATTCAGGCCAGCGTTTCGACGACTCCCGGTCCCTGGTTCTCGGTCCCCGGTTCCCGGCGAGTAGGCGTCGTCGAACGCCGCGATACGGTCCCACACGCGCCGTCGAAGGCCGCGTGTCGCGTTTCGCTTCGTTAGTCGCAGTGGTCTCGGCGGTTGATTCCACCGTCTCCGTCGGTACGTATAAGCCGGTCCGTTCGCCCAACAGTGTATGGACGTCGCCGAAGCAGGTTCCCGCGCCCAGTCGATTGTCGACGAAGTCGGCGCGGCGGTCATCACGGACAGAGCGTTCTTAGAGACGGTTATGACGAGCGTCGTCGCCGGCGGTCACGTCCTCTTAGAGGACGTGCCGGGGACCGGAAAGACGCTGACGGCGAACAGTTTCGCGGACGCCCTCGGACTGGCGTTCTCGCGCATCCAGTTCACGCCGGACCTCCTCCCGGCGGACATCACCGGGTCGAACATCTACAACGACGCCGACAGTAGCTTCGAGTTCGTCCCCGGGCCGATATTCGCCAACGTCGTGTTGGCCGACGAGATAAACCGCGCGCCGCCGAAGACCCAGTCGGCGCTGCTGGAGGCGATGGAGGAGGGACAGGTCACCGTCGACGGCGAGGAACACGACCTGCCGGACCCCTTCTTCGTCATCGCCACGCAGAACCCCGTCGAGCAGGAGGGGACCTTCCCGCTGCCGGAGGCACAGGTCGACCGCTTCTGGTTCAAAGACACCATCGGCTACCCCGGCCGGGACGGGGAGAAGGAACTGCTCGACCGGCGGGCCGACCGCCGGTCCTCGACGCCGTCGGTCGACCCGGTGGTGACCGAAGACGAGATAACGGCGATACAGCGCCTTCCCGAGGAAGTCACCGTCGACGACGACCTGCGGTGGTTCATCACCGACCTCGCGCGCGAGACCCGCACTCACCCCAACGTCGACACCGGCGTCTCACCGCGCGGGACCCAACGGCTGTTCGAGGTGTCGCGAGCGCGTGCGGTCTTGCAGGGTCGCGACTTCGTGACGCCGGACGACGTGACCACCGTGGCACCGGGCGCGCTGGCCCATCGACTGGTGTTGACCGCGCAGGCCCGGATGGACGACCGGAACAAGCGGGCCATCGTCCGCGATATCGTCGATAGCTTGGACGTGCCGAACGTCGACGGGGCGGACTGACGGCCGGTCAGTCGGCGCGCACGCGGGGGAGCCACAGGACGGCGAGCAGTATCGCCGACACGAGCACACCGGTGAGGACCACGGCGGGGAACGCGGCGGAGACGCTCCGGTCCGTCGCGGCGACGACGGCGTATCCGATGCCGACGCCGACGCCGCCGACCAGCGTGCTCCCGACGAAGTGCGCCCCCTCGGGACGGGTCATCGTCAGTCGACGGCCGACCTGCTCGCCGAGGACGATGGCGTGTTCTTGCAGGTCCCACACGAGGATGCTCCCGACGCCGCCGACCAGCGCGAGGACCGCGACGTCGTGACGGAACGCCACGAGGACGACACCGAGGTACAGCATCGCGGCGGTCCCGCGGACGCGTGCCGTGTGGCCGTCGCTGCGGGTGAACATATCGACGGTACTCAGGAGAGTTCGCAGGCCGACCGCCAGCGAGAACAGCGCGGCCCCAGCGAGAACCACGAGCACGAATCGGAACGCGAGGACGTTCGGAATCGGCGGGACGCTCGTCACCACCGTCTCTGCGGCCGTCGCGACCCGCGGGGGGAACGGTGCGAGGAGGAGGAGCGCCGCTATCGCCGCGGTCCCGCTCTGTTCGGTGCCGATGTCGACGAGCCACGTGCTCTGTGTCCGCCGGACGACCGCGAGGACGTACGTCGCGGCGACCAGACACGTCTCTGCGATGACGAGGCCCGCGAGCGCGTCGTAGACGACGGGTGGGCCGACGAGGAACGGGATGCCGGTCTGTGGCGACCCGAGACGGACGAACATCACCATCAGCGCCGCGATTGCGGCCAGACCCGTCAGCACGGTCACGAGGCGGACGGGGTCGCGCCCCGTCCGTTCACGCGGGGACCGCCGGAGGTCGAGCGACTCGACCCGGACGAGCAGGACGTGTCCGCCGAGCGCCGAAGCGAACAGGAGCGCGGGCAGCAGCGTCGTGGCGACGTTCGGTTCGGCGCGGAGTTCGACTAAGTGCGCCCACGTCTCGAAGACGGCGGTGAACTGAGACTGGACGCCCGGCGGGAGGAAGGCTATCCAGCCGACGGCGAGTGCGACGCCGACGATACCGACCGACTGGACGAACAGCGACCACCCGACCGACCCGAAACTCCCGCCCTCGTCGTCGGCGAGGAAGGAGAGCTGTCTCGCCAGCGCGAGGACGACCAGCCCCAGTCCCAGACTCGGCAAGACGAGGCGTTTCAGGAGGCGCAGCGGCATGAGCGCTCCTTCGGGCTGGAACCCGAGGGACAGCCAGTAGCCCGCCAATCCGACGGCGGCGACGGTGCCGGTCGGCGCCAGGAGGCTTCCGACGAGCGTCGCCAGTCGCGTCTCGCTCCCGGTGAGGCGGAACGCCGCCCCGAGGGCGACGGCCGCGCCGAGGAATCCAGCCGTCAGAGCGACGCTGCTGACCGCGGCGACGGCGGTTCCGGCGACGAGACAGGCGACGAGCGTGGCCACCGCCGTCCCGCCGGTTCGGGGCCGCGGGTCGTAGCCCGCCATCAGAGCCACCTCCGGGCGAACGACTCCAGCGTGAGACGCAGCGGTTCGGCGCGGTCCCAGTCGACGACGGGCACGTCGCTCCCCTCCAGCGTCCGGAGCCGCCGCGAGCGGTTGGCGGCGGTGAGCGCTTTCCCGACGCTGGTTGACTCGACTAACCGCGGGGAGATGACGCTCACGTCGTGTCTGTGCGCCCCGAGTCGCTTCGCGAGCGTGACCATCTCGTCGTCCAGTAGGGGTGAGACGAGGACGACCTGTGCCTCGGACGGGAGCCACGTCAGGAGGTCCCGCGCGGGGTCGCTGACGTACGTGTCGGTCGGAGCGGCGTCTTCCGCCTCGAACAACTCTCGGCCGGTGGCGGCGTGGTCAGCCCCAACGCTCGGTGCCAGCGCGGTCACGTCGTCGGGATAGAACCCCACGCCGACGCGGTTCCCGCCGCTCAGCAGTTCGTAGAAGGTCCGCTCGGCGGCGTACAGCGACAGCGCCGCACCGGTCGGTTGGTCGGGGGCCGCCCGGACCTGCGCGGCCTGCGAGCGGTCGACCAGCAAGACCACCGTGGCGGCGTGTTCCTCCTGATACTCGACGGTCGAGAGTTCGTTCGTCCGGGCGTAGCGCCGCCAGTCGATGCGGCGGGCCGGGTCGCTGGTGCGGTACTCGCGGGTGCTGTGGAAACTGATTCCCTCCCCCGCGATGTCCGTCGGAATCTGCCCGGCGCGGCGGGCGGTCTGACTCGTCAGCGGCACGTCTTCGACGGGCACCTCACAGCGGAGCGTCGTCTCGACGGGGACGGTCCCGCGAGCGTCGTATTCGCCGCTCAAGCCGACGGAGGCGACCGTCAGGTCGCCGAACGCGTAGGTCCCGCGTTTCGCGACGACGTCGTACTCGAACGTCGCCGTCTCGCCGGCGGCCAGCGAGAGCGAGTGACGGGGCGTCCCGTCGGTGACGCCCAGTTCGTCCGGAACGCCGTCGACGAGACGCAGGTCCGTCACGGCGTCGTCGCCGGTGTTCTCGACCGTCACGGTGACCGTGACGGGTTCGCCGGGAACGGGCGTCGTGGGGGCCAGCGACCGCGTCGCGTCGAGTCGTGCCGCCGCCGGGTCGGGGGTACTGAGTTCGCCGTAGAGGACGTAGACGATGGGGACCGCGCCGGTGGCGTACACGACCGGCGACTGGAAGGTCACCCCGAGGACGACCGGAAGCAGAATCGCGCCGACGAGGTGGCGGTAGCGGTTGGTCCGGATGGGCGCCGGGTCGCTCTCACTCATCGATGTCGCCTCCTGACTGTCGCTCCTCGACGTAGGCCAACAGCGCTCGCTCGATGCGGGCCACGCGCCGGGCGACGGCCCGCGGGCCGAGGAACCACTCCCAGACTCGGGTCGGCAGCGAGGGCCGACGTTCGTCGTCGGGACTCAGAACCGCCGCGACGTACGCGTCGTCGGTCCAGGACCCGTCGCGGACCCGTTCGCGGGCGGCCTCGGTGGGTAGCTGTTCGGTCTCCGCGACCAGCGTCACCACCGCCCGCCTGAGGTCCGCCACGACGCTCTGCGGGTCCACGGCGGCGTCGTCGCCCTCGGCCCGAACCCGTTCGATTCGGTCCTCGAGGTCGCGCTGAACGACCGACTCCTCGCTCGAACTGGCCAGTTCGGGGGTCCCGACGTCCAACTCGGCGCGGCGGGTCCGCGCCTGCGTGGTGGTGATGGCCGCCGTGACGAGGCCCGCGACGGCCCCGACAGCCACCCACAGCAGGGGCGTCTCCGTCTCGACGAGTCCCAGGGCGGTCCCCACGACCGGCGGGTACGCCGCCGGACGGAGCAGTCCCACGGCCGCCCCGCCGACGAGTGCGCCGACGACGAGCAACTTCGTGAGGCGAATCAGGGTCCGTATCATCGGTCCCCGCCCTCCTCTCGGTCACCGACAGTGTCCGGGTCGTCGCCGTCGCCCTCGTCCGGTGACCGGAGCGTGTCGGCGGCCTCCGTGACCGACTGCAAGCGGTCAGTGTCGAGCGAGTAGTGGCCGTAGCGTACCCGCTGGAACGCCTCGGTAATCCGCCGGACCTGCCGCGTGGGGTAGCCGTAGGCCGTCGCGGCCGTCGCCACCCGCGCGGGCGTCTCGGTCAGCGCCGTCCGGGGCGTGTTCTCGGCGAGGGTCACCCACGCATCCACGACCGTCTCGACCGTCGCCTCGTCGGGGCCCGACTCGTCATCTCCGGCCCGCATCACCGCCGGGTCGCTCGGGCCGGGACCGTCGGCGTCCAGCGACGGCGACGAGGTGAACACGGCCCGCAAGCGGGCCGGGAGTCGCCGGAGTTGGGCGGGGAGCGTCCGAAGCCACGCGGCCAACGACCCGGCCAACGCCGCGATACCGGCGAGCAGCGTCGGGGCCTGCCGGAGGGCGTCTCGGACGGCGGTCAGGACGCGCCGACCGACGCCGACGACCGCACGACCGGCGGCGGCGACCACCTCGCCGAGTTTGAGGACGGTGTCGACGACGGCTCTGACGGTTCGGCGAGTCAGGCCCGCCGTGGCCTCGCCGCCCCGAACGGCCCGCCCGAGCAGTCCGTAGCGGCGCTGTAAGCCACCGGCGACGCCGACGAGCAAGAGCGCGAGACCGCCGTAGAACGGGAGCAGCGTCCGCGTGACCGCACCGGAGGCCGCGCCGCGAGTGACTGTCAGGGCGAACGCGGACCGCGGCGGCAGGAAGGGGACCGTCGCGGTGAACGTCCCGTTCTCGGCGGTCCGGGCCACGACGCTTCCGTTCTCGCCGCGGCGCACCGTCGCGTTCGCGACGGGGTAGCCAGCGATGGTCGTGTTGACGGTCACCCGCTGGGTCGGAATCGGATGGCCGGAGAGGGTGACGTTGATGTCCGTCGGGAGCGGCGCGGTCGTTCGTTCGTCGAGTTCGCCGCGCCTGACGGTCACGTTCAGGCGCTCGGCGTAGGGGACGGTGACGGTCGCGGTCCCGTTCTCACCGGTCGTCGCCCGTCGCTCGCCGTCGACGAAGACGGCGGCCCCGCGAAACGCGGCCCCGCCCAGCGTCGCGGTGACGCGGTGCTCTCGCCCGGGAACCGGGTCGCCGGCGATAGTGAGGGCGGTGTCGGTGACGACGGCGAAGGCTCGCTGGCCGCTGGCCTCGGCGCGTCGCACCGTCACCGGCCCCTCTCGGACGTAGGGGATAGACACGCGTGCGACCCCGTCCGCGTCGGTTTCGCCGACCCGTTGCCCGCCGATGGCGACGGTGGCGTCTCGGACGGGAACCCCGTCGACCGTCGCGCGCACCCGGACCTCCCGGCCGGGTCGCCGCTGGTCCCCGACGGCCAGCGAGACGTTCAGGTCCGTCCCGCGAACGGCGGTTCGCCCCGCCGCACCGCTGCGTCTGACGGCGATGGCGTACTCGTTCCGGTAGGGAACGGTGACGGTCGCCGCCCCGTCGCGGTCGGTCTGTGCGACGATGTCTCCGGCGACCCGGACCGTGGCGTTCGGGACGGCCACGCCGTTGATGTCGGCCCGGACCGTCGCGTTCGTCCCCGGCGTGTCGACCGTCTCGTTGGACAGGGTGGGCGCGGTCACGTCGATGTCGGTGTCGATACCGGTGTAGGTCCGTTCGCCGCGGGCGTCCCCGCGCGTGACCGTCACGGTGAACGACTCGCTGTAGGGGACGGCGACCGATGCCTCCCCGTTCCCGTCGGTGGTCGTCACGGGGACGCCGTCGACGGCGACGGTGGCGTCCCGGACGGGAATCCCCTCGATTTCGGCCCGAATCGTCGCGTTCGTGCCGGGCGTCCGCGTCTCGATGTTCGAGAGGCCGATGGTCGTGTTCAGGTCGCGGGTCCCGTCGTCGCTCTGTTGGGCGAACACCGGCGCGAACGACGGCGACGCCCTCGAATCGGGGGCCCGACCGCTGGAGACCGACCGCGTCTCCTCGCTCTCGCCGTCGCTCACGCCGAGTATCTCGACGTGATACAGGACCGTCGAGTCGGGAATCGTGATGGACCCCGGGAGGGTGACGGGACCGTCGCCCCCGCCGCTGGCGGCTTCGGCGGGCGATTGGCCGCCCGGTGACTGGCCGCCGGCCGACTCCCCGGACTGGGAAGCCCCGCCCGACGACGTGCCGTCCTGCGTCTGCCCCCCGCCGTCCCGCGGGCCGGATTGTTGGCCGTCGGTGCTGTCGGACTGCGTCCCGTCCGTCTGGCCGCCGTCGGTCTGCGTGCCCGATCGGCTCGCATCGTCGCTCGTCTCCCGCGCTTTGAACACGTCGACGTCGAACTCCGCGACGTACGGGACGACGCCGCGAACCCGACCGAGGGAGTCCGTGCGCCCGACTCGCTTCCCGTTGAACGTCACGACGGCGTCCCCGACGCGGTTCCCGTCGGCGGTGACGATGACGCCGATTTCGTTGCCGGGAACGACGCGCCCGTCGTATCTGATGTTGACGTCGGTAATCTCTGGCGGCAGGTCGCCGCCGGACTGCTGGCTGGCGTCCGTCGTGACCGGCGCGAAGTCGGGGGCGGCGGTCGGCGCGGCGACGGACGCCCGGGTCGTTCCCGTCTCGCGGAGCGTCTCCCGGTCGGACGGCGTCGGGTCGAAGGTGACCCAACCGGTCTCCGGGAAGTACACCTCGACCCACGCGTGGGCCTTCGCACGGTCGATTTTGAGGTCGCCGTCTGCGGTCTGGCCCGCGGACGGTGAGTAGCCGCTGACGTACCGCGCGGGGACGCCCTGCGTCCGGAGCATCGCGACCATCGTCGTCGCGAAGTACATGCAGTAGCCCCGCTCCATCTCGGTGGCGAACGCCGTGGCGACGGTGCCGTCCGGTCGGTCGATTTGGGTCGAATAGCCCTTCTCGGTCTGGAGCCACTGCTCGACGAGGACCGCCGACTCGTAGGGCGTCGACGCGTTGCGCGTCACGCGCTCGCTCAGGCGGTCGAGGCGCTCCGGCGTGTCGCTCGGGAGCGCCGTGTACCGTCGTTCGACGGCGTCCGGGTAGTCCCGCCCGGCACGCTGGAGGGTCCGGGGCGACCAGGACGGTAGCGTCGCCGCGGCGGTGAACGTCGTCCCGTTCTCGAGCGTCGCCGGTTGCTCGACGCCCGCGCCCGTCAACTGTGGCCCGCCGAGGCCGGAGACGGCGGTCGGTCGCCACGGGACCGGGGCCGCGTCCGTCTCGTTGACGACGGTGTAGCGCAAGCGGACGGTCTGTCCGCTCGCGGGGTAGTCACTCGACGGTCGCCGACGCTCGGCGTCGCTCGGGGCCCATCCGACCCCCGTGTACGTCGCGTACGACGCCACGCGCCAGTAGGGGTCTTCTTGCGGGCCGATGCCGCAGGTGTCGCCGACCACGTCCACGAGCGCCGCCCCGTCGAGGCCGAGTCTGGTGGCGTCCGCTCGCGTGCAGTCGGCGGTCGGACCGGAGCCCGCACTGTTGCCGCCGTCGTCGCCTTCAGCGCCGCTCTCGCCGCTCCCGCTCCCTCCCGACGGGGTAGCGGTCGCTGACCCGTCACCGCCGGTCTCGGTTCCGACCTGTTGCTCGCTCGCTTCGCCACCGGCCGTCGCTCCGGATTCGGAACTCGTCGCGCCACCGGTCCCACCGCCCGCGGTCGACGTGAGGCCGCCGTCGGCCGACTGCGACAGCGACCGTTCGAGCGCCGCTTGGTCCCACGCCGTGTTCGTCGCGGCACCCGTGGGGTCGCCGCCGCTCCCGTCACCGACCTCGCTCGAACGGGCGTCACTTCCCGCCCCCGCGCCGCCCGACCCCGTCGAGGACGAGGAGGACGCCTGTTCGCCGTCGCCCGTGTCGGAGACCCCTGCACCTGACATCCCACCGACTGGGAGCGCACTCTGTGCCTGTCCCGGCATCGCGTCGCCAGCGGGGGACACCGACGCTGTCGGCCCCGACTGCAACAACGGGGCCGAGAGCCCGAAACTCGCGATGCAGAGCAGCGCCAACGTCACCGACAGCACTCGATTCACGTCCACAGTTTGTCTCTTAGCTACGGCCTTCGTCGCCGAAACAAAAAACATATGGATTGGTTGAACCGACTCCGGCCGCGCCGAGACAAAGCCGGTGCGGCGTCGCAGACCCCTGTGAACCGGTGAGACCGTCGCATTCTCGCTGGTCGGGCGAGCGCGCTGCGTGGGCCGCCCGGTGACGAGGCGGTTGGTAAGCGTTATCCCCGCCTGTCGTCTACGCTCACCCGGCAGAGGGAGGCCAGCTCCCGTGCCGCGAGGCATGAGGAAAGTCCCCCCACCCGTCGAACAGGTGACCGGGCGCAAGCCCGGGGCGGGAGACCGTCGGCGCTGGAACAGCAACGACACGTCGTCGTCGGACCGATGAGGTGCGCGAATTCCGAGCGAGGTCCGTGGGCCGCTTTGCGCCCCACGCCACCGAAGCGAGGGAGAGATAACCCACCGAGGGCCACCGCGGACCGCGGGGATTCGTCCCGCGACCCGCGCCGACGACGGACCGATGGAACGGCGAATCCTCACCGGTGCAAGGCCGCGTCGACAGGTAGTTCGGCACCGCGCGCGAGCGTTGGACGCGGCCGCTCAGCCGAATGCTGGCCCGAACAGAAGGGGGCTTACTCCCCTCAGCCGGTTTGCGGCCGCAACTGAAAAATACGCGTAGGCCCACCTCCGGACGATGGACCGACGGACGGCGGTCGCACTCGTAGCGGTCGCCCTCGTGACCGTGAGCGGATGTAGTGCCGCTTCGGAGGCGGTCGGGGAGTTGGGCGAACAGCGGCATCCGTTCGCCGACGAGACGGTGGCCGTCGCCGTCGACGGAACGGACCGCGAGCGTGCGCTCACGCGCGACGCACTGACCTATTGGGAGAGCCACGCCGCCGAGTACGCCGGGTTCGAGACCGAGTTCCGACTGGTCGACCCCGGCGAGACGCCGACGACTGCGGGTCCCATCGTCGAGGTACGGTTCGTCGAGACGGTCGGTGACTGCGGGGACACCGACTACTCGGCGGGGTGTGCGCCGCGAATCAACGCGACGACCCGGGTCGACTGGCCCGCGACGGTGCGGGTCCAGCGGGGGTTCGACGACGACTCGACGCGCCTCGTCGCCATGCACGAGGTGGGGCACTTGCTCGGACGCTCGCACGACGACGCGCCGCGTGACGTGATGCGTCACGAGCGCGCCCTCGCGACGCTCCCGCGACCGAACGCCAGCGAGCGACCCGTCCCGTGGAACGATTCGACGCTGACGGTCGCCGTCCGCGGAGAGGGCCTGTCGGACGCCGAACGGGCGGCCTACCGCGAGGAAGTCGCGTATGCCGCGGCCTACGTCGGTGAGGGGGCCGACGGCACCGTCCCCGCGAACGTCTCGGTGGATGTCGTCGACGACCCCGAGACGGCCGATGTCGTCGTCGAACCGGTGGCGTCGGCCGAGTGCCGACCGGACGCGGGGTCGTGCGCGCGCGTAGAGGGGACCGACCCGGACGCCGACGGCGCGATAGAGACGTACACGCGCGTCGAAATCCTGCTCGTGGACCTCGACCGCGAGGCGGCCAGTTGGCACGTCGCCCGGCAACTGCTGGTCGCCTTCGGGGTCGACGAGGCGGCGATACCGGCCCGACTCGCCGACGCTACCTACGACGAGCGCCGCGGGGCGTGGCACGGGTAAGCGCGGGTCCGACGGTTTCAAGCCCGCGCCGGGCGCAGTCCGGACTATGACAGCCAGCGACCTCCTCGACGCCGTGCGCGACGACCAGCAGACCGAACTCTCCCGACTCGGCTCCTCGAAGACGCTGTACGCCGACACCGGCGGCGAGATGAACCCCGAGGCCGTCCGCGCGGCCGCGGCGGCCCGCGAACAGGCCGCTCACGACACCTTCTCGGCGTGGGCCGACGACGAGTCAGACGACGCGGCCGCCGCGCTGTTCGCCGACGCGGCCGGAGACGCCGCCGACCGACTGGACGACGTGGGCGCGGACCCCGCCGACCGAGACTTCGCGATGCACGACGTCCTCGACGACTTCGAGTCGACGGTCGAACGCCTCGGGGGCCTCGTCGGGTGGGCACTCGTCGACGAGAAGACGAAGGGCCAACTCACCGGCTTCTTCACCGGGCAGGCGGACCCACAGACCGCGAGTACCTTCCGGAGTGCGCGGTCGGACATCGAGGTCCTGCGCGAGGAGGCCGCCGAACTGCTGGACGAGAACTGCGAGAACGACGACGATTGGGACGCGGCCGAGGCCGCCGCCGTCGACGTGGTGGCCGCCGCGTACGACGACTACTTCGAGACGCTGGAAGACCTCGGTGTCAACCCCAAGCCGGTCTGTTAAGCGCCGAGTTACTAACTCGCACGGCGAGAACTGCCCGCCATGACGAAACACCACTACCGCTGTCACATCTGCGGCCGCGACTTCGACGGGTTCGAGGAACTGCGCACCCACACTGAGCGACGGCACGCCGACGGCAACCAGAAGTGGTGGCTGGTCACCGAAGACCCGGACGACCTGCCGTTCGACGTCCAAGAGCCGTGAACCGAGACGCGGTTTTGTCGGCTCTCACTGCTCGCGGGTCGCTTCGCGCCCCACCTATTGCTCCACGACTCACTCCGTTCCCGTTCCGCTTCGCGGTTCTTCCCTGTCGGTCAGAACCTCGCTACTGTTCGCGGCTTCGACGCTCGCTCATTCGGCGGGCCGCGAACTCCGTTCGCACCCCTCGCTAGCCTCAAGTCGCTCCAACCCTACCACCACACAATGAGCGACGCCGGAGGCCCCCTCTCTATCGACCGCCCGGACGCCGACAGCGAATTCCGCGTCGACGCGCCGTTCGACCCGGCCGGTGACCAACCCGAGGCCATCGCGCAGTTGGCCGAGGGGTTCCGGCAGGGGATGGACAAACAGACCCTGCTGGGCGTGACGGGGTCGGGCAAGACAAACACCGTCTCGTGGACCATCGAGGAGATTCAAAAGCCCACACTCGTCATCGCCCACAACAAGACGCTGGCCGCACAGTTGTACGAGGAGTTCCGGAACCTCTTCCCGGACAACGCCGTCGAGTACTTCGTCTCCTACTACGACTACTACCAACCCGAGGCCTACGTCGAGCAGACGGACACCTTCATCGACAAGGACGCCTCCATCAACGACGAAATCGACCGCCTGCGCCACTCGGCGACGCGCTCCCTGCTCACTCGGGACGACGTCATCGTCGTCGCGAGCGTCTCGGCCATCTACGGCCTCGGCGACCCGCGAAACTACGTCGACATGTCCCTCCCGCTGGAAGTCGGCCAGGAGATAGAACGCGACGAACTGCTGGGCCGCCTCGTCGACCTGAACTACGAGCGCAACGACGTGGACTTCACGCAGGGCACGTTCCGCGTGCGCGGGGACACGCTCGAAATCTACCCGATGTACGGCCGCTACGCCATCCGCGTGGAGTTCTGGGGCGACGAGATAGACCGGATGCTCAAAGTCGACCCGCTGGAGGGCAAAGTCGTCCGGGAGGAACCCGCCGCGCTGATTCACCCGGCCGAACACTACTCCATCCCCGAGCAACGGCTGGAGCGAGCCATCGAGGAGATTAAGGAACTGCTCGACCAGCGCATCCGGTACTTCGAGCGGAACGGCGACGCCGTCGCCGCCCAGCGAATCGAGGAGCGCACCACCTTCGACTTGGAGATGATGCAGGAGACGGGGTACTGTTCGGGCATCGAGAACTACTCGGTCCACCTCTCGGACCGCGAGAGCGGCGAAGCGCCCTACACCCTGCTGGACTACTTCCCGGACGACTTCCTCACGGTCATCGACGAGTCCCACCAGACCATCCCGCAGATTCGCGGCCAGTTCGCGGGCGACAAGTCGCGCAAGGAGAGTCTGGTCGAGAACGGTTTCCGCCTCCCCACGGCGTTCGACAACCGCCCGCTCACCTTCGAGGAGTTCGAAGAGAAGACCGACCAGACGCTGTACGTCTCCGCGACGCCGAGCGACTACGAACGCGAGCACAGCCAGCAGGTCGTCGAGCAAATCGTCCGACCCACGCACCTCGTCGACCCCGCCGTCGAGGTGGCCGACGCCACCGGACAGGTCGACGACCTGATGGACCGCATCGACGACCGAATCGACCGGGACGAACGCGTCCTCGTCACCACGCTCACCAAGCGGATGGCCGAGGACCTCACCGAGTATCTCGAAGAAGCGGGCGTCAGCGTGGCGTACATGCACGACGAGACGGACACGCTCGAACGCCACGAACTCATCCGCTCGCTCCGACTGGGCGACATCGACGTGCTCGTGGGTATCAACCTCCTGCGGGAGGGACTCGACATCCCCGAAGTCTCGCTCGTCGCCATCCTCGACGCCGACCAAGAGGGGTTCCTGCGCTCGGAGACGACGCTCGTCCAGACGATGGGCCGGGCCGCCAGAAACGTCAACGGCGAAGTCGTCCTCTACGCCGACGACACCAGCGACGCGATGGCGTCGGCCATCGACGAGACCCAGCGCCGCCGCCGCATTCAACAGGCGTACAACGAGGAACACGGCTTCGAACCGACGACCATCGAGAAGGACGTGGGCGAGACGAACCTCCCCGGGAGCAAGACCGACACCGGCGGCATCTCGGGCGACGGCCCGGCAGACGAGGACGAGGCGGCCCGACAGGTCGACGAACTCGAAGCGCGGATGCAGGAGGCCGCCAACAATCTGGAGTTCGAACTCGCGGCGGACATCCGCGACCGCATCCGCGAACTCCGCGAGGAGTTCGACTTGGACGGCGGCGACGACGGCGGCGTCCCCGCGCCGAGCGGCGAGTTCTGAGCGGCACGAGGCGGTGGTCATACTCCCCCGACGTGGTAGATGTTTATTTCGCTCGCCCCCGTTGCCCCCGGTATGACGGTTTACGAGACAGACGTGCCCGGCGTGGGCAAGAAGTTCGAGGTGGAAATCGGCGGGGAGGAGCGCCTCGTCATCGTGATTCACCACGACGGCAAGCGAGAGGTGTTCCACAAGTCGAACCCCGACGCCGACGCCGACCGGGTGTTCTCGCTCACCGGTCAGCGGGCGCGCGAGGTGGGCGCGATTTTGCAGGGGGCGTACTTCCAACCGGTCGAGACGGACTCGGTCGACGTGCCCCTCGGCGACGCCATCATCGAGTGGATAGACGTCGGCGACGACTCACCGCTGGCGGGGCAGACCCTCGCCGACGCGCAGGTCCGTCAGCAGACCGGCGCGTCTATCATCGCGATTCAACGGGACGCGGAGACGCTTCCGAACCCGGACGCGGACGACACCATCGCCGCGGGCGACATTCTCGTCACCCTCGGCACCCGCGACGAGCAGTCGGCAGTCGAAGGGCTGGTGACGCCGGACGACGATGGCTGAGTTACTACTGGAACTGGGCGTCGCCGTCGCCGGCATCGCCGTCGCGGGGGCACTGGCCACGCGGGTCGGCCTGTCGGTCATCCCCGCGTACATCCTCGTCGGCGTCCTCTTGGGACCGAACGCGCCGACGGCGATACTGGGCCTCCCCGTCGATTTCGTCAGCGACGGCGAGGTCATCGCCGTGCTGGCGGAACTGGGGGTCGTCTTCCTCCTCTTTTTCCTCGGCTTGGAGTTCAGCGTCGAGCAACTGCTTCGGGACCGGCGGAAGATAACCACCGTCGGAAGCGTGGACTTCCTCGTCAACTTCGGCATCGGCGCGGCCATCGGCCTCGCCTTCGGATGGACGCTCGTCGAGACGCTGTTCCTCGCGGGCATCGTCTACATCTCTTCGAGTGCCGTCGTCACGAAGTCGCTCATCGAGACGGGATGGATCGCCAACGAGGAGTCGAGCCCCATCCTCGGGACTCTCGTCTTCGAGGACATCCTCATCGCCGTCTACCTCGCGCTGTTGGCGGCGGTCACCGGCGGCGGCGGCCTCCGCGAGGCGGCCGTCTCCGTCGGCGTCGCCTTCCTCTTTCTCGGGGGCCTCTCGGTCGTCGCGTGGTACGGGTCGGCGTGGTTCGAACGCCTCTTTACCACCGGGTCGGACGAACTGTTCATCCTCCGGGTCGTCGGCCTGACGACGCTGGTGGCCGGGGCGGCACTCGCGCTGGGCGTCAGCGAGGCCGTCGCCGCCTTCTTCCTCGGGACCGGTCTCAGTCAGACCACCCACGTCGAGCGCATCGAACACATCGTCGCTCCAGCGCGGGACCTCTTCGCGGCCGTGTTCTTCTTCGCCATCGGCCTCTCGACGGACATCACCCTGCTCGCGGGCGTCGCCGGACTGCTGGCCGTCGCCGTCGTCGCGACCACCGCTGGGAAACTCGTCAGCGGCACCCTCTCGGGACGGGTCTACGGACTGGACCAGCGCCGGTCGCTTCGGGTCGGACTGGGACTGGTCCCCCGCGGTGAGTTCTCGCTGGTCATCGTCGCGCTGGCGGCCTCGATCGGGACGGGTCGTCTCGGGTCGGTCCTCCCGGCCTTTACCGTCGGCTACGTCCTCGTGATGAGCGTCGTCGGGAGCGTCCTCGTCGACCGCGCGGATACGATTACGTCGGCGATACTGCCGTCGTCGGCGGAGCAGTGACGGCACGCCTCGAAATAAAGTGAACTTGTATTACTGAAATTCAGTTGGGGAAATTTTATACCGTATCGGGACAACCGCACGTACTGCGGCGGTAGACGGTCCTCAAGCCGTGTAAGCCACACTGTCCGGTGAGTGGCGACGCTCGCCAGGCGGTGGCACGCCCGGACGCTCTGAGTGCCAACAGTGGCCAGACTCCGACACGACCGACCGCCGCGTGTGACACCATGAGCCGACAACAGACGACAGACGACGGACGGTCGATTCTCGACCGCGCACGAACTGCTACCGACGAACCGCTTCCCGACGCCGACTGGGCGGCCATCCGCAGCGAGATTGACCGCTCGCTGTACGAGGGGGCGTCACGAGACGAGGTGTACGACGCCGTCTTGCAGGCCTTGACCGCCCGCATCGAGCGCGAACCCGGACTCGAACGGGTGGCCGGTGCCGTCGCGCGCCACCAGTACTACCGAACGGTGCTGGGCGAGGACGTGACCGGCGACGCACTCGACCGCGAGTACCGGGCGGCGTTCGTCACCAACCTCGAACGCGGCGTCGACCTCGGACTCCTCGACGAGCGACTGCTCGACCGCTTCGACTGCGAAGCCCTCGCGGAGTATCTCGAACTCGACCGGGACGAACACTTCGAGTACATGGCGATGGAGACGCTCAGACAGCGGTACTTCCTCAAGACCGAGACCGAGGGGGAACACCTCGAACTCCCGCAGGCGTTCTGGATGCGGGTGGCGATGGGACTGGCGGTCGAGGAAGACGACCCGCAGCGACGGGCCGAGGAGTTCTACGACGTGCTCTCGAAACTGGAGTTCACGCCGTCGACGCCGACGCTGTTCCACAGCGGTACCACGCATCCCCAACTCTCCTCGTGTTACCTGACGACGGTCCCAGACGACCTCGGCGACATCTTCGACGCCTACAAGCACCACGCCCAACTGTCGAAGTGGAGCGGCGGCCTCGGCAACGACTGGACGAACCTCCGCGCCGCGGGGTCGCTCATCGAGTCGACCGGCGTCGAGTCGACCGGCGTGGTCCCGTTCCTGCGCATCAGCAACGACGTGACCGCGGCCATCAACCGCTCGGGCAAGCGACGCGGTGCGGCCTGTGCCTACCTCGCCTGCTGGCACTTGGACTTCCCGGCGTTTCTGGACCTGAAGCGCAACACGGGCGACGAGCGTCGGCGGACGCCGGACATGAACACCGCGGCGTGGATTCCGGACCTGTTCGTCGAACGGGTGCAGTCCGACGGGGAGTGGACACTGTTCTCGCCCGACGAAGTGCCGGACCTCCACGACCTGTCCGGG
Organism: Haloarcula marina; assembly: GCF_024218775.1. Taxonomy (NCBI): domain Archaea; kingdom Methanobacteriati; phylum Methanobacteriota; class Halobacteria; order Halobacteriales; family Haloarculaceae; genus Haloarcula; species Haloarcula marina. Next base: position 3,290,512 of record NZ_CP100404.1, on the reverse strand, counting down.
GAGGCGTTCGCCGAGCGGTACCGGGAGTACGAACGGGAGGCCGAGAACGGGGAGATGCGTCAGTACGAGCGGGTCGAGGCGGCCGAGCTCTGGCGGACGATGCTCACGCGCCTCTTCGAGACGGGCCACCCGTGGCTGACGTTCAAAGACCCCTGTAACGTCCGGTCGCCACAGGACCACGTCGGGACGGTCCACTCTTCGAACCTCTGTACCGAAATCACGCTCAACACCAGCGCCGACGAACACGCCGTCTGCAACCTCGGGAGCGTCAACTACGCGACCCACGTCGAGGCGGTGAGCGCGGACCACGGGGCCGCGGAGACCGAGCGGTCCGACTCGACCGCGATGCTCGACCAGGACCACCTCGCCGACACCATCGAGACGGCGATGCGGATGCTCGACAACGTCGTGGACCTGTGTTTCTACCCGACCGACGAGGCGTCGGCCTCGAACATGCGTCATCGACCCGTCGGCCTCGGGACGATGGGCTTTCACGAAGCCCTGCTGGAACTGGGGGTTCCGATGGCCTCCGAGGCCGCCGTCGAGAAAGCGAACCGGTGGCAGGAGTTCGTCTCCTACCACGCTATCCTCGGGTCTTCGAAACTCGCCGCCGAGCGCGGCACGTACGATTCCTACGAAGGTTCCAAATGGGACCGTGGCCTGCTCCCGCAGGACACCGTCGACTTGCTGGAAGAGGAACGGGGCCGCGAGATTCCGACAGAGCGCACGGAGACGATGGACTGGGACCGCGTCCGGGCGCACGTCGACGCACACGGGATGCGCAACTCCAACACGATGGCCATCGCGCCGACGGCCACCGTCTCGACCATCAACGGGACCACGCCCTCTATCGAACCGCTGTACTCGAACCTCTACGTGAAGTCGAACATGTCGGGGGATTTCACCATCGTCAACGACCACCTTGTCGACGACCTCCGGGAAGAAGGGCTATGGGACGAGGAGATGGTGGACCGCATCAAGTTCCACGACGGGTCGATTCAGGAGATAGCCGAGATTCCAGCGTCCCTGCGAGAACTCCACCGGGGCGCGTTCGAGATAGACCCGCGCCACCAGTTGCGACTGACCGCGCACCGACAGACGTGGATAGACCAGTCCGTCTCCCACAACGTGTTCTTCCCGTCGACGGACGGGTCGTTGCTCGACGACGTGTACACGACCGCGTGGGAACTCGGTCTGAAGACGACGTACTACCTCCGGACGCTCGGTGCGTCCCAGATAGAGAAGTCGACGCTGGACATGGCCGAGTACGGCAAGACACAACATCGTGATGCCTACGAAGGAACCAAACCGGCGGACGGCGAGAGCGACCTCTGTACCGTCGAAGACCCGACCTGCGACGCCTGTCAATAACCAATGCCAATCATCGATACCGACGCCGAACACGACCCGAACAAGATACTGCCAATCGACTACGACTGGGCCCGCGAGTACTACGAGGCGGGCGTCAACAACAACTGGGTGCCCGAGGAGATACCGATGCAGGACGACATCACCCAGTGGGAGGGCGACGCCCTCTCCGAGGCCGAACGCCAACTCGTCGAGTGGAACCTCGGCTTCTTCTCGACGGCGGAGTCGCTGACGGCCAACAACATCGTCCTCGCCCTCTACGAGTACGTCACCGCCCCGGAGTGTCGACAGTACCTCCTGCGACAGGCTTACGAGGAGGCCATCCACACGGACACGTTCATCTACTGCTGTGACTCGCTGGGGTTCGACCCGGAGTACCTCTACGGGATGTACGACCGCGTCCCCTCCATCGCCGAGAAAGACGAGTTCGTCGTCGACCTCACGCGGGCCATCGACCGCCCCGCGTTCAGTATCGAGACGGACGCCGACGTGCGGGACTTCCTGCGGGACCTCGTCGGTTTCTACGTCATCATGGAGGGCATCTTCTTCTACGCCGGATTCGCGATGATGCTCGGCCTGAAACGACAGGGGAAGATGGTCGGCGTCGGTCAGCAGTTCGAGTACATCATGCGCGACGAATCACTCCACGTCGGGTTCGGCGTCGACCTCGTGAACCAGATTCGGGCCGAACGACCCGCTGTGTGGACCGAAGCGTTCGAGGAGGAAATCGTCGCCCTCGTGACCGAGGCGGTCGACCTCGAACACATCTACGCCTACGAGGCCTGTCCCGACGAGATACTCGGCATGAGCGCCGCGCAGTTCGCAGAGTACGTCGAGTACGTCGCGGACCGGCGGCTCGGCCAGCTCGACCTACCTGAGCAGTACGGGACCGACAACCCGTTCCCGTGGCTCTCGGAACAGGTCGACCTCAACAAGGAGAAGAACTTCTTCGAGACGCAGGTCACCGAGTACCAGAGCGGCGGGTCGCTGGAGTGGTGACCGTCGGCGACCGCACGTGGACTGCTCGGTAGACGGCGTTTTTTCGTCGGTCCGGCCCGGGATTCCAGTTCGATTTCGAGGCCCGGTTCGCCGAAGGCGAAGGGCAGTTCCCACTCGCCGGTGGTGCTGGTCGGTTCGCCGCCGTCCCGGAGTTGCTCGCCGAGTTCGACGGGCACACCCCTGTTTCGCTCGCTCTCACTGCTGGCGGGTGGTCGTTTTCGGATATGCGTGTGACTGGCCGTTCGACGTGGCCCGGGTCCGTCGTCCCGCGACGACGGATGACAGCCGTCCCATATCTTAGGGAACACAAAACGCGTAGTGCGCGCCGTCACTCTCGGCCACCGAAGACCAGCATCCGGAATTCTATATCGCAATATGTGATTTATTGGCGGCGAAGGCGGTCACACGGATTCACTCACGAAACAGCGAATTGGCTTCTCTCGCGGGCAGACCGACGAAACGCTTCAGTGGATGGCCGTCGACCGGTCGCTATGGTCACCGACGCGAGCGTCACGGTCGCGGGGACACGGATTCACTACCAGACGGCGGGCGAGGGGCCGCCGGTGGTCCTCCTGCACGGGGGCATCGTCGACGCGGCACACGTCTCGTGGCCGCCGGTGCGGGACCGCCTCGCCGAGGACTACCGCGTCGTCGCTCCGGACCTCCTCGGGTACGGTGAGAGTGAACTCGCCGACGGTCCGTACTCGATTCCCCGACACGCCGAGGTAATCGCGGGCGTTCTGGACGCACTGGAGTTAGGGCCGGTCACGCTCGTCGGTCTCTCGCTGGGCGGCGGCGTCGCCATCCAACTGGCGCTTGACCGCCCGGACCTCGTCGAGGCGCTGGTCCCAATCGACCCGTTCGGCCTCGGTCGCGACCTGCCGAACGGCTTTCTCTCGTACGTCCTCGCGCGCGTGCAGGTGTTCAATCGAGTGGCTATCGCGGCCTTTCGGCGGAGTCGGGGCCTCACACGCGCGAGTCTGGGCGGCATCGTCCACGACCTCGATGCGCTCCCCGCCGAGGCCGTCGACGCCGTCTACCGTGAGGTCCAGCGTCCCACGGCGGGCGCGGCGTTTCGGCGATTTCGGAAGGCCGAGGTCACCCGACGCGGCTATCGGACGACGTTTCTCGACCGATTCGGGGACCTCGCCGCGCCGACGACGCTGCTCCACGGCGCACACGACGAGTTGTTCCCCGTCGAGTGGGCCGAACGGGCCGCCGACCGGATTCCCGACGCCGAACTCCACGTTCTCGACGACTGCGCCCACTGGGCGCCTCGCGAGAATCCAGAGACAGTGGCCGCACACGTCGAGCGCGTGGCTTCCGACGAGTGAGGCCTTCTCCGTGGCTACCCGGCGAACTGGGACGCTACGACCGACAGTCGGTTGTAAACCAAATATAGATATACAAAATCGGGTCGCGTGCAGGCGCTCACCGTCGCAGCGGCTGGGCCAAAACCGGTCGATTCCTGGCACACTGTCGCGCAGCGTCGGGATTTCCGCTCGCGCGTAACTGGTAACACCGCTACGAATGCCGGTCAGAACGCTTCGTATCGCTGTCTATCGTGGCACGAATCCGCGTTCGATACCGTGTCACGCTCGTAACGCCATCAGATGGTGGCTGTAGTCTTCGGTCCGGTACATCGCGTACACCACACCGTCGACGACCGCTGGCGTCATCGCTACGTCGGGGGTCGGTACCGACCACAGCGTGTCGCCGGTCGCCGCGTCGATGGCGTACAGACCGCTCTGTTCCTGTGTGGCCCCCGCGATGAGGGTGTCACCGACGCGGATGGGGCCTGCTTGCGAGAAGCGAACGTCCTCTCCGCGATATCGCCACAGCGGCGCTCCCTCGGCGTCGAGACAGTATATCTCGCCGTCGGACGTCCCGAACGTCACCGTCCCGTCGGCGACGACGGCCGACCCGTTCGTCCCGTTCAGCGTCTCGAACGACCACTTCGTCTCACCGCTGGCGGGGTCGAGCGCGAACAGCGTCTTCGGCCCCACGTCGTTCGGCGTCGTGGCGTACACAGTTCCGTCGCCGACGGTCGGGGCACCGCGAACCTCCTGGTCGACCGCACGCCACAGGAGTTCACCCGTTTCGGGGTCGAGCGCGCGAACCCCGGCGTCGCCCTGCCGGTCACCCGCGACGTACACCCGTTCGGAACCGACCGACAGCGAGGTACTGCCGCCCCCACTCAGCGTCGTTTGCCACCGTTGCGACCCATCGGCGGCGTCCACCGCCCACGCGACCGCGTCTTCGCCGACCCATCCGCTCCCGTAGAGGGTCCCGTCCCGATACCGAAGTGCGCCCAGGAGGTCGGCGTCGGCCGCGGGCTTCGTGCGCCACTGCTCCTCGCCGGTCCCAGCGTCGAGGGCGAAGACCTGCGCGCCGGTGCGTATACTCTCCGCGTTGACGTACACGGTGCCGTCGACCACGAGGGGGTTGCGAACGTTGATGAGTTCGTCCGCCGGAAGCGTGTCTCGGGTCGTCCACCCTAGCTCACCCGTCGCCCGGTCCGAGGCGCGTAGTCCCTCCCCGTTCGCGCCGCCCGTGAAGACGAACTCGTCCGAGAGGACGATACTGGAGGAGACAGTCCCCAAGTCCTCCGCTCGCCACGCGATACACGCACCGTCGGTGCCGACGGATTCCGCGGGGACGTAACCGGTTGCGGCAGCGTCGCTCTGTGGTTGTCCCCACGCGTCAGTGGCGGTCACCGGTAGCGTCGCGTCGGTGGAACACGCCAGTTCCGCCAGCGTCGCCCGCTCCGCCTCGGTTTCCGTCTCCGTCTGTCCGCTCGTGTCGCTCGCCGTCGCTGTCTGCGATGTGGTTACTCCGTCGGTCGCTGTCTCGCTTGCCGCCGACGATTCGTTCCCCGAATCTGGCTCGGCCAACCGAAGACAGCCTCCTGTGCTGACAGCCAACCCCGTCGCCGTCAAAAACGCTCGCCGGTCCATACCAGTTCCCACGTGGGGACCGACAATACTATTTTGATATTCTGGATACACGAGGCGGTTCGAGGCGACACTCCGCGAACGGTGGTCGCGAAGGACGAGACGCGTCCGAACCCCCGTTATGCCGACGGAGCGTCTGGAGGCGGCTTTCGGGGAGCGAACTCGACGCGTATCCCCAGTTGGTGTTGCTCTCGCCGTCCCGGATTGCTGTGGACGTGTCTCGGCCGGTACCGAGTCGGCGGCCCAATACGTGCGTTCTCGGCAGGGTTTTAGCGGCGTCGACCGAACCCATGGTATGTCCTCGGTCCCGTCGCACTGTCGCGTCGCTACGTCGCTTCCGGCCGCTGTCCGGGAGTACTTCACCCCCGAGATGGAGGTGTTCGCCGACTATCTCGACGGGGTCCCCGCGGCGCTCACTCCCGAGAGTGCCGACGCCAGCGTCGGCCCCATTCACGCCGTGCCGTGGTTCTACGTCGCCGACTTGACCGGGTGGCGGGGGTTCACACTGGCGCGACTGCTCGCGGCGGAGTTGGACTGCCCGTGTACCCGGCTGTCCCCGCTCGCCCGCGACGCCGTCTCTACGCTGTGGTCGCTCGTGGAGGAGAGCGCCGCCGGCCCGGTCGTCGTCCACGTCGAACTCCGGACCGACACGGGGCCGGTTCCGGGCACTTTCCGAGAGGCGCTCCGTCGGGGGTACGACCAGCCACCGCAGGCGGCCGGCGACGCGGCCCCCGTCTCGGGCAATCCCGCCGACCTCGTCGTCGTCTTCACCGATACCGCCCCCTCGAAACGGCTGACGTCGCCGCTCCCGAGCGCCACCGACCCGACGACGGGTGCCGTCCTCTCGTACGCGCCCCGGGAGAGCATGCTCCCCGAACAGCCCGACGGCACGACAGTCCTCGACGCGCCGCCGGGGCCGAACGAGCGGACCGACCGTCTCGAAGCGCTGCTCGCGGGTGCGCTCGCTGGCGTTGGCGACTCGGAAGACCGCGAACGATACGTCGAACGGGCCGTCGAGGCGCTGGTCATCACCCACTCGACCATCGGCCGGCAGGACCTGTTGTTTGACGTGTCGCCGCGCGTGGCGCTGAAACACGGCCACCGACTCGACCGAGTGGGGCCGAGCGACGCGCTCGACGCCCTTCACCGGGACATCCTCGCACAGGTTCCCCAGAGTCCCGGGAGCGGCGACCTTCGCCGGACGCTGGCGGACCTGCTCGCGGACTAGGGCCGACGCGGACGGAGCGGCGATTGTCGCCGCGCACGGTCGAGCAGTCTGCCGATTCGCTCGTCCATCGGCGGGTGCGTCGACAGCAGGCGAGCCAACGGACCGTCGTCGTCGCCGTGGACGTACAGCGGTGTCAGCGGCCCGATATTCGGGGTCGAGGCCCGCTCTATCTTCCGGAGCGCCCGCGCGAGCGCCAGCGGATCACCCGTCACGTCGACGGCCCGGTCGTCGGCCGCCCACTCCCGTCGCCGGGAGTACGCCAGCACCAACAGCGTCACCGCCAGCCCCAACAGCGCGACCACCTGCAACGCCGTCCGCTGGGTTCGGGCGAACCACGACCGGGACCACGACGACGGATTGCCGCGGACGAGCGCCAGCGCCCGGGCGATACCGCCAGTCAGCACGACTACCGGAAACAACACGACGGCGACCATCCCGACGAGGCTCTGGGTGACGCTGTAGGCGAGCGTCTGAACGAGGGCGTCTCGGCGCTCCAGATGAGCGAGTTCGTGGGCCAACAGCGTCTCCATCTCGTCGGCCGAAAGGTAGCCGAACAGTCGTCGGTCGACGACGACGGCCGCCCCCGTCCCGCCGACGGCGAAGGCGTTCGGGACCGGTAACCGCGCGACCAGTAGCGCCGGGCGGCGCACGTCCATCCGGTCGACCAGCGCTTCGAACCGCCGGTACGTCTCGGGCGCACGCGAGCGCGGGAGCACCACCGCATCGAGGGACCGCTTCAACTGCGTCGTCCCGGACCAGTAGCTCAGTGCCCCCAACACCAGCGCCGTCCCGACGACGGCGGCGAACACGAGTCCCGGCGACGGCCGGGCGGCCCACAGCGAGACGAGAAGTCGATAGCCCAGCACGGCCACCGCGAGGTAGACGACGAGCGACGCGACACCCAACGTCGCCAGGACCACTCGTCGGCCGATAGTCATGGCTTCGCGTAGGCGAGCGACGGGGAAACGCCTTCGGGCGGCGGATATCTGTGGCGTAGACTTCCGCCGAACGACCAGTTCTATATCGCGTATAGGGATTTATGATGTACACTGGCACGTACCGCGGTTGCTGTCCAAAACAGCCGGATTTTGACGTAACCGCCACCAGAAAGTCCGTTCTATCGAATACTGGGTCGAAGTCGAGGGAACGTGTCTCGCTGTACCGGCCCGAATCGCGGTACTCTTCGCGTCCGGGGAGAAAGCCGTGACAGTGAATCGCGACCGACTCTTCGCGGCCGCGCCGCTCCTCGCCGCGACGCTCTGGGGCGGGATGTACGTCGTCAGCAAGTGGGGGTTTCGAGCGATTCCACCGCTCACGCTGGCGTTCCTGCGAGTCGCGCTCGGGGGTGGCGTGCTGTATCTGGCGGTGCGCGCGACGACGCCGACGCGGTCGTTCTCCAACCGGGAGTGGGGTCGATTCGGTGCGCTCGCCGTCTGGCTCACGGCCGCGCTCACGACGCAGTTCGTGGGGACGGAGTTGACGAACGCGAGTCAGGGGTCGCTTCTGACCGTCCTGACGCCGATTTTCATGATTGCCTTGGGTGTGGCCGTGCTCGGCGAGCGCCTCACGCGCCGTCGAACGGCAGGAGTCGCGCTCGCTTCGCTGGGGACGGTCGTGGTCATCGCCGGCCAGTACGACCTGCAGGCGCTCGCTGGCGGTGGTCTCTCCGGTGTCGGACTGCTGCTGGTCTCGGCGTTCTGTTTCGCCGCGTTCTCCGTGTTCGCCAAACCACTCGTCCGGCGATACTCCGCACTCGAGACGGCGACGTACGCGACGGTCCTGTCGGTCCCCTTGTTCGGCGCGCTGGTTCCCCTCGAACTGTGGATGCGCCCGGACGCGTTCGATTCGGTCCCGGTCACCCTTCCCATCGTCGGTGCCGTCCTCTACCTCGCTGTCCTGAGCACCGCCGTCGCGTGGTTCTGCTGGTACAAGGGGTTAGAGTACGCGGACGCGAGCGCGGTGGCGGTGTTCTTCTTCGCCCAACCGGTCGTCGGCATCCTGCTGGGGGCCCTCTTCCTCGACGAACGGGTCGGGTTCGGACTCGTCGGTGGAGGCGCGCTGTTGACCGCAGGCGTGTTTCTGGTCCACCGCGAGTGAACGACGATGTCGCGTAGCGGCCCCCAGCGCCGGACGACCGAGTAGTCGAAACTTGCGTCGAAGCACCGCCGAACCGCCGCAGTACGGACTATCGGGGCGTTTTCGACGCTGTGTACGCAGGCCACGCGTAGTCGGGTGATAAATCGCCATCTGCGATACAGAATTAGCCGAGACGGGTCCGAATCGTCTCGGCCGTCGCGTCGCCGACGCCGTCGACGGTGGTCAGTTCCTCCGCCGACGCCGCGCGGACGTTCTCGACGCTCCCGAAGCGCCGGAGCAGTCGTTTTCGCGTCTCCGGACCCACGCCGGGAACGTCGTCCAGCGCCGTCGACACCTCGTCCCGGAGCGTCTGGTGGTACTGCACCGCGAAGCGGTGGGCTTCGTCGCGGACTCGCTGGAGGAGGTGCAGATGGGGGGCGTCGTCAGGCCAGTCGTACACGCCGTCGGGGGTAATCACGAGTTCCTCGTCTTTCGCGAGCGCGATGGCGGGCACGTCCCACCCCGTCTCGGCCAGTGCGTCTCCCGCCGCGCCCAACTGCCCGTCGCCGCCGTCGATGAGGAGGAGGTCCGGGTCGGGCCGGTCGTCCCGGCCGGAGACGGCGCGTTCGGCCCGCCAGCGGACCAGTTCGCGCATGTTCGCGTAGTCGTCGTTGCGCTCGGTGAGTTTCTTCCGCCGATAGTCCGACTTCTCGGGATTGCCGTCGACGGCGGTGACGTTCGACCCGACGACGCTCCGGCCCTGCGCGTGGCTCACGTCGAACCCCTCGATTCGCCGCGGGCGGTCGATACCTAGCGCGTCGGCCAGCGCCCCGACGCCGTCGTCGGCCCCGCCGCGTTGGCGGGCGTTCTTCAGCGCGAGGTCGACGAGCGTCGCCTCGCGCCCGGCCCCGGGCACGCGCAGGTCGACGCCCTCGGTTTCGAGCCATCTCGCTATCTCGGCGTCGGCGGGGTCTTCGGCGCACAGAATCGCGCCCGGAAGCTCTCGCTCGGCGTAGTACTGCGTGATGAACGCCCGGTACACCCCGGCGGGACCCTCGCCGTCCGGGGCGTCGAGCGTGTGGCGCTCGCGTTCGACGAGTTTCCCGCCCTCGGCGTGGAGTCGGGCGACGACGGCTCGTTCCCCTTCGACGGCGGCCCCGAGTACGTCCGTCGCGGCCGTCGCGTGCGTGTCGCTGACCGCGGCGTCGCCCTGGCCGTGGAGGGCTTCGACGGCGTCGAGTTTGTCTCGGAGGTTGGCCGCGCGCTCGAAGGCCTGCTCGGCGGCGGCGGCTTCCATCTCTCGACGCAGCGGGTCTGCGAGGACGCCGACTTCGCCCTCGAAGAAGCGGTGAACGCTCTCCACGTCGGCGGCGTAGTCGGCCTCGCTAATCTCGCCCGTGCAGGGGGCGGTACAGATGCCCATCTCGTAGTCCAGACAGGGCCGCTCGCGGTTCCGGTACTTGTGGTCCGAACACCCGCGCAGGCCGTACGTCTCCCGGAGGGCCTTCAGCACCGTCTCGACGCGGCCCTTGTCGGTGAAGGGGCCGTACACCGTCGCGCCGTCGTCCGGGTCGCGAGTGACTTCGATGCGGGGGACGGCGTGGTCGGTGAGTTGGACTAGCGGGTAGGACTTGTCGTCTTTCAGGCGGACGTTGTACGGCGGGCGGTGGCGCTTGATGAGGTTCGCTTCGAGGAGGAGGGCCTGCGTCTCCGTGTCGGTCACCGCGAAGTCGAGGACGGTGGCGCGCTCGACCATCTTCGCGATGCGATTACTGCGCGGGTCGGCGTAAGACCGCACGCGACTCCGCAGGTCGACGGCCTTCCCGACGTACAGCACGCGCCCCTCGTCGTCCTCGAACTGATAGACGCCCGGCTCTCGGGGGAACTCGCTGGCCCGCTCGCGAACGCCGTCTGAATCCATCGCTCACCAGTTGGCGCTCGGCGGAGTTGAACGTCACGCCAGCGGGTCGTCGGGGACGGACGAGGCGTGGCCGCCGTTCCCGGGACCCTCAGACCACAGCGCCGCCCGCAGGTCGTCGACGACGGCGTCGTCCCCGGGGGCGGGGAGTTCGATGTCCTCCCCGCCAGCCACCGAGACGACGAGCAGTCGTTCGCGACTCCAGAGGTAGACGCCGAGCGGCACGACGGCGAACGCGAGTGCGAGGCCGCCAAAGAGGAGCATGATGTCGTCCAGTCGGGCCATCAGTCCCAGCATCGTCTGGAGCAGACCCATCATCTGCCCGAGACCGGCCGCACCCGTCGCCCCGCCCCCCATCGAAACGCCCGCCGCGAGGCCGTCGAGATTGACGAACTGGCTCGCGCCGAGGAGGGCCACCCCGGCGACGCCCGCCTTCGCGCCCTGTTCGAGAAACGCCGTCTCGCCGCCGCTCGCGAGTTCCACGCCGTCGACGTTGGGTCGGTCGACCTGCTGGAAGTTCGCCCCCTCGCGGTTCGGGGTGAACGCGAGGACGCGGTGGGTCGTCACCACGACGCCCGCCTCGTCGACGCGGACGTGCTCCTGTATCGACTCGCCGTCGTACAGCAGGTCACCGGCCCGCGCCACCCAGTCCATACGCTCCGTATGTGCACCATCCGATTTCAATCTCCCGTCCCAAACGGCTAACTCGTCACCCGTTCGAGAGGAGACATGGTCAGCGACCCCCGCTGTCCGCACTGCTCGGAGAAGGTCAGTGCGACGGCGACGTGGTGCATGCACTGCGGGGCCGACTTCGAGGCCCCCGTCGACGCGGACGGCGGCTATCTCGCGAGCGGTGAGGGCGCACGACTCCAGTCGGCGCTCGAATCGGGCGATTTCGACGGCGTTCTCGTCGCCACCGACAGGTTCGACGGGGGGACGACGGCCGTCGGCGTGGTTCTCGGTTTCGCCGCGCTGGTGACGCTCCCCATCGTCTCCCCGCCGGGCGTGACGCTGCTGTATCTCGCGGCTTGCGTCGGAATCGGCGTTTTCGCCGCCAACCAGCCCACCGTCCGAGAGGCGATACGCGACGGCGGGACGGCCCTCGCCGTCGTCCCGTTCGTCCTGTGGCTCCTCGCCGCACTCCTCTTCGGACGCCCAGCGAGCGTCTGGAACCTCGCAGGTCCCATCGTCTACGCCGGGGTGGTGCTGTTCGTGACCCGCAAGGTGGCGGCCGAGTAGGCGCACAAGGCACTTACCTCGGGCGGCGGTGGATTCCGGCGATGCCCTCCCTCTCCCCTCCGAACACGCCGACCCGCCGCGCCGTCCTCGGGGCGGTGAGTGCCCTCCTCGCTGGCTGTTCCTCGCGGCCGGACACGTCCGGGACGGCGCCCTCCGACCAGCCAACCGACTCGTCGGCGCCCGACCGGCGGACCGCCTCCCCGACGCCGAGTGAACGGACGCTCACGCTCGGTCCGGTCCGGGGCGACCCGTTCGCGTCGGGACCGGTGACAGTCTATCGGCGACCGTTCGCCGACGCCATTCGACACGCCGCGGCCGGTGACGCACCCGCACGGGGCGTCGTCGAGACGCCGGTACAGGCCCCCGAAATCCCGCTCGGCGGCGTCGACCGAGTCGCGGTCGAGGACCCCGTCGGCGACGCGGGCGGCACGTACGCCCTCGCTCTCGACTCGGGCGCGCACGTCACGGTCAAACTCGACCTGACGGAAGTGAACGACCCGTCGCCGACCGCGACGGTGTACGACGCGGCCGACCTCCCGAAGGCCCGGCGGGATGCGGTCGCCGAAGCCGTCGGCGACGGCCGCGCCGAGGTCCCGATTCAGCGACCCACCGCGCAGTGGATACTGGACGAGTTGCTCGGCAACGCCGTCCGCTACGAGAACGCGACCTATCGCGCGGTCCGACACACCGGCACTGATAACGGCTTCTTCGAGACGAAAGTGTACTGGGTGCTCGAACTGGACCCGGCCGAGGGCGACCCCGAAGCGACGCTCCGCCTGCCCGACATCGACAGTCGGGTTCGCTCGGTCGTCGACTCGCTGTTGGCGAACCAGCGCTCGACCGACGGGCGGTCGGCCACGGTCACTACCGAGGGACCGGTCGCCGCGTTCGCCCGCGAGACGGACCGACTGCTCGGTTACGACGCGGTGTTCGAACCGACGCTTTCGACGCCGTAGTCGGGCGGCATGCTCTCGCGCCGGTATCAAAACTACCATGCCCTCCGGGGTGCAGTCTCCACCTACCAAGGTGGCTCCCGTGACCAAGAAAAGCGAATACACAGGCGATTACCCCGAGAAGACGCTGTACATCCCCGGCCCGACAGAGGTCCGCGAGGACGTCATCCAGGAGATGGCCCAACCGATGTTCGGCCACCGGATGGACCGGATGACGGACCTCTACACGACCATCGTCGAAGACACCAAGGAGTTCCTCGGCACCGACAACGAGGTCGTCATCCTCACGGCTTCCGGGACGGAGTTCTGGGAGGCGTCGACGCTCAACCTCGTCGACGAGAACATCCTCGTGCCGACTTGCGGGAGCTTCAGCGAGCGCCACGCGAACGTCGCCGAACGGCTCGGGAAGGACGTCGACCGCCTCGAGTACGAGTGGGGACAGGCCATCAAACCCGAGGACATTCGCGAGACGCTGGAGCAGAGCGACAAGCACTACGACGTCGTGGCGACCGTCATGAACGAGTCCTCGACGGGCGTCCGAAACCCCATCGAGGAAATCGGCGACGTCGTCGCGGAGTACCCGGACACCTACTTCGTGGTCGACGCCGTCTCCGCGCTCGGCGGCGACTACGTCGATATCGACGAGCACGACATCGACGTCATCTTCGCCTCGACCCAGAAGGCCTTCGCCATGCCGCCCGGCCTCGCGGTCTGTGTCGTCAGCGACGACGCCTACGACCGCGAAGTGGACAAGGAGTCGGCGTCGTGGTACGGCGGCTTCCAGCGCTGTCTGGACTACTACGACCGGAAGGGGCAGACCCACTCCACGCCCGCGATTCCCGTCATGCTGGCCTACCGCAAGCAGATGAAGTACATGCTCGAAGAGACCCACGAGGGTCGTGACCAGCGCCACGCGGAGATGACCGAGTACGTCCACGACTGGGCCCGCGAACACTTCGACCTCTTCGCCGAAGAGGGGTATCGCTCCCAGACGGTCTCTTGCATCGAGAACACGCGGGGCATCGACGTCGCAGAGACCATCGACGCCGTGAGCGAGGAGTACGACATGGTGTTCTCGAACGGCTACGGGTCGGCGCTCGGCGAGAAGACGTTCCGCATCGGTCACATGGGCGAACACACCGTCGAGAGCATCAAGGAACTCACCGACGCCATCGAAGACGTAGCGGACCTGTAACCGCGACTGTCGCTTTTCGACAACGTGACGTAGCGGCTTAGTGCCCGGCCCCCGGAGAGCGGGTAATGGCAGCCATCTCCGATTCGGACCTTGCGGACAACCCCTACGTCTCCGACCCGGACACCGAGTTCGACCCCGTCGAAGACCTCGACGCGGCGACGGCCCGCGAACAGGCCGCACAGTTGCGCGAGGCCGTCCGCTATCACGACTACCGCTACTACGTCGAGAACGACCCCGTCGTCGGCGACCGGACGTACGACGCTCTCTTTGCCCGGTTACAGGCCCTCGAAGGCGCGTTCGACCTCGACACCTCGGGGAGTCCGACCCAGCGCGTGGGCGGCGAACCCTTAGAGGAACTGGGCGAGGTCGAACACGTCGCCACGATGGGGTCTATCGACCAGGGCGGCGCGGCCGACGACGCCCGCGAGTTCGACGAGCGAGTCCACCGGGGCCTCGACGAGGCCGACTACGACGACGACGTGCAGTACTTCTGCGAACCGAAGTTCGACGGCCTCTCCGTGGAAATCGTCTACGAGGACGGGGTGTTCCAGCGGGCGGCGACCCGCGGGGACGGCGAGGTGGGCGAGGACGTGACCGCGAACGTCCGCACCATCGCCAGCGTCCCCCAGCGTCTGCGCGGGGACTACCCGGACTTTCTGGCGGTCCGCGGCGAGGTGTACATGCCCCGCGCCGCGTTCACTCAGTACAACCGCGAACGCGTCGAAGACGGGAAAGACCCGTTCGCCAACCCGCGGAACGCCGCCGCCGGGACGCTGCGGCAGTTAGACCCGACGGTCACCGCCCAGCGCCCGCTCTCGGTCTTCTTCTTCGGCGTGCTGGAGTCGACGGCCGATTTCGAGAGCCACGCCGAACGTCACGAGCGGTTCCCCGAGTGGGGCCTGCGCGTCTGCGACCGCACGCGTGTCGTCGACGACATCGAGGCGGCTATCGACTACCGCGACGAGCAACTCGACGCCCGTGACGACCTCGACTACGAGATAGACGGCGTCGTCCTGAAAGTGAACGACACCGCGGCGTGTGACCTGCTGGGGGCGACCAGTCGCGCCCCGCGGTGGGCGTTCGCCTACAAGTTCCCGGCCCGGAAGGAGGAGACGACGGTCCGGGACATCGTCGTGCAGGTGGGCCGGACCGGCCGTCTGACGCCCGTGTCGCTGATGGACCCGGTCGAAGTCGGCGGCGTCACGGTCACCCGCGCGTCGCTGCACAACCCCTCGCTCATCGCCGAGTTGGGCGTCGACGTGGGCGACCGCATCCGCATCAAGCGCGCGGGTGACGTGATTCCGGACGTGGTCGAGGTGGTCGAGAAAGCGGACGAGGGCCACTTCGCGTTCCCCGAGACGTGCCCGGTCTGTGACAGCGCCGTCGAGCGCGACGGTCCGATGGCCTTCTGCACCGGCGGCCTCTCCTGTGCCGCCCAGCGCGAGCGCTCCATCGAACACTACGCCAGCCGCGACGCCCTCGACATCGAGGGCCTGGGCGAGAAAGCCGTCGAGCAGTTACTCGACGCGGGACTGGTCCACGACGCCGCCGACCTCTACGCCCTCGACGTCGCGGAACTCGCCGACCTGGAGGGCTGGGGCGAGACGAGCGCGCAGAACCTCGTCGACGAACTCGATGCGGCCCGCGACCCGCCGCTCTCGGACTTCCTCGTCGCGCTGGGCATCCACGACGTGGGGAGCGTCACCGCGCGGAACCTCGCCGTCGAATTCGGCACGTTCGAGGCTATCCGCGAGGCGGGCGAGGAGGGAGACCGAGAGGCGTTCGAGACGGTGCCCGACGTGGGACCGGCCGTCGCCGCCAGCCTCGTCGACTTCTTCCAGAGCGAGGGCAACCGCGAGGTGCTGGACCGACTGCTCGACCACGTGGACCCGCAGGCCGCGGCGGAGACGGGCGGTGACGCTCTCGACGGGCTAACGTTCGTGTTCACGGGGTCGCTCGACGGCCTCACGCGCGGCGACGCACAGGACATCGTCGAGCGACACGGTGGCTCCGCGACCGGTAGCGTCTCGGGCAACACGGACTTCCTCGTCGTGGGCGCGAACGCGGGTCAGCGAAAGCGGGAGGACGCCGAAGCGAACGACGTGGAACTGCTGGACGGACGAGACGGATTCGAGGCGAAACTCGCGGAGTACGGCGTCGAAATCGAGTGATGGACCGGCTCTGAAAGTCGATTCGGTCGCTGATACAGCTGCGGGGCGGGACTTTTTGACTGTCGTTCGAGGTCCGAGAAACGCGAACGGCGGACGAGCCGTCGTTCCGTTCTACAGGTCCGCGAGGTTGAACGTGTAGTAGCTGACGGTGGCGGCGATGCCGACCCACACGAGCATGAACAGGAGGACGGCGGCGTCCGAGTAGAATATCGGCAGGGACCCGGACCCGGGCGCGCAGTTGATGATGGTGCCGAACAGTCCGTCTTGGGCCTGCGGCGACCCGTTGAGGACCTGCCCGCAGATGGTCCGACTGGCCGCCTCGCCCTGACTGAACATCGCGTAGCGCGCGCTGAGCGCGGGGGCCTCGCCGGAGTTGAGCATCGACCGGACGAGGGTCTTGTACGCCTGATTGGGGTTGACGAGTTTCAACAGGAGGACGACGTGCCAGCGAATCGCGCCGGTGACGCCGAGTTCGTTGCTGAGGATGTTGCCGACGCCGTTCGCGCCGGAGTTCCAGAGGAAGGTGAAGTAGAAGTACACGAGGAAGTTCGCCGCGCCGGACCAGAGGCTCTTGGCGAACGCCCCGGAGATGGAGACGACGATGGCGACGAAGACGACGGCGAACACCACGGTAAAGAGCGAGAACAGGCCGAACAGTTCCGGCTTGAAGGTCAGTCGCGAGGCCGTCAGGAAGACGGCGGTGATGGCCAGTGAGGCGGCCAGCGGCACGCCCAAGACGGCACAGCGGCCGAGCACTTTGCCGATAATCACGTCCCGGCGCGAATGCGGGAGCGAGAGCAGTATCTTCAGCGACCCCGACGTGCGCTCTTTCGAGATGGCGGCAAAGCCGACGAAGATGGCGACGATGGGCAACAGGAACGTCACCATGTTGAGGTAGACGCTCGACAGGAGCAGTTGCATCCCGAGGCCCTGTCCCTGCTGGCTCACGCCGATGTCGAAGTACAGCGCCAGCGCGACGGGCGCGATGAAGGCGGTTGTGAAGATGAGGCCCAGCAGCCAGAGCCCCTTCGAGCGGATGGCGTCTTTGAACTCCTTCTTCGCGACGGTGTACCACTCGAAGGTGTTCCGGAGCAGACTGTCGAGGCCCGCGAGGCCGCCCTCGCTGGTGGTGCTCACGCCTCCACCTCCCGTTCCTGCCGCTCGGTGTAGGCGCTAAAGAGGTCCTCCAGCGACGCCTCCTCGGTCTCGAAGTCGGCGACGGTGAGGCCCGCGTCCTCGAAGGTGTTGAGGACGGTCATCTTCGCGCCGCCGTCACAGTTGACGGTGACGCGGTCGTTGGTGACGCTGACGTTCGACACTTCGGGGAGGCTTCGGACCGAGTCGGCCGCCGCGTCGAGGCCGTCGGTGTCGTCGACGGTGACGGTCAGGCGCATGTCGCCTTGTGCGGCAGAACGGAGGCCTTCGACGCTGTCTTTCGCGATGAGTTCGCCGTCTTGGAGGATGCCGACGGTGTCACAGACGGCCTCGACTTGGCCGAGGATGTGCGAGGAGAAGAACACCGTCGCGCCGCGTTCGCTCTCCTCGATGACGAGTTCGCGCATCTTCCGCGCGCCGTTGGGGTCCAACCCCGTGGTGGGTTCGTCCAGAATCAGGAGGTCCGGTTGGCCGACCAGCGCCATCGCCAGCACGAGGCGCTGTTTCATCCCTTTGGAGTACCCGCCCGCTCGGCGGTCGGCGGCGTCGGCGACGCCGACCCGTTCGAGCAGTTCCATCGGGTCGTCGTCGGCGTCTTTCGACTCGATGGCGAACTCGACGTGTTCGCGGCCGGTCAGGCGCTCGTACACGTCGTAGCCTTCCGGGAGGACGCCGATGCGTTGGCGGATGGCTTTCGACTCCTCGTGGACGTCGCGGCCGAGGACCGTCGCGGACCCCGCCGTCGGGCGGACGAAGTCGAGGAGGATGTTGATGGTCGTCGACTTCCCGGCCCCGTTGGGACCGAGGAAGCCGAAAACCTCCCCCTCCTCGACGGTGAGGTCCACTCCGTTCAGGGCGAGGACGTCCCCGAACTCCTTTCGGAGGCCGTCCAGTTCGATGGCGGTCATACGGGCCGGTTGTGCTGGCCTCGGGTATAGTCTTTCGTCTTTTCTGCCGACAGGTCGGGGGGTCAGACCTCCTCGTCGGGGTCGTGCGTCTCGGCCATCCGCCGGGCTTCGGCGGCGTACTGCTCGCGGGTGTCCGCGTCGGCGACCGGTTCGAGGCGGTCGGGTTCCACGTCGAGGGCGGCGGTCACTGTCTTTCGCAGCAGGAGGTTCGTCGAGAACTGCTTGGTCAGGTGACGGTCCCCGTCGGGCGTCGCGTAGACGAGCGTCACCATCCGCTCGTCGCCGTAACTGGACCGTTCGACCAGCCAGCACCGGACCGTCTCGTCGGCGTCTGTCATGGTCTCGTGGTTGCGCCGCCGGGGGTTTGTATCCTC
Source organism: Haloarcula marina (assembly GCF_024218775.1). Lineage (NCBI taxonomy): Archaea > Methanobacteriati > Methanobacteriota > Halobacteria > Halobacteriales > Haloarculaceae > Haloarcula > Haloarcula marina. The sequence continues at coordinate 3,271,974 of NZ_CP100404.1, read as the reverse complement.
CGGGGTCCGGCCGGTTCGGTGCCAGTTGCACACCGGAAGGACACTCTTAGCTGCGGCCATCGAATCATTACTAAATTGTCAACAATCGTGGTGGTGGTCGGAGGAAACGATGCCGACGACACGCACTGGAGTAACTGGAGTAGTCACATGACCGGGGACGAACAGGAGGACGGCGAGGAGTTCGCCGCGAACCGACGCGACTTCATGAAGTTTGGCGGCCTCGCGGCCGGTGGGTTACTGGGGACGGGCATCGCGGGTGGGACGCCGATGGCGGGCGTCCACCCGCAGGTGTCGCCCGACGCGCCCGCCGTCGACGAGGCGGCAAACGCATACCTTCTCTACAACGCCCGCGACATCGTCGGGGAGCCGTTTTCGACGCCGCGGCCCGACCTCGAAGACGCGTCGACGTTGCTGGCCGTCGAGTGGCAGGTCGACGTCCCGGGCGACGACGTGCGGCAGAGTCAGGTCGCCATCGGCGAGGTGGTCGTGGTCAAGGCGGCCGACACCGCCTCGGTCCCGCTGTACCAGCGATTCCAGAACCGCGCTCCGATAGGGAACCCTGAGGTGGTGTTCTTCGGCCCGACTGACAGTGGGAGTCTACAACCGGTCCGCCGCCTGCGTCTCAGAAACGCCGTGGTGACCGGTATCTTCCAGACGACGCTGGCACGGTCCGGTCTCCCGGAGACGCTCGAAACCGTCTCGTTGCGGGCACAGGAGGTGACCGTCGTCGACGAGACGACGGGGCAGGAGACGACGCTGACGACACAGACGACGGCGTAACCGCGCGGGTCGGTACCGAACCGCTCGGGGAGAGTTTTGCCGTAACTCTTGGTTATAGATGCGTAGAGATATATGCATACTGCACATGACCGAGCGCTACGGATTCGGGACGAGATGCGTCCACGCCGGACAGGAGGAACCGGACCCGGCGACGGGCGCACGCGCCCCACCGATCTATCAGACGTCGTCGTACGTCTTCGAAGACGCGGAGACGGCCGCCGACCGCTACGCCCTCGAAGACGACGGCAACGTCTACTCGCGGTTCGACAACCCGACGGTGCGGATGCTGGAACACCGTCTCGCCTCCCTGGAGAACGCCGTCGACGCCGTCGCCACCGGGTCCGGGATGGCGGCGTTAGACGCCGCGACGACGGTGCTCGCGTCGGCGGGTGACAACGTGGTCTCCGCGTCTTCTATCTACGGCGGCACCCACTCCTACCTCGCCAACACCGCCAGCCGTCGGGGCATCGAGTCGCGCTTCGTCGACACCCTGGACCCCGACGCCTACGCCGAAGCCATCGACGAGAACACGGCCTACGTCCACTGTGAGACCATCGGCAACCCCTCGCTCGTGGTCCCGCCGCTGGAGGAAATCGCCGAGGTGGCCAACGACCGCGGCGTCCCTCTATTCGTCGACAACACGTTCGGGACGCCCGCGCTCTGCCGACCGCTGGACCACGGCGCGGACCTCGTCTGGGAGTCGACGACGAAGTGGATTCACGGGTCCGGGACGACCGTCGGCGGCGTCGTCGCCGACGGCGGGTCGTTCCCCTGGGGCGAGTACCCCGAGAAGTACCCCGAGATAGGGGCGGAGAACCCCGCGTTCGGCGCGAACTTCGCGGAGCGATTCGGCGACCGGGCGTTCAGTGTCGCAGTCCGACAGCGCGGACTCCGGTCGCTCGGTGACGGCCAGAAACCGTTCGACGCGTGGGCCACCATGCAAGGCTGTGAGACGCTCTCCCTGCGGATGGAGCGGCACTGCTCGAACGCGCTCACCGTGGCCGAACACCTCGAATCCCACCCCGAGGTGGCGTGGGTCACCTACCCCGGCCTCGACTCGCACGAGACCCACGACCTCGCGGAGACGTACTTGGAGGGCGGGTTCGGCGGCGTCGTCACCTTCGGTCTCGAAGGCGGCTACGACGCCAGCCGACAGTTCTGCGAAGAGACGGAGTTGGCGCAGTTCCTCGCGAACATCGGCGACGCGAAGACGCTGGTCATCCATCCGGCCTCGACCACCCACGCCCAACTCTCCGAGGACGAACAGCGCGCGAGCGGCGTCAGCCCGGACCTCGTTCGGATGAGCGTCGGCATCGAGGACCCCGCGGACATCCTCGAAGATATCAACGCGGCAATCGAGACAGCAACATGAACGTCGAATCGGAGACCGTCTCGGTCGGCGAGTTCGAGTTCCAGTGCGGGGAGACCGTCTCGGAACTGGAAATCGCCTACGAGACCTACGGCGAGTTCGAGGGGGACAACGCCGTCCTCGTCTGTCACGCCCTGACCGGGAGCGCTCACGTCGCCTCGCGCGGCCGCTTCGAAGAGGGTGACCAGGCCTACGCGTGGTGGGACGACATCGTCGGGCCGGGGAAGGCAATCGACACGAAAGAGTACTTCGTCGTCTGCGCGAACGTCCCCGGGTCCTGCTACGGGTCCTCCGGGCCGTCGAGTGAGAACCCCGAGACCGGCGAACCCTGGGGACCGGAGTTCCCGCCGGTCACCGTCGCCGACTGGACCGACGCCCAGCGAGCGCTCTTGGACGAACTCGGCATCCCCGCGCTGTACGCCGTCGTCGGCGGCAGCGTCGGCGGGATGAACGTCTTGGAGTGGGCGAAGCGCCACCCGGACCACGTCGAGAAAATCGTCCCCATCGCCGCCGCCGCCAGACTCGACCCGCAGTGTCTCGCGCTCGACGGTATCGCCCGCCGCGCCATCACGACCGACCAGCACTGGAACGGCGGCCACTACTACGACGGCGACCACCCCGACGAGGGATTGGCGCTGGCCCGCGAAATCGGCCACGTGATGTACTTCTCGAAGTCGAGCATGGAACGCCGCTTCGGTCGCCGCGCGGCGACGCGGGAGGCCGAACGCGCGTTCCCCACCGACCCCGCCGGGCGCTTCTTCCCCTATCGGGACGTGGAGTCGTACCTCGATTACAACGCCTCGAAGTTCGTCGAGCGGTTCGACGCCAACAGCTACCTCTACCTGACGCGGGCGATGGACAACTACGACCTGTCCTCGGGGTTCGAATCGGACGCCGACGCGCTGGGAGCCTTCGACGGCGAGGCACTGGTGATGTCGTTCACCGGCGACTGGCACTTCACGACCCAGCAGTCCGAGTCGCTCGCAGAGGCCCTGCGGGAGACGGACACCGGCGTCGCTCACCACGTCGTCGACTCGGACTACGGCCACGACGCGTTCCTCGTCGAACCCGACAGCGTCGGCCCACCGCTGTCGGACTTCCTCGACGTCGGCCTCTCCGGAAGCGCCATCTCCGATACGCGGGAGAAGACGGACGAATCCAGCGACTTCGCACCCGTCCACAACAGCCTCTTCTCGCGCTAGTCTTTATCACATTTCGGCGAGTCTGTCAGTACGTATGAGTGATACGTCAGCCGAGTCCGAGACGACCCGCGTGGCGTTCGGACAGGTAGTGTACGACGACGAGGGCAACGAAATCGGGACCATCCGCGGATTCGACGAGCACGGCTTCTACGTGACCATCGAGGACGGCATAGAGGCGCTGTCGAGCGAACACGTCTCGACCGGCAAGGCCGGCGAAGCCGAACTGATGTGGCGCTGCTGGGAGTGTGGCGAGATGGGGAAGATAGACCAACTCCCGGAGGAGTGTCCGGCCTGCGGCGCGCCGAAAGAGGAGATATACTACTGGCAGGAGGACTAGTCGAGGCGTTCGACCCGGTCGGCCGTCGCCGCGTCGAGCGATTCCGTCACGCTCGATAGCCGCGTCTCGGGGACGGCGAACCGAACCGTCTCGCCGCGCCACTCCGCCAGCGCGAGGCCGTCGGCGTCTCTGACGACGAGGTAGGCCACGTCCTCGGCGAGCGTCGCGACGGCGTCGAACGCCTCGCCCGTGAGGGGCACCGTCCCGGCGGTGTGGTCGTCCGCGACGGTCACCTCGGGGTGGCCCGAGAGCGTCTCCAGTTCGAACCGGGGACGGCCGGTGAGGTCGGTACGTCGACCCACCTCCAGCGACACGAACAGCGAGTCGGGGCGGCGCGGCGAGGCGTCCAGCACCGCCGCCAACGCGTCCGCTCGCGCGTCCGCGTCCTCGGCGCGCGGGCGCACCCGAAACCGCGACTCCTCGTCGGGCCACGTCGGCGCGCCGGTGTCGAGTCCGGCCCGCGCCCACGCGTCGACGACGGCGTCGGGGAGGCGGTCGACGCCCACCGTCTCGATGGCCTCGCTCACTCGCTCGGTGTCCGCCCGCGCGTCGTCCTCGTCCATACCGGCGATTCGGACCGCGTGGGGTTGTGGCTGGCGGTCCGTCGCTGGAACGCTTTTGTAGCGCCCCGCCTTCCGACCGGGTATGGACATCGCTGTCGTCGGCGCGGGCAGTCTCGGCAGTCTCCTCGGCGGGATGCTCGCCCGCGAACACGACGTGACGCTCGTGGGCCGGGAGCCACACGTCGGGACCGTCCAGCGCGAGGGACTGGACGTGGTCGGCGTCGAATCCTTCCGCGTCGACCCGGCGGCCCGGACCGATGTGCCCGACAGCGCGGACCTCGCAATCGTGGCGGTCAAGAGCGGCGACACGGCGGCGGCGGCCGACGCGCTCGCCGACTGCGCGCTCGACGCGTGCCTCTCGGTCCAGAACGGGATTGGTAACGAGGAGACGCTCGCGGCCTCGCTGTCGTGTCCGGTACTGGCCGGGACCTGCACCTACGGCGCGCGCCTCGACGGACCGGGTCGGGTCGACTTTACCGGCCGCGGTGAGGTGGTCCTCGGGCCGCGTGCGGGGGGCGAGTCGGCCATCGCCGACGAGGTGGGGGCGGCGTTCCGCGCCGCCGGTGTCGAGACCACCGTCGCCGCCGACATGCCGACTCGTCTCTGGGAGAAACTGGCGGTCAACGCGGCCGTCAACGCGACGACGGCGCTGGCCCGCGTCGAGAACGGCGCGCTCGCCGACGGCCCGGGCCGCGAACTCGCCGCCGACGCCGCCCGCGAGACGGCCCGCGTCGCCCGCAAAGCGGGTATCGACCTCTCGGACGACCGGGCCGTTTCGCTGACCGAACGGGTGGTTCGGGACACCGCGGCGAACCGCTCGTCGATGTTGCAGGACGTGGCGGCCGGACGGCGAACGGAAATCGACGCCATCAACGGCTACGTCGCGGACCGAGCGGCCGGGCGCGCGCCGGTCAACGAGACACTGACGCGACTGATTCGGTTGTGGGAAGCGAGGGACTGAGCGACGCGCTCTCGCTCGCTACTCTGCGACCAAGCCCGCTGCCACCGACTCGATGAGGAGGTCGCGCACCGCCGCGTAGTTCTCGCCGATGTCGTCCTGATGGAGCGTCAGCAAGGGCATCGCGCGAATCGCGCCAGCGATGGTCTCGGCCTCGGCCTCGCGCAGTCGGCCCTCGGCCTGCCAGCGCTCGACGTGGGGGACGATGAAGGCCAGTTCCTCCCGGCGGCTCTGGGCCTGTTCCTCCGCGGAATACTGCGCTTCGAGGCGGTCGAGTTCGTCCTCGACCATGAGCGTGCGGATGAGCGGGTTCGTCTCTATCTCCTCGAAGATAGCGTGGAGAAACGCCTCGATGGCCGCCCGCGGGTCGTCTTCCGACTCGAAGGAGGCGGCCATGATGCGCTCGGCGATGGCTTCTTCCTCGGCTTCCAGAATCTCGGCGTACAGGGCCTCTTTCGAGTCGAAGAACTGGTAGAACGTGCTCGTCCCGATGCCGACGGGGTCGGTGAGGTCGGCGATGGTCGTCTTCCGGAGGCCGTAGCGGGCGAACAGGTCCCGTCCGGCGTCCATCAGCGCGGCCCGGATGCGGTCGCGCTCCTCGTCGCTGAATCCCTTCATACGCGAATCAGGAACCGCGAATACTTGAATCGTCTATTTCTGATTCGCCGCCCACTCAAAAATATAAAAACGATATATTCATGAGTTCTCAAACTCGATAGTGAGTCGAGATGGCTACCGCCGACCACGCCGAGACGGCCGACGAGACGCCGACGAGCGACCCCGTCGTCGCCGTCGCGGACCTAGAATACACGTACCCGGGCGCGGACGCCCCGGCGCTACACGGACTCACGTTCGACATCGAACGCGGCGAGGTGTTCGGCTTTCTCGGACCGAGCGGCGCGGGCAAGAGCACGACGCAGAAGGTGCTGACCGGCCTGCGCGACGACTACGACGGCAGCGTCTCGGTGTTCGGCCGCGAGGTGGCCGACTGGGGCGGCGCGTACTACGAACGACTCGGGGTGTCGGCGGAGTCGCCGAACCACTACCTGAAACTGACCGGCCGCGAGAACCTCTCGCTGTTCGGGTCGCTGTACGAGGCCGAGACGCGCGACCCGATGGCGCTCCTCGAACGCGTGGGGCTGGACGACGCCGCCGACCAGCGAGTCGGCGAGTACTCGAAGGGGATGCGGATGCGCCTGAACCTCGCCCGCGCCCTGCTTCACGACCCGCCGCTGTTGGTGCTGGACGAACCGACGACGGGGCTGGACCCCGGGAACGCCCGCCGCGTGAAGGAAATCGTCCGCGAGCGACAGCGCGCCGGAACCACCGTCTTCCTCACGACCCACGACATGACCGTCGCCGACGACCTGTGCGACCGAGTCGCGTTCGTCGTCGACGGCGAACTCCCGGTGGTCGACGCGCCCGCCGACCTGAAACAGGCCCACGGTACCCCTTCCGTCCGGGTCGACTACCGCGAGAACGGCGGCGTCGAGACGGCGGAGTTCGACCTGGTGACGCTGGCCGACGACGAGGCCTTCCACGCGCGTTTACGGGCGGGCGGCGTCGAGCGCATCCACTCGGCGGAGGCCACCCTCGAAGACGTGTTCATCGCCGTCACCGGGAGGGAACTGCGGTGAGTGTTGGCCGACTCCAGGCGATGCTCCCGTGGGACGTGCGACTGCAAGCGCGATACGGCTTTTATACGGTGTACGCCGTCCTGACGCTCGCGTTCGCGCTTGGAGTCCGGGCCGTTCCGGTCGACGCCCGACCGCTGGCGTTCGTCCTCGTCGTGTTCTCGGACCCGAGTTTTCTGGGCTTTTACTTCGTCGCCGCGCTGGTCCTCTTCGAGAAGCGCGAAGGCGTCCTCGACGCCATCGTGACCTCGCCGCTGTCGACGGCGGCGTACGTCTGCTCGAAGGCGCTCTCGCTGACGCTGCTGGCGCTGCTGGCGACGGCGGTCATCGCGGTGCTGGGCTACGGGCCGGGCGTCGGGTGGCCCGCCTTGCTCGGCGGCGTCGCGCTCACGTCGACGCTGTTCGTCTTCGTCGGGTTCGTCGCCGTCGCCCGCTTCGACTCCATCAACGCCTACTTCATGACCGCGCTGGCGTACATGACCGTCCTCGGCCTCCCTGTCTTCGGGGTCCTCGGTCTCTTCGAGACGCCGCTGTACTACCTCCTGCCCGCCAAAGCGTCGCTCGTCTTGCTCCGGGCGGCCGTCGAGACTGTCCCGACGTGGGAACTGGTCTACGCCGTCGGCTACCTCCTCCTCGGCAACGTCGTCGCGTTCGCGGCGGCAGGGCGGGCCGTCGACCGGCACATCGTCGCTGGCGTCACCGACCACAAGGCGGCGGGGACGCCGATAGGGGCGTCGGTCGGTGGGGAGTACGGCCCCGTCGCGTCGCTGGCGCTGGCGGACCTGAAGAACTGGTTGCGCGACCCCCTGTTGGTGTACATCGGCCTCGCGCCCGTCCTGTTGGGACTCGTCGGTCGGTTCGGCGTGCCGTACGCCGCGAGCGCCCTCTCGGACTGGGTCGCCCTCGCCGCGTACTACCCCGAGATAACCGGGCTGTTCGTCCTGTTCGGTCCCACCATCATCGGGTTCGCCGTCGGTTTCTTCGCGCTCGAAGACCGCGAACAGGGGACGCTTACCGCGCTCCGTCTCACGCCGCTGACCGCCCGCGGTTATCTCGTCTATCGGGGCGTCGTCACGCTCGGTGCGGGCTTCCTCGCGGCGCTCGTGATGGTCCCCCTGTCGGGACTGGTCGCGCTCCCGCTGGCGACCCTCGTCGCCGTCGCCGCCGTCGCGTCGCTGTACGGCGCGATTACCGCACTCGTCCTCGCGAGTCTCGCGGCCAACACGGTGGAAGGCATCGCCGTGAGCAAGTTCTTCGGCCTCTCCGTGATTGCGCCGGTCGCCGTCGTCGCCGTTGCACCGCTCCCGGCACAGTACCTCGCGGGCGTCCTTCCGGCGTACTGGCCGCTCGCGGCGCTGGTTCGGGGGGTCGACGGGAGCGGCGGTGTCTGGGCGCTACTGGCGGTCGGGGCGGCGTACCAGTGCGCGGTCTGTTGGCTCCTCGTCCGGCGGTTCCTCGCGAGGGGCGAGTAAGGGTCAGTCGCCGTCGGCCGGTTGTTCGACCCGTTTCTTTGGCATGCCGAGCATCTCCCGTGCTTCGTCGGGGGTGGCGAGTTCGCGGTCGAGTCGGTCGAGTATCTCCACGGTACGCGCCACGAGTTGCTGGTTACTCTGTGCTTTCTCGCCGCGGCGGTAGTAGAGGTTGTCCTCCATGCCGACGCGGATGTGCCCGCCGAGGAACACCGCCATCGTCGTCAGCGGCAGTTGGTGCGGGCCGACGGCGAGGACGTTGAACTCCGCGCCGTCGGGGAGGTTGTCGACCATATTCAGGAGGTTGCGGGGCCGAGCGGGGGTAAAGGACCCGCCGAAGATGAGGTTGATGTAGGGCGGTTCCTCGATCATTCCCTCGTCGATGAGCCGTTGGACTTCGGCGAGTTGGCCGGAGTTGAACACTTCCATCTCGGGTTTGATGCCTTTCGCTTGCATCTCGACGGCCAACCGTTCGATGTTGTTGCGAGTGTGGTTCGTGATGATGTGTTTGTCCCGCTTGAACGGTCCCATGTCGAGCGACGCCATCTCCGGGTGCGGGTCGGTCCGGATACCGGCGACGCGGTTCTCGTAGGGGGCTTGCCCGCCGGTCGTGTTCTGGATGATGATGTCGTCGCAGTGCGCTCTGATGGCGTCGTTGACTTCCTGTAGCTTCGCCGCGTCGTTTTCGCCGTGTTCGTTTCGGCCGTGGACGTGGGCGATGGAGGCTCCCAGTTCCTCACACGCGGCCACCTGCCGCGCGATTTCCTCGGGTTGCTCCGGGAGGTTCGGATTGGCGTCTTTCCCGTGGATTGCGCCGGTCGTCGCGACCGTGAGGATTACCTTCTTTTGTTGGTGGTAGTCGTCGTATGTCACTGGTTTCACTCGCACCGATTGCTACTTCGTTACAACACGGCTATCAGCCAGTTAGGGACGTTAGAAACTGGCTACCCGGAGAATACGGAGTATAACGATAGCCATCGACTAGAACTATCTGCGTCGATGGTCTGTCCACACCTCGAATATCGCGACGAAAACGAGGACCACTCGTTCGACCACGAACGGCCGTATTGCCTGATACAGCAGGCGTTCGTCTCGCCGATGACGGCCGACCTCTGCAACGACCGGGACCAGTTCGACCACGAGACCCACTGTGAGGTGTACCAACGCTACCACCAGAACGACGACAAACTGGTGCCGGGGTTGAGCCTCGACGATGACGACTAAAGCACTGACCACCGCACGGGCCGCCGCCGACGGCTACACGATTCGGTGGTACGAACCGGGCGACCGCGAGGGGTTCATGGCGCTCCACGACCGCATCTGGCCCGGGTTCCCCGACGACTGGTTCGACTGGAAGTTCGCGGACAATCCGTACCTCGACGAAGCGCCCGTCGTCGTCGCCGAGTACGACGGCGAAATCGTCGGCGCGCGCCCGAACCTCGCCTTCCAGATGCGCGCCGGTGACACCCATCACGTCGCCCTCCAGTCGGGCGATACCATGGTCGACGCCGACCACCGGCGGAAGGGGCTGTTCAGCCGAATGAGCCAGCATCTCTTCGAGGGATACGCCGACGGCCCGCCCAAATTCACGTTCAACGTCCCGAACATGAAGACCACCGGGGGGATGGTGAAACAGGGCTTCGAAATCGCGGGCGAACACACCACCTACCACCGGGTTCAGGACCCCGCGACCTACGCCGGTCGCGACAACCGACTCGCCCGCACGCTCGGGAAAGCGGCGGCGACGGGGTACCTCGGCACTCGCCGTCGCGGCCTCGACGTGCCCTCGGAGGTGACGGTCACCCGTCACGCCGATATTCCCTCGCGCCGCCTCGCCGACCTCTACCGTCGCCGTCCCCCAAACGAGATACACGCCTTCCGAGACGAGCAGTTCTTCGAGTACCGCTTCAGCAACCCGCGCTGGGAGTACACGGCCTACACCGCTCGACTGGGCGGTCGTCCCGTCGCCGGGGTCGTCACCGCGACCCAAGAGACGAACTCGTGGGACAGCGCGTACTCCTACACCGTCACGAAAGTCGCCGACGTGGTGCCGCTGGTCGGCGACGACGAACGCGACCGGGCGCTCCCGGCCCTGCTGGAACGGGTGCTCGCCGACAACGCCGATTCGGCGGTGGTCTCGGTCCGCGGCGAGTCGATTCCGCAGTCGACTCTCGCGAAGTTCGGCTTCCACAGCGACCAACGCCTCCCGCTCAGACCGCTCGCGACCCCCACGCGGATGGTCGTCTCGCCGATTCCACTCGACGACGACTGGCGCGTCGCCGGTCGCGACATCCGCGACCTCTCGAACTGGCGGCCGACGTTCGTCGAGCACAACACGACCTGACGCTGCCGACCGCGTTTTCTCAGTTTCGCCGCAACACGTACAGCGCCGCGCCGCCCCCAAGCAACAGCGCGAAGACGTAACTGGCGACCCGGTAGAGGATGGCGATGACCGTCGCGTCCGTCTGGCCGACGCTCGTCAGCGCGACCACCAGCACCACCAAGGCCGTCTCGACGGCCCCGGACCCGCCGGGCGAGGGGACCAACCCCGCGAGCGTCGACGCGGGGACGATGAAGAAGACGAGCAGAAGCGATAGCTCCGTCCCGATGGCTTGGGCGACCAGATACAGGGGCAGGGCGAAGAAGACCCACCCGACGTACGAGAAAAAGAGCGCCTGCACCAGCGCACGTCGGTCACGGGCGATGCGCTGGAAGGCCTGCTCGGTCTCGCGTAGTCGCTCGCGCAGGCCCGCGACGGTTAGCCGCGGCGTCCGCCGGGTCACCGGTTCGGCGGCGCGGACGAGCGTGCGCCCGAGTCGCTTCCGGTAGCGCCACCCGACAGCGGCGACGACGGGGACGCCCACCGAGAGGACCACTAAGCCTCCGGCGAGGGGTTCGATGGCCTCGGGGAGCGAACTCTCGTACAGCAGGGCCGCAAAGCCCACCCCGGCGAAGGTGACGAACGGAAAGAGGTTCAGCAGGTCCGCGGTGACGACGCTCGCGAGGCTGTCCTGATAGCTCGCCTCCGTGTCCCGCGAGAGGACGTAGGCGATAAAGGGTTCGCCCCCCGCCTGTCCCAGCGGCGTGACGTAGTTGGCGAACGTCGCGGCGTAGTAGGTGACGACCAGTCGCGAGAGGGACTCGTCGATGCCCGCGACGCCCAGCACGATTTGCCAGGCCTTCCCCCACGCGGTGAGGCAGAGGAGCGTCGAGAGACAGGCCAGCGCCAGCCACCCCGGGTCGGCCCGGAGGAGACCGCTGACGACGCCCGCGGTGCCGACGAAGTCCACGAGCAGGTAGAGGACGACCCCCGCGACGGCAAAGCCCAGCAGTATCTGGACGAGCGTCCGTCGGTCGGCGAAGTCGAACGCGGGGCTGTCCGAACTCACGTCAGTCGATGTAGCCGAGGTCCTGCAGGCGGTCTTTGGTGTCGTCGTCCATCTCCTCCAGCACGTCGCCGTCCGCGCCGTCGGCCTCGTCCGGCCAGTCGGCGTCCACGGCGTCGACGAAGTCCCACAGCGCCTCCTCCAGTTCGGCCGGTTCGTCGTCCGTCCCGACCAGATTCTGCGTCTCGCCGGGGTCGGCGGCCACGTCGTAGGCCTCGTCCGGGATGCGGGTGCAGTGGATGTACTTCTCCTCGGCGGTGCGGGCCGCGCCCATCCGCGAGTAGAACCGCGACTGCTCGTCCAGTTCGATGCCCGCGGCCTTCGCTTTCCCCTCTAGCTGGCGCAACTCGACGACTGGCTGATGGTACTCGACGAAGCCGACGTCGCCGCGCGGGACGCCACCCACCTCGCCCGCGAACTCCCGGTAGTCCGTCGACAGGAGCGAGCGGGCCGACTCGAGGGACTTCCCGCGGCCGTCGGCCCCGGCGGCGTCGAGCACGGTGTGGTAGAGGTCGACCAGTTCGACCACCGTCTCCTCGTCGCGCGTCGGTTCCACGTCGGGGTGTTTCACCATCAGCGGGACGTTCACCAGCGGGTCGTAGATGCCGAACTCGTGGCCGTACAGGCCGTGTTCGCCGAACAGTTCGCCGTGGTCGGCACAGACGACGACGGTGGTATCGTCCCACTGGCCGGTCTCCTTGAGGTGCGAGAACAGGCGGTCCAACTGGTCGTCGATGTGGGCCAGTTCCGCGTCGTACAGCCCCGTGATGTCGTCCCACTCCTCGTCGTCGATGTCGCGCGCGCCGCAGTTGAACTCCTTCGAGTTCTGGCACACCTCGGTGGAGTCGACGCCGGGCGCGAACCGTTCGGCGTACTCCTCGGGCGGGTGGTACGGCAGGTGGGCGTCCATCAGGTTGATGAACGCGAAGAAGTCGTCGCTCTCGTCGACGAAGTCGATGGTCTTGTCGACGACCTGTGGCGTCTTCGTGTCGCCGCCGCCACCCTCGGCGAGGTGTTCGTGAATCTTGTTGCCCGCCTGGACGAGTCGGTCCGCGACCCCTCGGAGGGTGTCGTTGTCGTTCATCGTCTTCCAGAGGGTCGCCAGTGGCCCCGAGAGGAGTTCGCTGGGCATTATCTGGAAGAAGTTGTCGTGGTCGTCGAACCCGGCGGTGAGGTTCGTGTAACTCGTGATCCACGCGTTCGAGGAGTAACAGGCGGTGTCGTAGCCCGCCGCCGACAGCGACTCGGCGAGGGTCGTCGCCCCCTCCAGATAGGGGTCCTCTTGCGTGGCCCCGTGTTCGCTGGGGTACAGTCCGGTGAACATCGAGGCGTGGACGGGGAGCGTCCACGGCGCCGGTGCGACGGCCTGTTCGAAGACGGCGGCCTCCTCGGCGAACTCGGCGAGATGCGGCGTCGTCTCGCGGTCGGGGTCGTAGACGGACAGTCGGTCCTTCCGGACCGTGTCCAGTACGACGAAGAGGACGTTCGACCCGTCCGTGTCGGTCATACCCGGTCGAACGTCTGCGTGGGGTTAAAACGGTGTGATTTCTCCCGGTGGGGTGGCTGGGGTATCCAGCGCCGACGGTCGTTCGGGGTCGCCCGGATGCCGTCCACGTTACCGCAGGGACTTCCGGTACAACAGCATGGTGAACGCCTCCCCGTCGAACGTCACGTCCGCCCGCTCGATTTCGCGGAATCCCTGCTTCTCGTAGAGGCTCCGCGGGGCGCGACTCGCTGGGGCAAGACGTATATCGCGGGCCGCCGCCCGAGCGAGTATGACACTCGGAGTCTGCTACTTCCCCGAGCACTGGCCCAGCGAGCGCTGGGAGACGGACGTGGCCCAGATGGCCGACGCGGGACTGGAGTACGTCCGCATGGCGGAGTTCTCGTGGGCGCGCATCGAACCCGAACGCGGCGAATTCGACTTCGACTGGCTCGACGAGGCCATCGAACTCGTCGGCGACCACGGCATGCAGGCGGTGTTGTGTACGCCGACGGCGACGCCGCCGAAGTGGCTGGTCGACGAGCACCCCAACGTGCGGCAGGCCGACGCCGACGGCACGCCCCGCGAATGGGGGAGCCGCCGGTTCACGTGTTTCAACTCGCCGACGTACCGGGAGGAGACCAAACGCATCGTCCGCACGGTCACGGAGCGCTACGCCGACAATCCGCACGTCGCCGGGTGGCAGGCCGACAACGAGTACGGCTGTCACCGCACGGTGCGGTGTTACTGTGACGACTGCGCGGCGGCGTTCCGCGAGTGGTTGGAAGCCAAGTACGGCGACGTGGACGCGCTGAACGAGGCGTGGGGCAACACCTTCTGGAGCCAGCAGTACCCAGACTTCGAGGCAGTCGACCTGCCTGGACCGACGCCAGCCGAACATCACCCCTCGCGCCTGCTGGACTACTACCGCTTCGCGAACGACAGCGTCGTCGAGTACAACCGCCTGCACGCCGACCTGATTCGGGCGGCCAACGACGAGTGGTTCGTCACCCACAACTTCATGGGCGATTTCCCGACGCTGGACGCCTACTCGCTGGCCGACGACCTCGACTTTCTCGGATGGGACTCCTACCCCACGGGATTCGTCCAAGACCGGCAACCCGGCGACCCGACGACGGACGAACTGCGGGCGGGCGACCCGGACGAAATCGGCCTGAACCACGACATCTACCGCGGGCCGGAGACGCCGTTCTGGGTGCTCGAACAGCAACCCGGCGACGTGAACTGGCCGCCCCACGCGCCCCAACCCGGCGACGGGGCGATGCGGTTGTGGGCGCACCACGCCGTCGCTCACGGCGCGGACGCCGTCCTCTACTTCCGCTGGCGGCGCTGTCGCCAAGGGCAAGAGCAGTACCACGCGGGCCTCCGCAAGCAGGACGGCAGTCCCGACAAGGGGTACCGCGACGCCGCCGCCACCGCCCCGGAACTGTTCGACCTCGACCCGGTGGACGCGCCCGTCGCCCTCCTCCACGACTACGAGAGCCTGTGGGCGACGGATATTCAGCCTCACTCTCCGGACTGGCACTACTGGTCGCACCTGCGGGCCTACTACGACGCGCTCCGCGAACGGGGCGTGCAGGTCGACGTGGTCCCGCCGTCTGCCGACCTCGACGGCTACGCCGCCGTCGTCGCGCCGACGCTGTATCTCGCGGGCGAGGCCCTCGCGGGCCGTCTCACCGACTACGTCGAGTCGGGCGGGCACCTCCTGCTGGGCGCGCGCACCGGCGAGAAGGACCCGTATAACCAACTGCACGAGACGCTCGCGCCCGGCCCCCTCGCCGACCTCGCGGGGGTCCGCGTGAGTCGCCACGAGAGCCTTCCCGCGCAGTTCGACACCCGCGTCGGCTACGACGGCGAGACGTACGATTACCAGACGTGGGCCGGATGGCTCGACCCGGACGCGGCCGAGACGCGCGGGCGCTACCGCTCCGGCGAGGCCGCCGAGGAACCCGCCGTCGCGCACAACCGCGTCGGCGAGGGGAGCGTCACCACCGTCGGCTGTTGGCCCGGCGAGGGCCTCGCGGACGCACTCGTCGCGGACCTGCTCGGCGCGGCGGGCGTCGACCACGCCGACCCGCTTCCCGACGGCGTGCGCCTGGCACATCGAGACGGCTACACGTGGGTCACGAACTTCACGAGCGAACCGGTGTCGCTCGACGTGCCCGGGGACGCGTCGTTCCTCGTCGGCGGCGACACCGTCGACGCGTTCGACGTGGCTGTCGTGGAAGCCGCGGTCGAAGACGTGCGCGAAGCTATATAAGAATCCAAACTATATTCGAAATGTATTGAGAAACAGTTGTGTTGGCCTATTCCGGTCAAGATTCTCCGAAGAGAGGATTAAGCTTCCGAAACAGCCGTGTTCGGTAGACTCACGTGAGAAAAACCCTACAAGCCATAGCTGACGATACTCTTCTCCAAACTCACATCTAACCGCCCGATACTGGTGAAGATATGATATGAGTGCATATCTGCTAGCTTATCTACGTACACTAATATATTATATACGACTATCACACATCTCTGATATTACTGGTCTCGACCATGGGCGGCGAACCGAGGACGCTCGTCGTCGCGCCGTACCGCTCCAAGCTCCGTTCACGATGTGAGAACGATACCGCTCTCACTGCTAGTCGACCTAAGATAACACACGTATCGTTGTTAGAACCAGTCGTTATCGGCACGTCGAGGCCGTTCCCGGCCGCTGTGGCGTCGAACGGGCCACGTTCACGTTCTAGACTGCGGGAGGCGGGCGGCGGGAACGGCGACGTGAAAACGGTTCGCACGCGGAGCGTTCACGATGCGAGAACAGCTACTGTGAGAGGAGTTCGTTCTCGATGGATTTTGCGGCGCTGGTGACGAGGCCGGTCACGTCCTCTTCGAGGCGCTTGCCGGACATGTGCTGGATGTTGCCGGTGACGCTGACGGCGGCGATTGGTTCGCCGCTGCGGTCGACGACGGGCGAGGCGACACACTGGTGGCCCGTCATGAACTCCTCGCGGTCGAAGGCCACGCGCTGGTCGCGGATGGAGCGCAGTTCCCGTTCGAGTTCCCGGCGGTCGGTGATGGTCTTCTCCGTGTGCGCGGGGAGGCCGACGCTGTCGAGGATAGCGGTCCGTTTCTCCTTCGAGAAGAAGGCGAGAATCGCCTTCCCTCCGGCGGTGGCGTGCAGCGGTGCGACGTCCCCCTCGGTGACGATATCGCCGAGGTCGACGCCCTCGGGTTCGACGCGGAGCGCGTAGACGCCGCGGCCGTTCTCGTGAGCCATGAAGTTCGTGACGTGGCCGGTCGTCTCGGCGAGGTCGTTGACGACGTTGCTGGCCGGGCCCAGCGGGAGTCGTTCGCGGGCGCGGTTGCCGAGGCTGAGAAACCGGTTACTCAGGTAGTACGCGTCGTCCTCGCGGACGAGGTAGCCGATTTCGGTCAGCGTCTGGACGTGCTTGTGGACGGCGGACTTCGAGAGGTCGACCGTCCGGGCGAGTTCGCTCACGCCAGCGCCGCGGTTGTCCCGCACCGCCTCGATGATGCGAAAGCTCGTTTGGGTCGTCTTGACCCGCGGGCCGTCGTTCATGCACCGTGATTTCGGCCGGAGGCACAAAAGTCGTTCGCACATCGTGAACGGTGGTGGTCGGCGCGGCCCACCGACGCTGACACAACGGTTAAATGGGGCGTTAACGAACTGTGGGACGATGAGACAGACAACGCCACTGGCCCGCCGCGGGTCCGGAACGCGTCGGTCCGCCGACGGCGGTGGCGTCACGCGGGCGACCCCCGCACGCACTGACCGACCACAATGAGTTCGAACACATCCCAATCCGACAGCAGCGCGAGGAACCGAATCGTCGACTACGAACTGTTCGAGGTGCCGCCCAGATGGCTCCTCCTCCGCGTCGAGACGGCCGACGGCACCGTCGGGTGGGGCGAACCCGTCGTCGAGGGGCGCGCCCACACCGTCCGGGCCGCCGTTGAGGAACTGCTGGAGAACTACCTCCTCGGCGAGAACCCCGAGGACATCGAGGACCACTGGCAGACGATGTACCGCGGCGGCTTCTACCGCGGCGGCCCGGTGCTCATGTCCGCCATCGCGGGCATCGACCAGGCGCTCTGGGACATCAAGGGCAAGCAGTTGGGCGCGCCGGTCCACCAACTCCTCGGCGGGGCCGCCCGCAATCGCATCCGCGTGTATCAGTGGATCGGCGGCGACCGCCCCTCCGAGGTGGCCGAGCAAGCCGAACAGAAGGTCGACGCCGGGTTCTCGGCGCTGAAGATGAACGCCACCGCCGAAATCGAACGGGTGGACAACCCGGCGGCCGTCGAGGCGGCCGCGAACCGCCTGCGCGAGGTGCGCGAGGCCGTCGGCGACGAAGTCGACATCGGCGTCGACTTCCACGGCCGAGTCACGAAGCCGATGGCGAAACGGCTGGCGAAGGCCTTGGAGCCGCACGAACCGATGTTCATCGAGGAACCGGTCCTCCCCGAACACAACGAGGCCCTGCCGGACATCGCCGCCCACACCACCATCCCCATCGCGACGGGCGAACGGATGTTCTCGCGGTGGGACTACAAGGAGATTTTCGCGGACGGGGCCGTCGACGTCATCCAACCGGACCTCTCACACGCCGGGGGCATCACCGAGGTCAAGAAAATCGCGTCGATGGCCGAGGCCTACGACGTGGCGCTCGCTCCACACTGTCCGCTTGGCCCGGTGGCGCTGGCCTCCTGCGTGCAGGTCGACGCCTGTTCGCCGAACGCGCTGATTCAAGAGCAGAGCCTCAACATCCACTACAACGAGACGACGGACGTGCTCGACTACCTCGCGGACCCGTCGGTGTTCGAGTACGATGACGGCTACGTCCAGATTCCGGACGACCCCGGACTGGGCATCGAAATCAACGAGGCGTACGTCCGCGAACAGTCCGAGAAGACGGTCAACTGGCACAACCCCGTGTGGCGTCACGAGGACGGCAGCGTCGCCGAGTGGTAAGCGAGCGGTTTTTCGATTAGTCTCGGCTCATCACGGCAGGCAGTTCGAGGGCCGCGCCGTCGCCGACCGGGTCGACGCTCGTCGTCGGCCACTCGCCGGTCACCGTCAGCAACTCAACGTCCGCTTCGGTGACCAGCGCCGTGTCCTCGACTTTCGTCCCCTGAATCGTGGGGTTCCACGCGTAGGCCGACCCGAGCGTCACGGCGTCCTCGCCGTCGGGTCGGGCGAACCACTCGCGGCCGCCGTACCCCGTCATCCCGCCCTGGTGGTGTTCGTGCCACTCCTCTGGGTAGCCGACGGCGGCGTAGGCGTCCCGAATCGCGTCGAACACGTCGCCCGCGGTCCCACCGTCGCGGCCGACACGCTGGGTCGCCCGGAGCGCCGTCGCCGCGACGCGCTGGGTCGCCGCGAAGCGGTCGGGAAGCCACTCGGGCGTCTCGAAGGCCACCGTCCGGGTCACGCAGGCGTGCAAGCCGCCGCGCCGCCCGACGACGGTGAGGGTGGCGTACTCGTCTAACGTCGCGTCGCCGGGCGTGAAGTGCCGATAGCGCTGGCTCCGGTCGGCCCCGCCGACCAGTACCACAAGCGGGTCTATCTTCCGCTGGCGCAGGCCGTGTGCGAGGTCGGCGGCGGCCCCGCGCTCGGTCATCACCGGCGTCACGTCGCGAGCGACGCGCTCGACCACTTCCGTCGTCTCTCGAGAGAGGTCGCGGTACCGTTCCCGTTCGGAGTCGGTGAGCGGGAACGTCCGGGTCGGCACGCGGACCGTCTCCGCGCCGGGGAGGTCGAAGTCCGCGACGGCGTCCCCGGTCGCCAGTTCCGCGACGGCCGATTCCAGCGTCTCGTCGTACCAGTCGAACTCGCGGACGGTGGCGTCCACGGCCAGTTCCTCCTCGCGGAGTCGGTCGGCCTCGATGTGGTCGGCGACGAGGACGACGTCCTCGCCGTCGTAGCCGACCGCGGCAACTCCGGTATCGTCCGCAAGCGAGACGACGTTGTTCCCGCCGCCGGTCAGCCACGCGAACGCCGGCGGCGTGGCGAACCACGCGCTGTCGGCGTCGTACTCTGCGAGTACCGTCTCTAGTTGTGTGCGCTTTCTCGTCGTGAGCATCGTCAGTCCACGGGCGCTGTGCCCGTCTTACTCCTATACTCTTCCCCGCGGTGGTTAAACGTTCCCCCGCCGACCCCTTGCATATTTCTCGGTGGAGTCCACAGGTGCTGGTAGATGAGTTCGACAGACCCGACTGCGAACGCCGTCCCGACCAGACACGAACAGC
Organism: Haloarcula marina; assembly: GCF_024218775.1. Taxonomy (NCBI): domain Archaea; kingdom Methanobacteriati; phylum Methanobacteriota; class Halobacteria; order Halobacteriales; family Haloarculaceae; genus Haloarcula; species Haloarcula marina. The sequence goes on along the minus strand of NZ_CP100404.1, from coordinate 3,252,514 downwards.
GCGTCGTCGTCGTCACCGGGTCGACGCGCGGCATCGGCGCGGGCGTCGCTCGCCGGTTCGCCGCGGAGGGGGCGTCGGTGGTCGTCACCGGCCGCTCCCGCGACCCCGGAGAGGCCGTCGTCGACACAATCACCGACGAGGGCGGCGAGGCGACGTTCGTGCAGGCGGACATGCGCGACCCCGCCGAAATCGAGGCGCTCATCGACCACACCGTCGACGAGTACGGCCGCGTCGACGTGTTGGTGAACAACGCGGGCGTCCAGACGGAGACGACGGCCAGCGAGGCCACCCTCTCCGATTGGGAGTTCGTCGTCGAGACGGACTTCCGGTCGTTCTGGCTGTGTGCCAAACACGCCGTCGAGGCGATGCCCGAAGGCGGCACCGTCCTGAACATGTCCTCGAACCACGCGTTCCTGACGATGCCGGGGCTGTACCCCTACAATGCCGTAAAGGCGGGTATCAACGGGATGACGCGGGCGATGGCGCTGGAACTCGGTCCCCACGGCATCACGGTCAACACCATCAATCCGGGGTGGGTCGAGATAGAACGCACCCGCGCGGAGTTCGACAGCGACGAGGAGTACGAGTACACGAAGGCGATTCACCCGACGGGCCGACTCGGCACTCCGGCGGACGTAGCGGGGATGGCCGCCTTCCTCGCCAGCGACGACGCGACGTTCGTCACTGGGGAGAGCATCCTCGTCGACGGCGGCCGGACGCAGGTGATGCAGGACGAACTGTACAGGGAGTACGCCGAGTCGATTCGTCAGGGACAGTAGAGCGCGAAACCGCCGTTTTCGGGTACGTCGACGGACAGCGGCGTCTCCGGCCCCACGGTCACCGTCTCGCGGACGAGGCCGTCGTCGTCAGCCTCGTCTGCGCCGCTCGGGTCACGAATCAGCGTCGCCTCCCGGTCGCCGTCGAGTACTGAGAGCGTCGTCTCGACGGTGCGCGCCCCACCGGCGGTGATGCACCCGACGAACCACTCGCCGTCGCGTTCGCGGGCGATAGTCGCTTCCGAACCCGGATGGCCGCGGAGGAACACCGTCTCGTCCCACGCGGCGGGGACGCGTTCGAGGAACCACTCGGCGTCGGGACGGGTGGCGTAGGCGTCGACGCTGTCGGCGAAGTGCTGGAGGCCGGACTCGTACACCACCGACAGCGCGAGTTCGTGGGCGTCGCTGGTGTGTCGCGAGTCCGCCGAGAACGTCACGGGCGTGTAGTCCATCGCGCCGACGGCGTTGCGAGTAAAGGGGAGCGTGACGTTGTGTTCGGGCGTCAGCGTCGCCCACTTGAGGTGTTCGGCCCCCATCACCCCCTCGTAGGTCATGACGTGGGGCCACCGCCGCTTGAGTCCCGACGGGACGACCGACCCGTGGAAGTTCACGAGCAGTTCGCGCTCTGCGGCGTCGGCCAGCAGTTCGTCGTAGAACTGGAGACGGCCCTGTTCGTCCGAGTCCATGAAGTCTATTTTGACGCCCGCGACGCCCCACTCTGCCCAGCGGGCCAGTTTCTCGCGGCGCTCGTCGGCCCCGTGGAGGTCCGTCCAGTGGGCCCAGACGAACAGTTCGACCCCGCGGTCGGCGGCGTACTCGACCAGTTCCGGGAGCCAGTCGGGACTCCACCCCTCGTCGACGAGGACGTATTCCCAGCCGCGTTCGGCGGCGTAGTCGACGTAGTCACGCTGTCTGTCGGGGTCGTACGGACTGTCGCTCTCGGACCACCACGACCACGCGACCCGGCCCGGGTCGACCCACTCGGGGTCGAAGCGCGGCCCGTCGACCAGCGCCGGGACGAGGTCGGATTCGACGACGGTGGCGAGGTCACCGACCACGGCGACGCGCCACGGCGTCTCGAAGGCGCCTTTCGCCCGCACCGGCGTCCACGGGTGTTCGAACTCGACGGCGGCCGTCTGGTCGCGCGAGCGGAGGCTAGCGGCGTGATACGACCCGTCGACGCCCGCTTCGGTGACCAGCGCCCACGCGTCGTCGGCGACCTGAAACAGGCCGGGCGTGCAGTAGCGGCCCTCTGCGGTGAAGAGAGGCGCGCGCCGCGAGGTGGCCTCGTGGTTCTCGGCCCACGGCGTGAGCCACGTCGTCGTCCGGTCGGGGAACCGAAATTCGGTCTGGTCCTCGAACAACAGCACCGACCCCGTCTCGGGCAGGCGGTAGCGGTAGGCGACGCCCTCGGCGCTCGCACGCACCGTCAGTTCGACCGTCTCGCCGTTCGAAAAGTCGCAGACGAACACCGATTCGGTCGCCTCGTGGCTGTGTTCGCGGCGCTTCCCGTACGTCGTCGCGAACGTCTCCGAGACGGTACGGTCCGAGCGCTCGAAGTCCTCGACGGTCGGCAGGTCGACGTCTTCGGTCGGTGGGTCGAACGGCGCAGTCAGGCCGAGCGTGGACGGTTCGACGACGGTCCGGTCGGCGAGTGCGACGGCGAGGGTCTGGTCCGCGCCGCTGAGCGAGACGGTAGCGGTGACTGTGCCTTCGGGACTCTCTACTGTCGGCATGTGAACACACCACGGGAACCGACAACAAAAAGCCCCGCGCTCCGCCTCGCGAGTGGTGTTTCCGATACGAGAACGGAAGTGACCCGGCGAGGCAATACCGACTCGCTGGCTCCGTCGCGAGGATAGCGGGACCTGTCACCGCCAGCGGCGTGTCGAAGTCCCCGCACTCCGACAGCCGTTATCGCTAAAAATTCCGGAAAACGGATGTGTCGTCGCTCGGCCGTGCTGTCTGCCGGGCGACTGGTCGATAGTGTCGTCATCGCGCGCACACGTGCGTAGCGGGGAACATCCCCTCGCTCAGCGGGGGCGGAGAGCCACGGCGAAATCGTTCTCGTATCAGAAACGCCGTCGACAATCCGGGCGGTTTGCGGGCCGTACGGACCGAACGCCGATGCGTGGCAAGATTTAACACCACCTACAGTATGTAATGGGGTATGGGCGAGCTAGAGATACAGAACCTCACAAAGATATTCCACGACGACGGCGGCGACATCGTCGCGGTGGATTCGTTCGATGCAGAGATTGAGGACGGCGAGTTCATCGTCCTCGTCGGGCCGTCGGGATGCGGGAAGTCGACGACGCTGCGGATGATTGCGGGGCTGGAGAACCCCACCGAGGGGAGCATCGTCCTCGACGGCGAGGACGTGACCGAGAAGAAACCGAAGTCGCGCAACATGGCGATGGTGTTCCAGAGCTACGCGCTGTACCCGCACATGACGGCCCGTGAGAACATGGCGTTCGGGCTGAAGATGACGACGGACCTTCCGAAGAGCGAAATCGCAGAGCGGGTCCAAGACGCCGCCGACATGATGGGTATCGGCGACCTCATCGACAAGAAACCCGACGAGCTATCCGGCGGCCAGCAACAGCGCGTCGCGCTGGGGCGGGCCATCGTCCGCGAACCGGAAGTGTTCCTGATGGACGAACCGCTCAGCAACTTGGACGCGAAACTGCGCACCCAGATGCGCACCGAACTGCAGGAACTCCAGTCCGACTTCGGGGTCACCACTATCTACGTCACCCACGACCAGACTGAGGCGATGACGATGTCCGACCGCATCGCCGTCCTCAACGACGGGCAACTCCAGCAACTCGGGACGCCGCTGGAGTGCTATCACGAACCGGCCAACCAGTTCGTCGCCGGGTTCATCGGGTCGCCCTCGATGAACTTCTTCGACGTCGAACTCGACACGTCGGGCGAGACGCCGACGCTCGTCCACGACGAGTTCGCGTACGAACTCGACGACGACGTGTACGCCGACATCGAGGGCGAGGGCTCGCGGTTCACGCTGGGTATCCGCCCCGAAGACATCAAAGCCGTCCCGAAGGACACCCACAACGCCATCTCGCCGACAGTGAAGGTGACCGAACCGCTCGGGGACGTGAGCTACGTCTACCTCGACATCGGCGGCGAGCAGTACACCGCGACGCTCGAGGGGGACATCGTCATCGAATCGGGCCGCGAACTGACGGTCCAGTTCCCGCAGAACCGGGTCCACGTCTTCGACGGTGAGACGGGCGAGGCGTTGCGCAATCGCGCGCCACCGGAGACCGACGACGTGGCGGCACTGGCCGGACTCGACGACGTGAGCGGCGTGGAAATCGGCGTCGAATAAGCGGATTCACTTTTCGGCACGTCTCGACGGACAGTCTCGGCGCTCGCGGGTCGGAAAACGGAGCAAATGGCTGGGGCCGGGCCGGGTCAGTTCAGTTCGGGCAGGTACGCCTCGTTCGCGTCGAGCAGTTCCTCGGTCATCTCGTGAATCTCGGGCAGGGTGAGTTGCGCGGCGGTGAGGGGGTCCTGCTTGACGGCGCGATGAATCTTCTCGCGGTCGTTTTCGAGTGCACCGGCGACGGCGAGTTGCTGGACGGCGACGTGTTGCTGGGGGAAAGTGCGGATGGACTTCGGGAGTTCGCCGACCGAACACGGATGCAGGCCCGTGCCGTCGACGAGGACGGGCACCTCGACGCAGGCGTCGGTCGGCAGGGATTCGATAGCGTTCGTCTCGTTGCTGACGTTGAGGTTGAAGCGCCGCGTGGTGTCCGTCTCGATGGAGTGGATGAGGCGCGAGGCGTACTCCTCGGAACGCTCGATACCGACCTCGTCCAAGTCGACGCCGAGTTCGGGGTCGTCCCGTTCCTCCGAGCGGGCCTGCCACCCTTCGAGGTACGTCGCGGTGGGCATCCGCTCGGCGTAGTCCGTCCCGGCCATCTCCTCGATGGTGTCCTCGTCGGTCCGGAAGTACGGGACGTACTCGGACATGTGGTGGGAGGATTCGGTCGGGAAGTAGCCGAAGTGTTGCATCATCTCGAAGCGAACGGTGTCTCGCTCGTACGTCTCGGGGTCGTCGTAGGCCTCCCGCAGGTCGGGATAGACGCTCTCGCCGTCGTACTTCGCTTCGAGGAACCACGCGACGTGGTTGACGCCCGCGACCCAGTACTCCAGTTCGCCCTCGGGGACGCCGACGTAGTCCTCGATGGCTTCGGCGGTGTGGGGAACGCTGTGACACAGCCCCACCGTCTCGATGTCCGTCGCGTCGAACATCGTCTGGCAGAGGATGGACATCGGGTTCGTGTAGTTCAACAGGAGGGCGTCGGGACAGACTTCCTCCATGTCGCTCGCGAGGTCGAGCATCGTCGGGATGGTTCGCAGGCCGCGGAAGATGCCGCCCGGCCCGATGGTGTCGCCGATGGCTTGCTCGACGCCGTACTCCTCCGGGATGCGAATCTCGTTCTCGAACGGTTCGGTGCCGCCGACGTTGATCATGTTCATGACGTAGTCGGCGTCGTCGAGGGCGTCGAGACGGTCGGTCGTGGACTCGATTGTCGCGTCTACGTCCTCGTTTTCGACCATCGCCTCGGCGATTTTGGTCGTCTGGTCCAGTCGGTGCTCGTCGATGTCCATCAGGGCGATGGTGCTGTCTTCTAACTCGTCGAACGAGAGGATGTCGCCGACGAGTTTGGTAGCGAACACCATGCTACCCGCTCCGATGAAGGCGATTTTCGGCATGCGTTCTATCTTCTCGTAGAGCGAGTTATAAATCTACTGTGAGATGGATTCGGCGGCAAACGGGTTGTCCACCGTCTTTTGGGAAAATTATAAATATGGGTGGTCCAATGTGGATTCTAGGGTTTGCCCAATGGCAGATAACAGCAGTACTTCCGGACTCAGCAGACGCTCACTCGTGAAAGCTCTCGGTGTCGGTGCGACCGCCGGTCTCGCCGGTTGTGGCGGCGGCGACGGCGGCGCGGCCGACGAGATGGGTGGCGACGGCGGTAGTTCCGGAAGCGACGGAAGCAGTGGCAGCAGCGACGGCGGCAGCGGGTCACCCCCACTGTTCTGGAACTACGCGTTCCCGAACGACGACTCCCCGCCGGTCTGGCGCGAGGCGTTCATCGAGAACGCCACGGAGCGCCTCGGCCAGGAACCGCGGATGGGTCGGTTCTCCTACGAGGACCTGCGACAGAAGTACCTCACCGGCGCTCGGACCGGTGACCCAGACGCTATCGAAGGGGTCCTGAGCCACCTCACAGAGTACGTGAAGGCCGGGCACCTCGAACCGCTCAACGACTTCGCCGAGGGCCTGGACTTCTACGACGGTTTCGTCCAGAGCGCTCTCGACGCGGTGACCTACCGCGGGAACCTCTACGGCCTGCCGTACAACGGCAACGCTCGCGCGCTCATCTACCGCCTCGACATCCTCGAAGAACTCGGTCAGGACGTGCCCGAGACGGCCGCCGAGTTCCAGGAAGTCGGTCGGATGATCAACAGCGAGTACGACGACCTGTGGGCCTACCACAACTGTACCAAGGACGGCAGCGTCCGCGCGTTCCAGGAGTGGATGTCCCACGTCTACCAGCACACCGACCAACTGTACGTCCCCGACGGCGAGTCGTGGTCGCTGAACATCAACGCCGACCAGCTCGGACAGGTGTTCGACAACTGGTACTACCAAATCTACGCCGCCGACGACCCGGTCGGTAACCCCGACCAACTCGGGACCGGGTGGCAGGTCAACGACCCCGGCTACCTCAACGGCGAGTTCGCCTTCATCGAGTGCGGGACGTGGCTCCGCGGGTGGACCACCGGCGACAACATCAACGACAGCGAGGCGACGAGCCAACTGCTGGAGAACAACACCAGCGTCGCCCACCTGCCCTACGGCGAGGGCGGGTCCCAGGGGACCTTCCTCGAAGTCAAGCCGGTCATGGTCAACAGCCACTCCGACCAGAAGGAGGCCGCAAAGCAGATTGCCGCCGCGTTCGCCGAACCGGACACGCTGCGCGCGATGGGAGAGGACGCCAAAGGGAACGGCATGACGCCGGTCCACGAGGACGTCGAATCGACCATCACCAACGAGAACTGGCAACCGTTCACGGACGTGTTCGAAACGGGCCGCGCGCTCGCCAAAATCGGCTGGGGACAGGTCCGCGAACCGTTCTACGGCTACATGCAGGAAGTCGCCTACGGCGAGACGGACCCCTACGAGGCCGGTCAGCAGTTCCACGACGAACTGAAGAACCTCGAAAGCGAGCTCTGAACACGACATGGCAACGAGCACCGACACCGGACCGACCGGCGGCCGCTACGTCGCGGAGTTCCGCGAGTTCCTCGAGGAGACGTGGCTGGGCTACGCGCTGATACTCCCGGCGCTCATCCTGATGGGCGTCATCATCATCTACCCGACGCTCCGGGGTATCCAACTGGCGTTCTTCGAGGCGTCGCTGTTGAACCCGGAACAGCAAACGTTCGTGGGCCTGCAGAACTTCGCCGAGTTGCTCGGCGACGCGACGTTCCGCGAGGCGCTGTGGCACACCGTGTTGCTCACCTCGGTGGCGGTGTCGTTGCAGTATCTGCTTGGCCTCGGTCTCGCGCTGGCGCTGAAGGAGAAAGTCCCCGGTGCGGGGCTGTTCCGAAGCCTCTCGATGGTGACGTGGGTGTTGCCCGTCATCGTGATGGTCATCATCTTCCGGTTCCTGACCCAGTCCGGGTTCGGGCCGGTCAACATCATCCTCGACAGCCTCGGGATGCAGACGGCCGCGTGGTTCGGCCGTCCGGGCGTGGCGTTCCCGCTCATCGTGTTGATGCACGTCTGGCGGAACACCCCCTTCTACGCCATCGCGCTGATGGCGGCGATGAAGTCCATCCCCGAGACGCAGTACGAAGCGGCGCGACTCGACGGTGCGGGGCCGCTCCAGCGGTTCCGCTACATCACGCTGCCGCAGATTTCGTACGTGTCGATGATCATGATCGTGTTGCACGTCATCTTCACGTTCAACAACTTCGACATCATCTTCCTGTCGACGGGCGGCGGACCGCTCGGCAACACGGAGGTGCTCGCGACGTACATCTACAAGCAGGCGTTCCAGCAGTACGCGATGGGGTACGCCGCGAGCATCGGTGTCGTGATGCTCATCATCATGATGGTGTTCACTATCGTCTACGCCAGTCTGGAGGCACGTGAGTAACGATGGCTACCGAAACGCAATCACAGACGGCCCAATCGACCGACCGCTCGTTCGCCGACCGAATAGACGCGTGGCTCGCCGAAGACATGTCGCCGAAGCGCGCACTGGCGGTGTACGCCGTCATCGGCGTCTACATGACGTTCCTGTTGCTCCCGGTCGCGTACATGGTGCTGGCGACGTTCACGTCGGCGGACTTCCTCTACTCGCCGCGACTCGTGCCCGCGCTGGGTGACCTGACGCTCCAGAACTACGTCTCGATTCTCTCGACGGGACTGTTCCAGCAGTACTTCATCAACTCGACCATCGTCGCCACGTCGACGACGCTGCTGACGCTGGTCGTCGGGACGCTGGCGGCCTATTCGTTGTCGCGGTTCGAGTACCCGGGACGGAACACGCTGCTGTTCTCGTTCCTCGGGACGCAGATGCTCCCGCGGGTGCTCATCCTCATCCCCTTCTTCCTCGTGATGTTCTCGCTGAGCCTCATCGACTCGCTGCTCGGCATCGTCATCGCCCACTCCGTGCTGGGCATCCCGCTCGGCACGTGGCTGCTGAAGGGGTACTTCGACGACATTCCGAAGTCGCTCGACGAGGCGGCGAAGATGGACGGGTGTTCGCATCTGGACATCCTCTGGCGCATCATCATCCCGATGTCGCTGCCGGGCATCACCGTCGCCGGGTTCTACACCTTCATCCTCTCGTGGAACGACTTCCTGTTCGTCTCCATCCTCTCACAGACGGCGGCGACCCGAACGCTCCCCTTCGGTCTGCAACTGTTCCAGTCGCAGAACACCGTCGCGTGGGAGCTACTACTCACCGCCGCGACCATCACGATGATTCCCGTCGTCGTGCTGTTCGCCGTGTTCCAGCGGTGGGTCGTCGAGGGCCTCGCCACCGGCGGCATGAAGGGGACCTGACCGGCTATCGGTCGGGACCCCAGTTCTCTCCGCTCGCTTCTCGACAGCCGTGCTACAAACGTGTATCAAAACAGACTGGTCTTGGAACGAGACAACTTTCGTATGTAAGGTTCAATTCTTGCCGACGGATGCTGGACAAACCGTGAAATCGCTGAATTATCGCGAGAGAATCCATTTCACGCGAACCAAAGAGATAGTCGAGTCACTGTCTCCCGAAATCAATGCCCTCGTAAGAAATTCGAGAGAAGGTAGCTGAAAACCCTCTAAGACCGTATTTTCCTCGAATACCGGATGACAGAACGAAAAGACCGATTCCGAGACGTATCATAATAGGTGTATATGTCGGGAAACGACTAGTAGAACAAGGTCTGTCCGACGCTAGCCCTACTCGGCGGGCGAAAAACTGGAGAAATCTGGCTTCAGAACGGGGCTTCGGGGCCTTCGTCGTCGCTGATGTCGCCGCCGCGGGACTCGCCGGGGAACGAGGGACTCATGCCCGCGCCGCCGGACATCCCTTCCTGCTGGTCCATCCCGGTTCGCGCGATGACTTCGTTGATTTCGGGAATCTCCTTGGTCATGCGCGTCTTGATGGCCTGGATGGTCATCGGCGAGATGCCACACCCCGAGCACGCGCCACCGAGGCGGATGGTGACGCTCCCGTCTTCGCGGTCGATTTCCTCGATGGCCGCGCTGCCGCCGTGCATCTGGATCTGCGGGAAGTTCCGGCGCAGGAAGTTGGTAATTCGCTCGCGCAGGTCGTCCCCGTCGTCTGTCTCCGTGCTCATAGTAACTGTAGGTCCGTGCCGGGGAGATTTAGACCTTTGGACTGACAAGGTCGGACGGGTGCGTCGCGTTCGATGTGTAGCACGCGCGCGCGAGAGCGAATGGTTATTTGACACGTCCGCTCGTCGGTTCGAACGGTGTTCACAAATGACACTACTCGACGGTCAGACCGCAGTCGTCACCGGCGCTAGCTCTGGAATCGGGCGCGCAATCGCTCGCGAATTCGCCGCACACGGCGCTGACGGCGTCGTCGTGGCCGACGTGCGAGAAGACCCCAAAGAGGGCGGCGACCCGACGCACGAACTCGTCGAAGCGGAGACGGACGCGCACGCCCGGTTCGTCGACTGCGACGTTACCGACCGTGATGACGTGGCGGCCGCAGTCGACGCCGCCGCCGACCTCGGCGGCCTCGACGTGATGGTCAACAACGCCGGTATCTGGCGGGCCGAGGAGTTCTTGGACGTCGACCTGACGGAGTACAATCAGTTGATGGAGATCAACCTCACCGGCGCGTTCTTCGGGTGTCAGGTCGCCGCCGAGCGCCTCGCGGCGACCGGCGGCGGGACCATCATCAACATCTCGAGCATCGCTGGCCTGTTCGGGAACGGCAACTGGCCGACGTACGCCGCCTCGAAGGGCGGACTGACCACGCTGACGTACTCGCTCGCCCACAAACTCGCCGACGACGGCATTCGAGTCAACGCGATTCACCCGGGCGGCATCGAGACGATGATCGGCGGCGACGCGGGGACCGACCCCGAACAGACCGCCGCCTTCGAGGAGGCGGTCCCGTTGGGTCGCTACGGCCAACCCGAGGAGATCGGCGGTGCCGCCGTCTTCCTCGCGAGCGACTTGGCGAGTTACGTGACCGGCGAATCGCTGGTCGTCGACGGTGGCTGGACCAGTTGGCGATAGCGTCCCGATTCGCTCGTCCTCCCGTCGTCTCTTCTCGGCCCGCGCGGGCCAAAGTTGAAGCGCGCCGCCGCCCCCACTGTGGGTATGAGTGACACAGACGACCCGATGCGGCGATTCGATGTTCCCGACTACGACGAATTGCCCGCCGACCTGCGCGAGCGAATCGACGAGGAGACCGACCGCGCGGGCTTTACCCCGAACGTCTTCTCGGCGATGGCGTACCGTCCCTCGCACTTCCGGGCGTTCTTCGCGTACCACGACGCCCTCGTCGAGGACACCGAACTGGCGCGTGAGGAAGTCGAACTACTGGTCGTCGCGGTCAGCGGCGTCAACGACTGCCTGTACTGCGTCGTCGCCCACGGCGCACTGCTCCGTATCTACGCCGACGACCCCCGACTGGCCGAACAGGTGGCGACGAACCACCGCACCGCGGACATCGGCGAGACGCATCGCGCGATGCTCGACTTCGCGGTGAAACTGACCGAGCGACCCGCCGAAGTCGACGACGCCGACATCGAACGGCTAGCAGAACACGGGTTCAGCCGTCGCGCTATCTGGGATATCGGGAGCGTCGTCGCCTTCTTCAACCTCTCCAATCGGCTGGCGCAACTGGCGGATATGCGGCCCAACGAGGCGTTCTACGAACTCGGTCGGTGAGGACGGCGGTCACTCGACGGCGATGCCGCCCTTCATCCCCAGCGAGAAGTGCGGTTCGCAGTGGTAGAGAACGACCCCCGGTTCGTCCAGTGTGCGCGTGTACTTCACGCCGGACCCGCCTTCTGGTTCGCCGGAGCTGAACTCGTAGTCGGACTCGCCGAGTTGTTCCTCGGGGAGCGCCTCGACGTTGTGGGGGTTGCCCCCGCCCGTCCAGTTCCACCGAATCTCGGTGTCCACCGAGACGACCACCGCGGACGGCGCGTACGCGAAGGCCCCACCGTTCCCCTCCGCGCCCACGTCGACGGTGACGGTGTTCCGGTCGCGCTCGTCGGCGAACGACCCGTCGTACGTGTCGTCCGCACCGCCTACGTCCGTCTCGGTCAGCCACTGGTCGATGGTGGGGTAGTCGTCGCCGGTGACGCCCGAACCGCCGTCTCCGCTCCCGCCATCACCACCTCCACACCCTGCGAGGCCGAGGACGCCCGCGATGGTGACCGTCCGGAGATACCGTCGTCGAGAAGTCGCGTCTCGTGGCATACGCAACGGGACGCTCGCCGATACCTTCGTTATCACCTACATATCACTTTCCCGCTGACTCGTGACTCCGGTCCGGCGTGGCTGGCGACCGGCGACGGCAGAGCGGCGTCTCTGGACGCTCACCGCGTCGGATACGCTGGCAGAAAGCCCGGCTTAGTCGGGGTCGGCGGTCGTTCGCTCGATAGACGCCCGCATTCGCGGGCCGACAAGCCGACCTTATCGACCTCTTGTTTGTGGGTAACTATCCAGCGACCAGCGCATCACCTCCCATGGGTCGGAGTACGCTCGCTCGTCTTGCTGTCGTCGTTTTCGCGTCACTGCTGCTCTGTGCCGTGGCCGCTGTCGGAACGGGGGCGCTCGCAGGGTCTGTCGAGACGATTCCGAGCGGGGCGGTGCAGGCCCAACAGGTCGACACCGAAACGTCGACGCCGTCGATTCCGTCGACTGCGACGGCGGAGCCGACGGCAACTGCGACGCCGGAACCGACGCCCGAGCCAACTGCAACACTCGAACCGACAGCGACGCCGGAACCGACGCCGACGGCGACAGCCACACCCGAACCAACGCCGACGGCCACGGCAACACCCGAACCGACGCCAACGGCGACTGCGACGCCGGAACCAACGCCGACGGCCACGGCAACACCTGAACCAACGCCGACGGCCACGGCAACACCTGAACCAACGCCGACGGCCACGGCAACACCTGAACCAACGCCAACGGCGACTGCGACGCCGGAACCGACGGCGACTGCGACCCCGGAACCGACGCCGACGGCCACGGCAACACCCGAACCGACGCCAACGGCGACTGCGACGCCGGAACCAACGCCGACGGCCACGGCAACACCCGAGCCGACGCCGGAACCGACGCCAACGGCGACAGCCACACCAGAACCAACACCGACGGCGACAGCCACACCCGAGCCGACGCCGGAACCGACGCCAACGGCGACGGCAACACCCGAACCGACGCCAACCGACACGTCGACGCCGGAACCGACGCCAACCGACACATCGACACCGGAACCGACGCCGACGGCGACGCCGACTGAAACGCCGACGCCGCTGTTCCCACCGCTTTTCCCCTCGTTACCGGGGACGCCAACGCCGACGCCGGAACCGACGCCGACGGCGACAGCGACGCCCGCACCCACGGATACCCCCACCACGCCTGCACCCACGGATACCCCCACCGCGACCCCCGAACCGACGGATACGCCTGCCCCGACGGACACGCCGACAGCCACTCCAGAACCGACGGACACACCGACGGCGACGGACACGCCTGCCCCGACGGATACGCCGACAGCCACTCCCGAACCGACGGACACACCGACGGCGACGGACACGCCGACAGCCACTCCCGAACCGACGGATACACCGACGGCGACGGACACGCCTGCCCCGACGGATACGCCTGCCCCGACCGACACCGAGACGCCGGAGGATTCGGGGTCGGATGGCGGGTCGAGCGGGAGCAGTTCCGGCGACGGTGGCGGACCGGTCGTCGTCAACGGGAACGACGTCGATGACGACGACGGCGGAAGCGCGAGCAGTTCCGACCCGCCGCAGGTCGGCACGCCGGAGCCAATCGTCTCCTCGTCGTCGAGCGATGCGGGGACCAGTTTCCTCGTCCGCGACGCGTCGGCCGGGTCGACGGTCAGCACGTCGGTGTCGGTCGACGGCCCAATCGTGTCCTCACCGGCGCTGACCTTGACCGACATGCGCGTCACCTTCGCGAGTGACCAACGGATATCTGAGGCGACGGTCGGACGACCGACGCCGAACCCGGGGTCCATGCCGCCGCTACCCCGCGGTGACGTCATCGGGTACGTCCCGGTCGAGACGAGTGTCAACGACTCCGATGTCGAACGCGTCGACGTGGCGTTGACGGTCGACGCCGCCGCGATTCCCGGCGACCGGGGTCGGGACTCCATCGTCGTCTACCGCTACGCGAACGGCAGTTGGGAGCCGCTGGAGACGAGTTACGACGTGAGCGAAGCGCGCTATCGAGCGAGCGCCAACGGGTTCGGCAACCTCGCGGTGGCCTCGCTGGCACCCGGTCGCATCGAGGTGGTCAATACCACCGAACCGCCGGACTGGGCGAGTCCGGGGTACAACACGTCCGTCAGCGCGACGGTGCGAAATCCCGGCGACAGGCCCGCAGAGCGGCAACTGACCGTGACCGTCGACGGGCGGCCAATCGCGACCAAGAACGTCGAACTCCAACCGGGCGAGGAGCGGAGCGTCGAGTTCTCGTTCCCCGCGACGCCGGGGACCGTCGCGGTCAACGACACCGTCGCGGGGCGGATGAACGTCAGCGACAGCGAGGAGTGGGACCAAGACCCGGGAACCGGATTCTCGACGGGAGAGGGGCCGGGATTCGACCTCGGACTGGTGGCGGTGGTGTTCGTCGCCCTGGTCCTCGCGGGAACCGCAGTCCGGGTCCGGAGGCGATTCGAGTGACCGTCCCGTGGCTGTCGGCGGTGACCGACTCCGCGCGACCGGCGTCTGACACGCGGCAGACGGATACCGAGATGTGGCGCCGCTGTCCGGCGGTTTTCACTTCCGATACGCTTGGCCGAGGTATATCCGGTCACCGCTTCTCTGGTGGGGTATGTTGGCGCAGTTGAAGCGCGCGGTCACCGGGCAGACGGCGGCCCGCGTGCTCCGCGAATGTCGGGACTGCGGGACCGCTGTCGGCGCGGACGACGCGCACTGTCCTGCCTGTGAGTCGGCCGAAATCGCCCGGTACGACCTCTAGGTCTGCTCCGGTCGAGTCGGACCGGTCACCGAGTTGGACGGCGCATCACCGCACCGAGACACAACAGTACCAGCACCACGCCGAGGGCGAGTGCGGGTCGGGCTGTCCGCTCGGTCAGGAGTCGCCACACGGGTCGGGTCACGCCCAGTATCGTCGCGGCGGTGACGACGAGGAGGACAGCCGGGACGACGTACTTGACGACCGGGTACAGACCCCCGAGTTCCCGTCGAACCAGGTCAAGGTCCGCCCCGTAGACGAACGTGAGAGTGAGCAACAGCGCCGACACCGGGAGCGCGAGGGTGCCGACCGTCCCGTCGACGAGGTCGAGGACCGGCACGTCCCACAGCGAGAGGCTGACGGGGCTGTAACTGAGTGCAGAGGGAAGGCCCAGCACGGCCATCCCGGCGGTGAGTGCCACCGTCGCTCGTGGTCGGTCCGCTCGCGTGGTCGTCGCGACGGTGGTGACACCGACCTCCAGCATGGCGACGGCCGAACTCAGCGCGGCGAAAAACAGGAGACCGAAGAAGGCGATGGCGACCCAGCGACCGAACGGCATCGCCTCGAAGGCCGACGGGAGCGTCCGGAACGCCAACTCCGTCCCCAGCGCGGGTTCGAGGCCGAAAGTGAACACCACCGGGAAGATGACCAGTCCTGCGATGAGCGCCGCCCCGATGTCGGCGACCGTAACGAGCACCGCCGACCGTCGTAAGTCGGTGTCGTCGTCGACGTATCCGCCGTAGGTAATCATGATGCCCTGTCCGACGGACAGCGAGAAGAACACCTGCCCGACGGCGGCGCTCCACAGTCCGGGGTCCGCGAGCACGGCGAACTCCGGTGTAAAGAGGAAATCCACGGCACGGTCCCATCCGGCGAGCGTCGTCGCGTACGCCGCCAGTCCGGCGAGGGCGACGAACACCGTCGGCAACAGGACCGTCGCCGCTCGTTCGATGCCGTCGCGGACGCCCAGCGAGACGATGCCGCCGGTCAGCGCCGTGGTGACGAGAAACGCGCCGACGGGTGCCCATCCGGCAGTAAAGGTGGCGAACGTCGTCGGCCGGTCGACGGCGTACGACAGGAGGAAGCCGAGCACCCACCCGGTGAGCACGAGGTAGTAGCTCAGGATGAGGAGCACGCTGAGGACGACGACCCATCCGAAGACCGCATAGCGGGGACCACCGGCGCGAAACGCCGAGACCACGTCCGTTCGGAGGGTTCGTCCGACGGCCAGTTCGAGGACGAGCAAGGGCACGGCACAGCAGAGGGCCGCGAGGAGGTAGGGAACGAGGTAGGCCCCGCCGCCGTTCTGTCCGACGACCGCAGAGAACCGCCAGATATTCCCCAGACCGACCGCCGCACCGACCGTCGCCAGCAGGAATCCGATTCGCGAGGACCACCGCTCGGCTGTCATACCTCGCTCTCCGCGCGTCGACGTGTTAAAAACACATCACGAACCGCTTTCGGACTACATGTACATCCGGTCTTCGGGGTAGTCGTGGCTTCCCAGCGTCTCGCCACCCTCCGATATCGCGGCCATGCGCTCGGCCAACTGCTCGTAGTACTCGCTGAACTGCTCGCCGAGTTCACGGAGTTCCGTCTCGTCGACGGTGAAGCCGTACACGTCCGTCAGCACGTCCAGCAGTCGGAGCGCGGCGTCGATGTCCGGACCGGGCGAGTGGGTGGGCGTGACGAAGACGCCGATATCTGGTCCCGCCCCTTCGTTTTCGAGGCTTCGGGTGATGAGTTCGCCGACGACGCCGTCCAGAAAGCCGCCTCGAAGCCCCGGAATCGACCCGTCGGCGAGTCGCCGTTCGCGGTACGCGTCGGTGGCGACGTGGAACACCTCGTGTTCCTCGGGGCCGTGCGGGAACGGGACGCCGTGCAGCACGACGATTTCCTCGATAGATTGGTCGGTGACCCAATCGAGCAGCGCGTCGGTGTACGAGCGTGCGCTCGTGACGGGGATGAACAGTTCCTCGATGAGGACGGTCAACTCCGTCTCGTCGAGCGTGTAAAAGCGGCTGTGGTGTCGCGGTTTCCCCTCCTCGAACGGGGCGATACCCGGCAGTTCGGTGGCGGAGAGGCGACCGATTTGCGTCGACGGCAGGTGTCGGACGAGGTAGTCGACGGCTGTCACCGAGGCCATCCCGATGTGGGCCTGTCCGAGGACGAGGGTGTTGTCCGTCCCCGTGCCGCTCGGCGTGTCGATTTCGAATGCGCGTGGGGCCATATTCACGTCTCGCGCGGGACGTGCCGTAGTTATTCCCGGCAATTCGGGACGTAACGAGAGGATACCGGGCCGGGATGGGTTGCGGAACGGTTCGACGTGGCGACGACGCCGCACTCGCCTTCCAGACGACTGCGAGGGTCGGCGGCAACGAGACAGTCCTCCGGGAGACGGTCAGCCCCTGTGACCGTGGGCCGACTACCGACGGGATGTGTCTCTAGTTCGGCCAGTAGCTGTCGGTAGCGTCGGAAGACAATCAAAAACCTACGTAGACTTAGGAAATACCGGTATATGCTTAGCAATCCACTTGTAGAAAAGAAAAGAGGAAAATATGGCGAGAAATTAGGGCAAATATATTCATATAGGTTAGTTAGGTGGTTTTATGGGTCCAAAAGCTAAAGGAATCACAAATTCGAGGCTACTATCCTCTACGACACGGATATAGTCGCAGATATGTGTTCTACCGTGTGCAAGGACAACACTCGCGCCGGGGAGACTGCTTGCGACTATATCGGGCCGTCGTTCATCGGCGCAAACGAAGTATACCTGATGTCTGAAATGTCGTTCGGAATGGGTGAACGAGCCTGTCGTAACCGCGGCAATACCTGTTCTCATCGCCTGTGTTGCCGTTCCTGAAAGTACCGAATATCGGCAGTAGCCGCGTTCTCGTGGTGTGTCGACAATACACACGGTTGAGGTAACGAGGGTACGTTTGTTATTTTGGACGTTCATCCATTATGAACAGCGCTTCAGATTTGTGGCGGACTCTCCGTGGTAGCTGAACAGTAGTTCCAGTTCGACTCGGCGGCCGATAGCTACGACTGTACGGACCGAGCGGCGGATTCGGAAAGCCCCCCGTGGCATCGAGACCGTCAATAATTTAGATAGACCGTCTTGCTGAGGGTGTAGAAGTCGAGGGCGGCGTCGCCCTGTTCGCGGTACGTCTCGCTGGAGGAGGCTTTCATGCCGCCGAACGGGACGTGTAGTTCCAGACCCGTCGTCTTCTCGTTGACTTTCGCGACACCAGCGTCGATGTCGTCCACGAAGCGGTGCGCCTCTCGGAGATTCTGTGTCACGATACTGGCCGAGAGTCCCTGCTCCACGCCGTTGGCGACTGCGACGGCCTCCTCGTAGCTACTGACCGGGATGACCGACAGGACCGGTCCGAATATCTCCTCTTGGGCGATGCGCATGGCCGGGTCGACGTCGGCGAACACGGTCGGTTCGACGAAGTAGCCGTCACCGGCGTCTTCGGCGCGGCGTCCACCGGTTTCGAGGACCGCGCCTTCGTCTCTCCCGACGGCGATGTACTCGAGGGTGCTCGATAGTTCGCTGTCGCTGTTCTGTGGTCCCATGTCCGGGTCGTCCATCCCCGGACCGAGCGAGAGCGACTCGGCGTACTCGACGATGCGTTCGAGGAACTCGTCGTAGACGGCCTCGTGAACGACGGCCCGCGAGCAGGCGGTACAGGCCTGCCCGGTGACGCCGAACGCGCCGGACCCGACGATGTCGACGGCCGCGTCGAGGTCGGCGTCGGGCGTGACTACGGTGGGGTTCTTCCCGCCCATCTCCAACTGAACGCGCTTCTGGTCGGGCGCGGCGTTCCGGTAGACGATGTCGCCGACCGACTCGCTCCCGGTGAAGGAGACGGCGTCCACCCGGTCGTCGGTCGTGAGCGCCTCACCGACCGTGTCCCCGGGACCGGTCACGAGGTTGAGGACGCCGTCCGGGAGGCCCGCGTCGTCGAGGCATTCCACCAGGGCAGTGGCCGTGACCGCGGCGTTCTCCGCGGGTTTCAGTGTGACGACGTTGCCGGTCGCCAGCGCCGGTGCGACTTTCCACGCCGGGATGCCGAGGGGGTAGTTCCACGGCGTGATAGCCGAGACGATACCGATCGGTTCTGTTCGCACCGAGAGGGTGGTCGCTCGGGAACTACTGGACTTGACCGTCCCACCGATGTCGGCGGCCTTCGCCGCGTAGTAGTGGAAGATGTCTATCGCTCGCTGGACCTCCCCGGTGGACTCCGACCACGTCTTCCCCTCCTCCAACACCAGCGTCTCGGCGATTGCGTCCCGTCGCTCGGCGAGCAGTCGCCCGGTTTCGCGGAGAATCGCACCGCGTTCCGGGCCGGGTGTCTCGGCCCACGCTTCCCGGGCGGCCGCCGCGGCGTCGACGGCCGCCGTCGCGTCGTCTACCGTCGATACGGGGACTTCGCCGACGACTTCCGACGGCACCGCTGGGTTTCGACTCGGCATCGTCTCACCGGACGTCGAGTCGCGCCACTCGCCGCCGATATAGTTCTGACACGCCATTCCGTACCACGCATATCTCCGAATCAAATATAAAAGCACTCCGGTTGTGTCGGCCTGCTAGCAAAATCTTTTTAAATCATTAATGATTCTCTGGCCGTATGCAGTACTACCAGCTCAGTGACGGAGATACCGATCGGTTGGTCGCTTCGACGGACCGGGGTACGTACGACCTCACCGCGGCGAAACCACAGTTAGCGTCGTTTCGCGACCTTCTCGTGGCGGCCAGCGTCGCCGAGGTGAGTCCGGACGATATCGCCGCCCGACACGTCGAATCGGGGAACGAACTCGCCCCGGAACGCGTCGACACCGACCAAACCGTGCCGATTCACGCCGACGAGGTGTGGGCGGCGGGCGTCACCTACCAGATTAGCGAGGAAGCGCGCCGAGAGGAGAGCGACACGCCGGAGATGTATCTGAACGTGTACGACGCCGACCGGCCGGAGATTTTCTTCAAAGCGACGCCGAGTCGAACCGTGGGGCCCGGAGAGAAAGTCGGCATCAGACGCGACTCCGAGTGGGACGTTCCCGAACCGGAACTCGGTATCGTCCTCTACGAAGGCGAGACGGTGGGGTACACCATCGGCAACGACATGAGCAGTCGCTCTATCGAGGGACGAAATCCGCTCTACCTGCCACAGGCGAAGGTGTACGACCGTTGCTGCGCTATCGGTCCGAGCGTCGTGACGGACATCGACGACCCGCACTCGCTGACGCTTTCGATGTCGATTCACCGCGACGGCGAGTGCGTCTACAGCGGCGAGACGAACACCAGCGAGATGGTGCGTACCTGTGAGGAACTCGTCTCGTGTTACACCGCGCACAATGCCGTCCCCGAACTCGCCGTGTTGCTCACCGGAACGTCGTTGGTGCCCGAGGAGGGGTTCACGCTCCGCGAGGACGACCGGGTCGACATCGACGTGGAGGGTATCGGGACGCTGAGCAACCCCGTAACGACTGTCTGACCCGTCCGGTGTCGATACGTCCGGTCGCCGGTTCCCTCGTTTGGCAACTCGGCCCGCGCTCCCGTCGGATTTCGACGTTTGACTAGAACAAGTATTATTAATCGTCGAACCGTTCGGTGGCGCATGGAACGGCAATGTCCGCAGTGTCGAGCGATGGTACTGGCGCAACGCGCGGATGGCTGGGCGTGTCGCGAGTGTGGCTACGTCCCGCCTCACGGCGCGGATTGAGTCGGTGACGGCGGAACGCGCGGTGTCCGTGACGCCCGTGAGTACGGCCTGTCGACCCGACTGCTGGCCGGGTCTAGCGGTGTCCCGGAAGTGTTTTTATCATGGATATTCATCAGTCGGTGTCGCATGAACTACGCAAACTTGCGCGACCCTAACGCAGAGTACACTATGCGCGACCTCTCGTCCGGGACGATGGGACTGACCGAGTCCCGCGGCGAGCGGCGCGACGTCGAGATCACGGACGTGCAGACGGTCATCGTCGACGGAAACTACCCGTGGACGCTGGTCCGCGTGTACACCGACGCGGGCGTCGTCGGCAACGGTGAGGCCTACTGGGGCGGTGCGCTCCCCGAGATAATCGAGCGCCTCAAACCGTTCATCGTCGGCGAAAACCCGCTGGACATCGACCGGTTGTACGAACACATGGTCCAGAAGATGTCCGGCGAGGGGTCGGTCGCGGGCAAGGACATCGCCGCCATCTCCGGCATCGAACTCGCGCTTCACGACGCCGCCGGGAAGGTGCTCGACGTCCCCGCGTACCAACTGCTGGGCGGGAAGTACCGCGACGAGGTGCGGGTGTACTGTGACTGTCACACCGAAGACGAGGCCGACCCGGAAGCGTGCGCCGACGAGGCGGAGCGAGTCGTCGACGAACTCGGCTACGACGCCCTGAAGTTCGACCTCGACGTGCCCTCGGGCCACGAGAAAGACCGGGCGAACCGCCACCTCAGAAAACCCGAAATCGACCACAAAGCGGAAATCGTCGAACGGGTCACCGAGCGAGTCGGTGACCGGGCCGACGCCGCGTTCGACTGCCACTGGGCGTTCGCCAGCGGGAGTGCGAAACGACTCGCACGGGCCCTCGAACCGTACGACGTCTGGTGGCTGGAAGACCCCGTCCCGCCGGAGAACCACGACGTCCAGCGCGAGGTGACCGAATCCACCGTGACCCCTATCGCCGCCGGGGAGAACGTCTATCGGACGCACGGCCAGCGTCGCCTGATAACCGAGGAGGGCGTCGACATCATCGCGCCCGACGTGCCGAAGGTCGGCGGGATGCGCGAGACGGCCAAGATAGCCACCCTCGCGGATATGTTCTACCGTCCGGTGGCGATGCACAACGTCTCCTCGCCGATAGGGACGCTGGGGTCGGCCCACGTGGGGGCGGCGATTCCGAACGCCCTCGCGCTGGAGTACCACTCCTACGAACTCGGCTGGTGGGAGGACTTAGTCGAGGAGGACGGCCTCATCGAGGACGGCCGTCTGGCGATTCCCGAACGACCCGGACTGGGACTGACGCTCGACTTCGACGCCGTCGAGGCCCACCTGGCCGACGGACAGGAGATGTTCGACGAGGCGTGAGCGCGCACGAAGGCAGGACGACGGGTCGAACGAGTTACCGTGGAGGCCGCCGCCGGAACCGACAGCGGCGATAGCGGCGACCCCGGCGTGCGAGACGGTATCTACTCACAAATGCGATAGTTTTATATTCCCGTAGATAATCGCTCTATATCGTATGGTTGAACGTGACAAACCTGATTCGACACTCGACAGGCGTAGATACCTCGCGGCGCTGGGCGCTGGCGCAGCGCTCGGCATCGCTGGCTGTTCCGGTGATGGCGGCAGCGGCGACGGGGGGAGCGACGGTAGTAGTTCCGGGAGCGACGGCAGCAGCGACGGCAGCAGCGACGGCAGCAGTGACGGGTCCAGTGGCAGCCAGTGGAGCGAGACGCTAGAAGTACTGCACGGCTGGGCCGGGGGTGACGGGGAAGCGGCGATAAACGCACTCATCGACGAGTTCGAGAGCGCGTACCCGGATATGGAGACGGAGTTCCAGGCTGTCGGGGCGAGCGCGAACGTCAACCTCAACGCGACGATTCTCCGCCGGATGGTGAACAACAACCCGATGAGTTCGTTCGCCAACTGGCCGGGGAACAACCTCGAACGGTACCGGGGGAACCTGATGGACCTCGAAGCGGACGTCTGGGACGCGGAGGGGTACAAAGACGTGATGCAGGACCGCGCCGTCGAACTGTGTACGTTCAACGGCAAGATGTCCTCGGTCCCGCTCGGCTCTCACCGGATGAACAACCTGTTCTTCAACATCTCGGCCTTCGAGGAGGCCGGGGTGGACCCCCAGAGCCTCGACGGGATGGACGCGCTGATGGACGCGCTCGACGCCATCGACACGGAGACGGACATCACGCCGATGGGGCAGGCGATGGTCGCCCCGTGGACCGTCCTCCAACTGTGGGCGCAGGTGTTGCAGAGTCAGGCTGGCGTCGACGCGTACATGGACTTCATCGAGGGTAACGGTGACCGACAGGCCATCGTCGACTCGCTCGAACTCGTCAAGGAGATTCAGCAGAACTACATCACCAACGACGCCTCGTCGGTGAGCTTCACGGACGTCGGTGGCAAGATGATCAACGGCGAAGTCGCCTGTATGCACCAGGGGAACTGGCTCGCGGGCCAGTTCCGGGTGGACGACTCCTTCAACTACAAGGAGCACTGGGACTGGATTCCGTTCCCCGGTACCGAGGGGGTCTACGGGTACCACATCGACGCCATCGTGGCGCCCGCGAACAATCCCAGCGAGGAAGAGACCATCGCGTGGCAGAAGTTCGTCGGGACCAAGGAGGCTCAGATCGCCTTCAACAACCTGAAAGGGTCCGTGCCGCTCCGGACGGACATCGACCCGAACGAACTGGGCGACTTCATCGGCATGACCTACGAGGACCTCACGAGTTCCGAGCGGTACCCGCCGACCATCGCACACGGTCTCGCGGTGCCGCCGGAGCAGATGGGCGCCTGCAAGACGGCGATGAGCGAGAACATGATGGGGCCCTACGACACCGGGGCCGCGGCCGACGCACTGCTCGACGCCGTCTCCCAGTAACGGGACCGACACCAACACTATTTATTACCAAGGAACGAAACCAGTTTAGTTATGGATACGCACGAAACAGCAGAGGCCACACAAACGTCGGGGGAAGAAGTCGAATGGGAGACGAAGCTACGGTACTTCCTCAACAGCGACTTCGTTCGTTCCTCGCCGTACTGGGGGATTCCGTTCCTCATCATGGGCATCGCTGTCTACGGGGGGATGGGGTTCAACATCGCCATCTCGCTGACCGATGCCCGGGGCCTGACGCCACCGGATTACTCCAACCTCGACCTGGAGATGTACACGCAGGTACTCGGGAACGACGCGTTCTTACAGGCCACGCAGAACAACCTCGTTCTCCTCGTCACGTTCACGACGGTGTGTCTCTTGCTCGGGATGTTCCTCGCGATACTCCTCGACCAGGGGATTCGGTACGACGACAAGGTCCAGACCATCTACCTCTTGCCGATGAGCCTCTCGTTCGTCGTCACAGCCCAGATGTGGCTCTGGATGTTCAACAACAACAACGGGTTGCTGAACATCATCGTGACGACGTTCGGGTTCCAACCCGTCGACTGGATAGGGGACCCCTCGATAGCGCTGGGGTCCATCATCTTCGCACTCATCTGGCAGTTCAGCGGCTACACCATGGTCGTCTACCTCGCCGGTTTGCGGTCGCTCCCCGACGACCAGTTCGAGGCCGCGCGCGTCGACGGTGCGAGCACGGTCAAGACGTACCTCCGCATCATCATCCCGCAACTGAAGGAATCCTCGGTCAGTGCGGCCGTCGTCCTGATGGTGTTCGCGCTGAAAGCGTTCACCTTCCTGTACGCGTTGACCGGCCGATATCGGCCACCCAACGGGACGGACATTTTGGCGACGCTGATGGTTCGGCAGGCGTTCAAGTTCGGCAAGTGGGCCTACGCGGCGAGCATCGCGACGTACCTCATGGTTCTCGCGCTGGGCGTCATCGCACCGTACCTCTACTACCAGTACAGACAGGGGAGTCTCTAACATGTCACAGTCAACACCCGATACCAACTATGACGTCGCATCGCTCGTCGAAGAGTTCAATCTCGCCCGCATCGGCCAGTACGTGCTGGTCATCATCTTCATCGCGTTCTTCCTCGCGCCCCTCGAAACGGGCATCATGACGGCCCTGAAGACCAACGAGGCCGTCGCCCGCACGATTCCGCTGGCGCCGCCGACCAGCGAGGGATTCACGTGGGACAACCTCCAGTTCGCGTTCGACCGCCTCTCCGACGCGTTCTTCAACTCGCTGTTCATGGCGATTCCGGCGACCATCGGCAGCGTGCTGTTCGGTAGCATGGCCGCCTACGGTCTCACGATGGTTCGCTGGCGCGGTCAGATGGCGTTCCTGGTACTGTTCCTCATCGGTATCTTCCTGCCGTATCAGGCGGTGCTGGTGCCGCTGGCGCGGTTCTGGAACAACATCTTCCCGCTCGCGACGATGCTCGAACCGACGTTCGAAGCGCTGCCCATCGTCCAGGACTTCCACTCGAATCTCGTTCCGCTGCTCATCACGCACATCGCCTACGGGATTCCAATCTGTACGATTCTGTTCCGCTCGTACTATCAGAGCCTCCCGAGTTCGCTCGTGGAGGCGGCGAAGATAGACGGGGCGTCCATCTCGAAGATTTACCGCCGAATCGTCCTCCCCATCTCCAAGCCGATGTTCGGCGTCGTGTTCATCTACCAGTTCACCCAGATTTACAACGAGTTCCTCTTCGCGTTCACGCTGATTACTGGCGCTGACACGCCCGAGGCCGTGGTGACGCTCATCCTCCCGGCCGTCGGTGCGTCGACGTCCGGCATCGACTTCGGGGTTCGGATGTCCGCCGCGTTCCTCGCGGCGATTCCGACGCTCATCATCTACGTCGCCTTCGCGGAACAATTTGCGAAGGGTCTGCGGACGGGAGGTGGGTGACGATGGGTGAGATAAACATCGAGAACCTGACCAAGAAGTTCGGCGACACGACGGCAGTGGACAATCTGTCGCTCGACATCGCCGACAGCGAGTTCCTCGTGCTGGTCGGTCCGTCGGGGTGTGGAAAGTCCACGACGCTTCGCTGTCTCGCGGGGTTGGAGACGGTCACCTCGGGCGACATCTACATCGCTGGCGACCACATGAACTACCGCGTACCCCAGAACCGCGACATCGCGATGGTGTTCCAGGACTACGCGCTGTACCCGCACATGACCGTCCGCGGGAACATCAAGTTCGGCCTCGAAGAGGAAGACGGCTATACGAAGGAAGGCCGCGAGGAACGCGTCGAGGAGATAGCCGAGACGCTCGGCATCACCGAACTCCTGGACCGCAAGCCCGACGAACTCTCCGGCGGGCAACAGCAACGGGTGGCGCTGGGGCGGGCTATCGTCCGCGACCCCGAAGTGTTCCTGATGGACGAACCGCTCAGCAACTTGGACGCGAAACTGCGGGCGGAGATGCGGACCGAACTCCAGCAACTCCAGCACCGGTTCGACGTGACGACGGTGTACGTCACGCACAACCAGACGGAGGCGATGACGATGTCCGACCGCATCGCCGTGATGAACGACGGCGAACTCCAACAGGTCGGCCGACCGCTGGACCTGTATCACGCGCCCGAGAACCGCTTCGTCGCGGGGTTCATCGGCGAACCGATGATGAACTTCGTGACCGGGCGCAACGAGAACGGGACGTTCGTCGGGACGCACCTCGAATACCCGCTTGACGGGGACATCAGGGAGGACGTCAGCGGTACGTCCGCGGTCACGCTCGGGGTCCGACCCGAAGACATCGACATCGAGGCGGTGACCAACCCCGACGAATCCTCGCTCGGCGACCACGAGTTCCTCATGCACGTCTCGGTCGTCGAGCCACACGGCGACCAGAACGTCGTCCACTTGAACTTCCCGGACGACACGGCGGAGGAAGACCTCCTGCAAGCGCTCACCGGAGGCACCGATATCTTCGAGCAGGGGTCTACGGTCGTCGCCTCCGTCGACCCGCGCGACGTTCACGTCTTCGACGCGGAGAGCGGCGAGGCACTGCACAACAGACGCACCGCGACGGACGCGGAGGTGACTAACGTCTAATGGCCCGCTTGCTACTCGACGGCGTGACGAAGGTGTTCGCGGACGGCGAGGACGAAATCGTCGCCGTCGACGACGTCTCGATAGACATCCGCGACGGCGAGTTCCTCGTGCTGGTCGGTCCGTCCGGATGTGGGAAGTCGACGACGCTCCGGATGATCGCGGGGCTGGAGACCATCACCGAGGGCGAAATCAGACTCGGCGAGACGGTGTTGAACGACGTTCGCACGCAGGACCGGGACATCGCGATGGTGTTCCAGTCCTACGCGCTGTACCCCCACCTGACCGCCCGCGGCAACATGTCGTTCGGACTCGAGGAGTCCACCGACCTCTCGGACGCCGCCATCGACGAGCGCATCACCGAGGCGGCGACGATGATGGGCATCGAGGACTTGCTTGACCGCAAGCCTGGCGAACTCTCGGGCGGGCAACAGCAACGGGTCGCGCTGGGACGTGCTATCGTCCGCGACCCGGACGTGTTCCTGATGGACGAACCGCTCAGCAACTTGGACGCGAAACTGCGGGCGGAGATGCGGACCGAACTCCAGCAACTGCAGTCACAACTCGACGTGACGACGGTGTACGTCACGCACGACCAGACGGAAGCGATGACGATGTCCGACCGCATCGCCGTGATGAACGACGGCGAACTCCAACAGGTCGGCCGACCGCTGGAACTGTACCACGAACCCAACAACCTCTTCGTGGCCGAGTTCATCGGCGAACCCGCGATGAACTTCCTCCCGGGGCGACGAGAGGGCGCGTCGTTCGTCAGCGACCGAATCGAGTATCCGTTCTCCGCGGCCGTCAACGACGACATCGGCGACGCCGACGACATCATCCTCGGCGTCCGTCCGGAAGACGTGTCGATACTCGACGGGACGAACGGCGGGGGCGACCCGGCACACGAGTTCGAGATGACCGCCACCGTCGTCGAACCGATGGGTAACGAGAACGTCGTCCACCTGGAGTTCCCGGGCGAGACGACGGGGACGGAGGACCTCGTCGCCATCACCGAGGGACGGCGCGGGGTGGAAGAGAACGAGTCCGTGAGAGTCCGTATCCCGGAGGAGGCGATTCACGTCTTCGATACGGCCAGCGGCGAGGCGCTCCACGCCCGGCAACTGGAAATCGACCCACAGGCGCTTCGCATCTAACGAAGCCCACGTTTTCCGCTCAGAGTGCGCTGTCCGAGAAGCCGCCGTCGACGGTCAGCACCTCGCCCGTGACGTAGGAGGCGGCGTCGCTCGCCAGATAGACGGCGGCGCCGACTATCTCCTCTCGCTCGGCGACTCGTCCCAGCGGCGCTCGGTCGTCGATTTTCGCTCGCTTCTCGGTCCCTTCGGCGTACGTCTCGGCGTTCTGGGGCGTGATGACGAACCCGGGCGCGATAGCGTTCGCTCGAACGTCTGGTGCGAGTTCCTTCGC
Source organism: Haloarcula marina (assembly GCF_024218775.1). Lineage (NCBI taxonomy): Archaea > Methanobacteriati > Methanobacteriota > Halobacteria > Halobacteriales > Haloarculaceae > Haloarcula > Haloarcula marina. Next base: position 3,224,824 of record NZ_CP100404.1, on the reverse strand, counting down.
CGACGCGCGCGTGAAGGCTTCGACGCCGCCTTTCGCCGCCGCGTAGGCAGGCAGGTCCGCCATGGCGAGTCTGGCGGCGAGCGAGGAGATGTTGACGATAGCGCCGCCGTCGTCCATCGCCGGGACCATCGCCTGCGTGACCCGGCGGACCCCGTCCAGCGCCACGTCGGTGACGAAGTCCCAGTCCTCGTCGCTGATGTCGCGGACCGTCTCCCGCGAGATAGCGCCCTGCGAGGCGACGACCACGTCGATACCGCCCAACTCCTCGACGGCCGTCTCGCGGACGCGTTCGAGCGTGTCCATCTCGGTCACGTCGCAGGTGACGCGGGCGGTGTCCGCGCCGTGTGCCTCGATAGCCGCCGCCGTCTCCTCGACGGCGCTCTCTCGGCGACTGGTGGCGATAACGTCGGCCCCCTCTGCCGCGAACCCGAGGGCGATTGCCTGTCCGATACCGCTCGTGCCGCCGACGACCACTGCGCGTTTATCCGCAACGGTCACTGGCGTGTGCTCGTAGGAAACCATACTGGCCGTGTCTCGGCGTGTCTATTTGACGCTTGCGGAGGCCGCGAAACGCCGTGACGACAACCATAGAATTATTGTCCTCGAACGACTGCTGAGACGTATGCGTGGACTAGCGAAAGTGCGCCGTAGTCACGGCGCTATGGAGTTCGTCGACCGTTCCCGACCGTCGCCCGCCGCCGACGAGGCGCTCGTCGAGGTGGACTACGCGGGACTCTGCGGGAGCGACGCCGGTATCTACGAGTTCGAATCGGCGTTCGAACGGATGGACCTCCCGACGGTCATCGGGCACGAATACTCGGGCCGCGTGGTCGAAGTGGGCGAGAACGTGACGAAGTTCGACGTGGGCGACCGGGTCGTCGAACGGCCGATTCGGGGCTGTGGAGACTGCTATCAGTGCGAAATCGGGGAGTCGAACGTCTGTCAGAACGCGGTCATCACGGGCGTCGACCACGACGGGGCGTACGAGCAGTTCGTCGCCGTTCCCGAGGACGCGCTCCACCCGGTGCCCGACAGCGTCGAACAGCAACACGCCGCGATGGTGGAACCGACGAGCATCGCGGCCCGGGCGGTCATCGAGAACTCCCGGGTCACGGCGGGTGACCGCGTCCTGGTCGAGGGACCCGGCCCAATCGGCCTCCTGACGGCCCAGATTGCCGACGCACAGGGCGGGACCGTGGTGGTCTCCGGCGTCGGACAGGACGCGCAGTACCGGCTTCCGCTGGCCGAGGAACTCGGCTTCGAGACGCTCAACGTCGCCGAGGCGGACGTGGAAGCGCGCCGCGAGGCGGTCACCGACGGCGTGGGCTACGACGTCGTCTTCGATACGACGGGCCACCCCTCGGGACTCCCCTCCGCCGTCGACGAGGTCCGGAAGGGCGGCCAGATAGTGCTCGTCGGACAGACCGGCGAGACGACGATGCCGTACTCCCCGCTGGTCCGGTCGGAAATCGACCTCCAGTGCTCGTACGCGTCGATGTACGACGACTTCGACCGCTCGCTCCGCCTCATCGACAGCGGCGACGTGGACGCCGAGACGTTCATCGACGACCGCTTCTCGCTACTGGACGCCGACGAGGCCTTCGAGGCGTTCGTCGCGGGCGAAACCTGCAAGCCGGTGTTCGACGTGTCGGCGCTGTACGACTGATCTGGGTAACCCGAACAATATCTCCGAGAACTGACTATTTGACGAAGATTTTACTTCGTGTCCCCGGTAGCCTGTAGCGATGAAAGATTGGCTCGACAGCTACGACGACCGCGATTGGCAGACGACTACCGACGGCACGGTCCGGTACGCGCTCCTGGGTCTCGGCTGGTGGACTATCGACCTCGCGCTCCCGGCTATTCAGGAGTCGGACCTCGGCGAGGTGACGACGCTCGTGAGCAGTTCGTCGGAGAAAGCACAGCGCCTGGCCGACGAGAACGGCGTCGACCACGGCATCAGCTACGACGAGTTCCACGACGGCGCGGCCACCGACGCGTACGACGCTATCTACGTGGGGACACCGAACGCCTATCACCTCGAATACGTCGAGAGCGCGGCCGCACACGGCAAGGCCGTCCTCTGTGAGAAGCCCATGGAGTCGACCGTCGAACGGGCCGAACGGATGGTCGAGGCCGCCGAGAGCGCGGACGTACCGCTGATGATTGCCTACCGGATGCAGACAGACCCCGCCGTCAGGCGCGCGAAGGAACTGGTAGCCGACGGCTTCATCGGCGACCCGGTATCCGTCTACGGCAACAACAGTCAACCGCTGTTGCAGATGATTCCCGACCACGACCAGTGGCGACTGGACCCGGACCTGTCGGGCTACGGAACGTCGGTGATGGACCTCGGCATCTACTCGCTCAACACGACGCGGTTCATCCTGGACCGGGACCCGGTCGCGGTGCAGTCGCAGATGAGTTCGCACCACGAGGCGTTCGAGGACGTGCCGGACGAGCGCTCGGGGGCGTTGCTCACCCTCGAAGACGGCGTGAAGATGGTCACGACCGACAGTCAGCGCGCCCACGAGGACACGCAACTCAAGATTACGGGGACGGCGGGGCAAATCGACCTCCGCCCGGCGTTCCACGGCCAGTGTACGATGCACCTCGCGCGCGGCGAGATGACGGCGACGGTGTCCCACGAGGCGTTCGACTCCCAGCGAGAGATGCGCGAGGAGTTCGACTTCTTCGCGGACCGCGTGCTCACCGACGGGGAGATAGTCGCCGACGGCCGCCACGGACTGCAGGATATGCGGACGATTCGCGCCATCCACCGGGCCGCAGAGAGCGGCGACGTGGTCGAACTCTGAGGCCGGGAGCGCAGCGAACGGACCGCTCAGATGGCGCGACAGGGATTTTTCCCACACTGGTGAAACTACGGAAAAAATCAATTTTTTGTAGGTCTGTCCCGAGGTATGAGTATGGCGAGCACAGCGCAAAACCCGGTCAAATCTGTCGGAACGACGTTCGACATCCTCAACGGGTTGAAAGAGTTGGGCGGCGCCCGGGTGACGGAGCTGGCACGGCACCTCGACCTGCCCAAGAGCACGGTCCACAACTACCTCAGTACGCTCGAACAGGAGGAGTACATCGTCAAGGACGGAACCGAGTACCGCGTCGGCCTCCGGTTTCTCGAACTGGGGGCGTTCTCGCGCCACGAGCGGAAGCTGTTCCAGATAGCCAAACCGGAGGTCGACCGGTTGGCAGACGAGACCGGCGAACTCGCCAACATTCTGGTCGAAGAACACGGTCTCGGCTCCTATCTGTACCGCTCGTACGGTGAGCGCGCGGTCCGAGTGAAAGCCCACGTCGGAACCCGCGTGCCGCTTCACACGACGGCGCTGGGCAAGGCGGTGCTCGCGTATCTCCCCGTCGAACGCGTCGACGAAATCGTCGACCGGCACGGACTGACCGAGAACACCGAACAGTCTATCAACAGTCGCGCGGAACTGGACGAGACGCTCGATGCCATCCGGGAGCGAGGCGTCGCGTTCGACGACGAGGAGCGCCTCAACGGCCTCCGCTGTGTCGCCGCGCCCGTCCTCGACAACAGCGACGACATCATCGGGGCCATCAGCGTCGCGGGACCGACGAACCGGTTTCGCGGCGACCGGTTCCGCGAAGACCTCCCGCAGAAGGTGCTGGAAGTCGCGAACGTCATCGAACTCAATTTCACGTACTCGTAGGACTCGCCGGGTACCCGCCGCGTGGGACCGCGTGAACGGGGCGATACCGCGGCGCTCCACTGCCGCGCCCCGTTCACCAGCGGTGAACGGTCGGTGGCCCGCTGAACGGGCGAATGACGGCCACACTGACGGGGCGAGACGGCGATTCAGCCTCGCAGACCCTCCGCCTGCCCGTTGCACTTTCGCGCGACGGAGATACCAGTAGTGCGTGTATCACCTCCGCCGTTTCGTAGCGGTGAACCAGGGTGGTCTCTCGTGGCAGTCGAACGACCGCTACACTTATTCGGCCGTCGCTCGCGTTCCGAGTATGCGCTTCGGTGTCATCAGCACTGCCGATATCGGTATCGACTCCGTCATCCCGGGTATCGTCGCGAGCGACCACGAGTTCGGGGCTATCGCCTCCAGAGACGCGTCGCGGGCGCAGGCGGTCGCAGACCGATTCGACGCGCCGACTGCCTACGGGAGCTACGACGCGTTGCTCGCGGACGACAGCCTCGACGCGGTGTACATCCCGCTCCCGAACGGCCTTCACGCCGAGTGGATTCGACGGGCCGCCGACGCGGGCCTGCACGTCCTCTGTGAGAAACCGCTCACGGGCAGCGCCGAGGAGACGGCCGCCGTGTTCGACTACTGCGAGGACCGCGACGTCGTCCTCATGGAGGCGTTCATGTACCGGTTCCACCCGTTGACAGAGCGAGCGGTCGAGATAGTCGACACCGAACTCGGCGAGGTCCGCAACGTCACGTCGACGTTCACGTTCCGGATGCCCGACGGGGCCGAGGACATCCGACTGGACCCGGCCTTAGACGGCGGGAGCGTCATGGACGTGGGTTGTTACGCTATCAGCGCGGCCCGACTCTTCCTCGGGGACCCCGAACGCGTCTACGGCGTGACCAACGACGGGCGCGACTGCGGGGTCGACACCGAGATGACGGGGATTCTGGAGTACGAGGGCGGTGCGACGGCCCGCGTCCAGTCCGGGTTCGAGACGCCCCTCACGCAGTACTACCGCGTCGAGACGACAGACGGGTGGCTACGGGCGGAACCGACCTTCGACATCGGCGTCGACAACGGGACGCAACTGACCTACAGCGACGGCGACGAGACGATGACCGAGCGGTTCGACCCGACCGACCACTACCGGCTAGAGGTCGAGCACTTCGCCGACTGCGTCGAGGCCGGCGAGACGCCGCGAATCGACCGCACCGAGAGCGTCGCCATCATGTCGATTATCGACGCACTCTACGAGAGCGCGGACGCGGGCGGTCCGGTGACGCTCTAGTGAATCGGGACGAGGCCGCCGGTTTTCAGAAGTGCGAGAGCTTATCCCGCCGGTACAGGTCCAGCGAGGTCACCGAGTTCGGCGGCTGCTGGCGGACGGCGTAGGCGATGGCGTCGGCCACTTCGATGGGTTCGGTCACCTCGCCGGGCTCGAACGTCTCCTCGGAGGGGGTCCCGCTCTCGGACCCGAACTCCGTGCGGACTTCCGTCGGATTGATACAGGAGACGGCGACGCCGTCCTCGCCGATGCTGGCCTGCAGGCTGATGGCGAACCCGCGCGTCCACCACTTCGTCGCGGCGTAGACCGGATTGGCCGGTCGCGGGTGGTTCCCGGACATGCTCCCGAGGAAGACGAGATGGCCCTCGGACTCGACCAGGTGCGGGATTGATTCGCGGGCGGTGTAGAACATCCCGTCGACGTTGACCCCGGTCATCAGGCGATACTCGTCGTCGGTGAGTTCGCTGACGGGTTCGTCGACGGCGAGGCCAGCGTTACACACCGCGATGTCGAGGCCGCCGAACCGGTCGACGGTGGCCTCGACGAGCGCCGCGACGGCCTCGGAGTCGGTCACGTCCGTCGGGACGACGGCGACGTCGCTGTCCGTCGCCTCGCGTATCTCCTCGGCCAGCGATTCCAGTCGCGCCTCGCGGCGAGCCGCGATAGTCAGGTCCGCGCCGTCTTCGGCGAGGACGCGCGCCGTCGCGGCCCCGATACCGGAACTCGCGCCGGTGACGACGGCTGTCTGGCCCTCCAGTGGCTCCTCCATACGGGTCGGTCGTTCCGCCATGCTCCCGCTGAAGGCACCGTCGAACAAATGCGTTTCCCCACACGGGACCGGAGCGACAGAGCGTCCGTACGAATGTCCGTATTGGCGAATACGTTCACATATTTGGGCTATCTACATACAAAAATGCGGTCTTGAAGATAGCCTCTCGTCCGAATGTCGACCCCGTCTCGTAGCCCGCCGAAACGGCCCGTTCTCCCCGGTCTCTCTGTCGCCGTTCGCTATCCCCGCTCAGACGAAAGGTTGTTTGAGACTGGACTGCGATGAAGTCCCAATGAGCGAGTCCGACGACGGTCCGAAACAGGTCTCGGACCCGGCCTACCACAGCGAGAACCACACCGCGGCCCAGACCTGTGGCTGGACGAAAAACGCTCTCCGCGGGGAGGGGAAGTGCTATAAGTACATCTTCTACGGCATCGAGTCCCACCGCTGTATCCAGATGACGCCGGTCGTCAAGTGCAACGAGCGCTGCGTCTTCTGCTGGCGCGACCACGCGGGCCACGCCTACGAACTCGGCGACGTGGAGTGGGACGACCCGGCGGCCGTCGCCGACGCCTCCGTGGAACTCCAGAAACGCCTCCTCTCGGGATTCGGCGGCAACGAGGAGGTGCCCCGCGAGGTGTTCGAACAGGCGATGGAACCGCGTCACGTCGCCATCTCGCTGGACGGCGAACCGACGCTGTACCCCTACCTCCCGGAACTCATCGAGGAGTTCCACGACCGGGACATCACCACGTTCCTCGTCTCGAACGGGACCAATCCGGAGATGCTCGCCGAGTGCGACCCGACGCAACTGTACGTCTCCGTCGACGCGCCCGACAGAGGGACCTTCGACGAGACGGTGAAAGCCGTCGAGGACGACGCGTGGGACTCGCTGATAGACACTCTCGACGTCCTCGCCGAGAAAGACGAGACGCGGACGGTCATTCGAACGACGCTCGTCAAGGACCACAACATGCATCATCCGGAGTGGTACGCGGCGATGTGCGACCGGGCGGACGCCGACTTCGTCGAGATGAAGGCGTACATGCACGTCGGCCACTCGCGGGGTCGGCTTGACCGCGACTCGATGCCCAGCCACGAGGAAGTCCGGGCGTTCACCGAGGAGATGGGCGCGTACCTCCCCGACCACGGCACGCTCAAGGAAGTCGAGGAGTCCCGCGTGGCGATGCTCGCCCGCGAAAAGAACACGTGGGTTCCGAAACTGGAGAAGGGAAGCGAGTTCTGGGAGCGCGACGCGCTAGTCGAGTACTGAGTACGGTCGGTCGGCGCGTCCGCCTCGCTGGAAGCCGTCGTGCTCTGGACGCACTCACCGCAGTCCGGCCTTGTGGCGAAGGAAGCAGTTTATGCGGGTATATTCGCCAGTATTGTCTGTACTTGCGGGTATATGTCACTGAAAACAGCGTATTTATGGCACTGACTGTCGGATTCGAACCGAAATACCGGAGACGGTCACACCGCTCTCTGGACCGTCGCACACGGGTGCGTCCGGAACGAACAGCGACTCTCTGAAAACTCTCAGATGACGAGGACGTGGCGGTCGGTGTCGTCCAAGACTCGCTCGACGATACTGCCTCGCTGTCGGCGGTGCGAGTGGCCCTGATGACCCATCACGAGGAGGTCTGCCTCGATTTCGTCGGCGTAGTCGACGATGAGTTCGGCGGGTTCGCCGTGTCTGACCGCTCGTTCGACGACGATACCGCGTTCGTTGGCGCGGCCGACCAGTTCCGAGAGGAGGTCGGACCCTTCCGTGTCGAGTTCGTCGATGAACATCGCGACGCTCCCCAACGCGGGTTCGCCGTAGAGGTGCGTGTCGACGACGAAGAGGGTGTGGACGACGGCGTCGTTCTCCTCGGCTAGGCGGAACGCGACTTCTGCCGCCTTCTCTGCGTGTTCGCTACCGTCGGTGGGGACGAGAATCGTCTCGTACTGGCTCATCACACTACCGTTCGAAGCGGTGACACAAATACGCTTCCGCCGGTCCGAGGAGTCGCCGCCGAAAAGCGGATATGGTGTCAACGATAAGTCAGGTGTATGGTCGAGACACAGTTAGCCGAACTCGGCAAGAAGCAGGTGCGGTACCGCGACCACACGTGGGAACTCACGGGGAACGTCGATATTCGGGACCGGGGGACGCTCCTCGCTGTCGAAGTGCGACAGGTCGACGAGGTGCGCCACCCGACGGCGACGCTGTTTTTCGGCCTCGACGAGCAGTCGCCGTCACTCAATCCGGGGAACCTCGGCCACCACTTCGATAGGCTCGAACAGACGGCGGAGGGCTACCGTCTGGTGGTCAAGACGGACGGACGGACCTACCGGTACGACCTACAGCGGATGGAGTACGACTGAGCGCGGTGGGTGGTCGCGACGGTAACGGCATCCTATCGAAACCTAACGGACGTACGCGTGTTATCGTAATAGGGCCGATACCGTCGCGGTAACCCCGTCGTATCGGCGTCGTCCGTCGCGGGTACCGCCGCTTTCCGCCAGACGGGCTAGCTATAGGTGCGTCCCGGCCCAACCGGCACGCGACTCGTGACGCTCCGCATCGACGGAACCGAAGGCGGCGGGCAACTCCTCCGAACCGCGCTGAGTCTGGCCGTCGTCACGGACACGCCGTTTCGCATCGACCACGTTCGCGGCGCGCGGCCGACGCCGGGCCTCCGGCCACAGCACCTCGCGGCCGTGACGCTCGCCGCCGAGTGCTGTGAGGCCACGGTTCGCGGTGCCGAACTCGGGTCGCCGACGCTGACGTTCCGACCTGGCGCGTCGCGCACGCGAACACTGACGGCGGCCGTGGCGACGGCGGGCAGCGTGACGCTCCTGTTCGATACGCTGTTACCGATTGCGGTCCTCGACGACGGCCCGTACGCGCTCACCGCGACCGGCGGGACCGACGTGAAGTGGGCACCGACCGTCGCGTACTACCGCCACGTGAAACTGCCACTGCTCGCTCGTTTCGGCGTCGACGCCCGGATTTCGCTCGGCCGAACGGGTTATTACCCCGCTGGCGGCGGGCGGGCGACGCTCAGTACCGGCGACTCGTCGCTCGCACCGGTCGAACTCACCGACCGCGGCGCACTGGACCGGGTCGACATCTACTCGAAGGCCGCGGCGGTCCTCGAAGACCGCTCGGTGGCCGCCCGACAGGCGACGCAGGCGAGCGACCGCCTCGCCGCCGCCGGTTTCTCGGCCGAGGTCCGCGCCGTCGAGTACGCCGAGACGCACTCGGCGGGGTCGTCGCTCCTGCTCTGTGGCGTCTACGAGGGAACGCGTCTCGGCGTCGACGCGCTCGGCGAACGCGGCCGCACGTCGGAGGCCGTCGCCGACGGGGCGGTCGACCGATTTCTGACGGCCCACGAGAACGGCGCGCCGGTCGACGAGCACATGGGCGACCAGTTGCTCGTGTTCCTCGCGCTGGCGGGCGGCCGCCTCCGCGTCCCACGGGTCACGTCGCACGTGCGGACCAATCTCGACGTGTTACGGCGGTTCGGTGCGGATATCGGAATCGTCGGCGGTGAGGACGGTCCGGCGGTGGTCGAGGCGTCACCCCATCCCGCCGTCTCGCGGTGAGTCACGTCTCGATTTTCCGAGGATGGTCCGGGCCTGCGACCGTGCGTTCGGTCTCCCGGCGGCGTTCGGAATCAGGACCGATCGGAGGACCCACTCGTCGCTCCCGCTCCGTCGCCCGGTGCGGATTTTGCTCCCCGGGGCGCCGTCCGTGGCGACGTTCGTGGCCCAATCGGGCGTCCGAATCTCGCTGAACTCGTCAGGGTCGCGAAAGCGCGCGTGATAGTACTCGCCCTCCAAGCCGACGAACTTCGGGTCGGGGAGGTCCGTCATGGTCGGCGAGTGGACCGCGTCGCTGACAGTTCCTCGCCCGGCGACAGCGGTTCCAGAACCGCCTCAGCCCCGCTCCATCTGATCGAAGAACGCGTCGAGTTCGGTCTGGAGGTAGCGCGTCACTCGCTCGGCGTAGTCCCAGAGCACGTCGTTGAGTTGCTCGCGGGTCGGTTCGTCCAGGCTCTCCTCGCCGCGATAGCCGTCGTAGGGAATCTCCGGATGGGCGATACAGACGACGGCGGGACCGTCGTCGGCACCGCCCGCGGTGACGATGCCGTACTCGTCGGCGTTCCAGAGGCCGTCGCCGGTCCGCCGGACCATGTCGGCGTCGATTCTGTCGAGGAGGGCGAGTTCCTCGTCGGTCAGTACCGCGGACGCCCCCTCGAAGAGGTCGGCGTAGGCGCTGTCGCGTGCCGCGTAAGTCCAGCCGTCGAGTTGTTCGCGGACGCGCCGGAGTTGCGTTCTGTCGCTCGCTGCCATACCTGTCCCTACGCGGGCACGCATCAAGAACGATTGGGCCATCCGACCGGTCTCTGGAAGGCTCTCACCCCAGCTGGCGCTCGAACCACGACGCCGCGAGGTCGGCCACCGCTTCCAGTTCACCGGGGCCGTCGAAGAGGTGGCCCGCCCCCGCGACGACCTGCAGGTCCTTCGGTCCGGACAACGCCGCGTACGCCTCGCGGTTGAGCGCCAGCACCTGCGTGTCCGCGCCGCCGACGACGAACAGCGTCGCGGCGGCCACCGCGGGCAACTGCTCGCTCGCGAGGTCGACCCGGCCACCTCGCGAGACGACGGCGGCCACGTCGTCGCGCCGGGCGGCGGCCCGGAGCGCCGCGGCCGCGCCGGTACTCGCGCCGAAGTAGCCGAGGGACAGGGTTTCGGTGTCGGGTCGCTCACGAAGCCACTCCGTCGCCGCGAGCAGTCGCTCGGTGAGCAGGTCGATGTCGAAGCGGGTCTCGCGGGTCTGATCCTCCGCCTCGGTCAGCAGGTCGAACAGGAGCGTCCCGAGGCCGTGTCGCGCCAACACCTCCGCGACGAAGGTGTTGCGGGGGCTCTTTCGACTGCTCCCGCTTCCGTGGGCGAAGACGACGATACCCCTGGCTTCGGGTGGAATCACGAGTTCGCCTTCGAGTTCGACGCCGTCGACCGGTATCGAGACGAGCGTGTCTGTCGATGCCATACCGGAGGTACGACCACACGATATGTTAGCGTTCCTGCAACTACGCGCTCGCCGGTGGCCGCCGATTACCGCCGTCGCGGTCGACCAGATACGCGAACACGGCCGCGTCGAACCACACCGACTCGACGTAGTGAATTGCCTGTTCGAGGCCTGCGGCGACGATGTACCCGAAGGTCGGCGTCGCCACGTGTGAACAGATGCTGTCGAGGGCCATAGTTCTGCAGTCGAGCGGACCGTTCGCCGCTGGAATAGTCTGCCTCCATTGAGTTCGTGATGTGTGTATTTCGGCACAACCTACTCGGGAATGTGCGAGTTCTGTACGCGACTGTAAAATCTCCCTATTTACTACCTCCATATATGCATATCTGCATGTTTGATGGCGATTTCACAGATATAAAAACAAGCTCAACCGATATATGTGGACATATTGGCGTTCTTTATTACTATCTATGTCAAATATGGCGTTAGATATGAACTAAGCTCGACAATATCTGAATATCGGACGAAATACGGCGCTATCGATGGGCATCACCTGTCTACAGTCGGAAACGCAAAGACTGACACCGCTGGCGTCCGCAGGGACGATACGGAACAACTGCCGCTCCGTTCTCCACCGTTCCAGTTCTGGAATGCATCTCACGTTCGGTATGCTTATCCGAATCGGCCGCATAGGTCGGCCCATGGCTGAGTCAACGGGACAGGCGGTGGGTCGCGACGAACTCGCGACGCTGAAACTGCTCGCGCTCGACGGGGCGTTGGACGAACCGACCCGCGTCTCCTGCGGGGAGTTGGCAGCGCGACTGGACGCGTCGAACCAGACGGCGTCCCGACGCCTCCAGCGCCTCGACGACGCCGGACTCCTCGAACGGACGATGGTCAGCGACGGGCAGGACGTCCGCATCACCGCGGCTGGCGAACACCGACTGCAGTCCGAATACGCTGACTACCGTCGTATCTTCGAGACCGACGCCAGCGTCGACCTGCGCGGCATCGTCACCTCGGGCATGGGCGAGGGGCGACACTACATCACGCTTCCGGGCTACATGGAGCAGTTCATCGACCGACTGGGGTACGAACCCTACGCGGGAACGTTGAACGTCGAACTCACCGAGGACAGCGTCCGTAAGCGCGCGCGACTCGGCGCGCTGGAACCGGTCACCATCGAGGGCTGGGAGGACGACGAACGCACCTACGGCCCGGCGTACTGCTACCCGGTGTCCGTCGAGAGCGGCGACGGCGAGTACGAACCCGCCCACGTCATCGCGCCCGAACGGACCCACCACGGCGAGGAACAACTGGAGGTCATCGCACCGGAGAAACTCCGCGACGTGCTCGAACTGGCAGACGGCGACGAGGTGACTGTCCATGTCTCGGAGTGAGGCGAAGGCCGACGCCGTCGCCGCTTTCGCCCGCGGCGAACCCGTGTTGATTCACGACGCCGCCGACCGCGAGGGCGAGACGGACATCGTCTACCCCGCGGCGAGCGTCGACGCCGGGGCCGTCGCTCGGATGCGCAACGACGCGGGCGGCCTCGTCTGTCTCGCTCTCTCGGACGCCGTCGCCGACGAACTCGAACTCCCGTTCATGCAGGAGGTGCTCGAACACCCGACGGCGGCCGACCACGAACTCGGCTACGACGAGCGCTCCTCGTTCTCGATTACGGTGAACCACCGCGAGACGTTCACCGGTATCACCGACGAGGACCGCGCGCTGACCATCCGCGAACTCGGCGCGGCCGCCGCCGACCCGGACTCCGAGGCGTTCGCCGCCGACTTCCGCTCGCCCGGCCACGTCCACTTGCTCCGGGCCGCGCCGGACCTCTTGGCCGACCGCGAGGGCCACACCGAGTTCGGTGTCGCCCTCGCCGCCGCGGCCGACCAACCGCCCGCCGCCGTCGTCTGCGAGATGCTCGACGACGAAACCGGGGCCGCGCTCTCCCCGGCGGCCGCCCGGTCGTACGCCGACCGGCAGGGACTGGTGTACGTCGAGGGCGCGAGTCTCGTTTCTGCGCTCCGCTGAATCGGATAAGTCGGGCTTTCGCGTTCGCTCCGTCGGGTTCTCCGGGCTTACGCTTCGCTACCCTCGGTATAACAAATGCGCTCTCAGGAGCGGTGGGCCGATATGGAATCGACTTCCAACTCGGACGCTGGTCCGGGACGGCGACTCGCGACGATAGCAATCGTCCTCGCCGTCGTCGCCGTCCCGTTCTCCGGCGTCGTCGGCGCACAGACCTCTGGCAATCAGGCGGGCAACGCCAGCCAAGTCGCCGGAAACCAGTCCTACGTCGCGGTACAGGGCGAGCAGTGTACACCGATGGCACCGATTCGGGGCAACGAGTCCGTCCGGACGTTCTACGATTACCGCATCCCGATTCCGGACAACCCCTACGCCAACACGACGGGGGAAGCCTACGGCTCTGAGGGGACGACCGACCTCCAGCGGGCCAACACGAGCATCGTGTTCCTGTACGCGGACACGAACGGGACGGCCGACACCGCCGACGACACGCTGAGCCTCGTGTTCGTCCACGGCAACGAGGGTAACGACGCGTCCGCGGGCGGGTCAGCCTCGTTCAACATCACCGGCCTCCCCGAGAACGGGACGTGGGCCGTCAGAGACGACGACTACGAGGGTGAGTCGAACTACGACGCGTGGTTCGTCGACGCCAACCGGAGTCGCGTCGACTGGACGTGGGGCGACGCCGCCACCGACGGCGGCGCGTACGAAGGCATGACCGACAACGCCACCGTCACCGTTCGCCCGGCGTTCAACGAGCGAGCGGCGCTGTTCGGCCAGTACTTCAACGGCACGGTCGACCGCTGGGAAGTGGTGTCGAACGCGACCGAAAACGAGAGCGCCGACGTGACGCGCACGCAACTCAACATGACCGAACCGATGGTCATCACTACGCAGTCCTGCGCGGACCTGCGCGGGAACGCCAGTCAGCAGACGGATGCCGACGGTCTCTCGGTGAACGAGTCGGACCTCTTCGGCACGCCGAGCGAGAACGAATCGAACCCGAACGAGTCGGCCGAGAACGGCACGTCGACGCCGTCGGCGACGCCGACCGAGACGGAAACCGCAGCGGAGACCGGCACCGAAAACGAGAGCGACATCCTCGACCCCGAGAGCGTCCCGGCGACGGAGACGCCAGCCAACGAATCGGCGAACGAGACCGAGTGAGGGTCGGGAGCGCCTGAACGGGATTCCGAGCGCGGGCGGACGAAACCCGCCGACAACGGTTGGCCTACCGAGGACCGTCCGCGCGGGCGTCGCGATACGCCCGCCATAACAAACGTCAATTCCTGATTGTGGCCGGTATGACGTTCGACTCTCCGTCGCTCCGGGGCGGCGTCGTCCGACTCGGTGCTCTCGTCGTCGCCGTGGCCCTCACGACGGCGCTGTTGGTCGGCGTCGCCGCTCCGCAGACGGCGGCCGAGACGCCCACCTACACTGCGGTCAACGGCGACCGCTGTGGGCAGGTGACGCCCGTCACCGGCGACGAATCGGCGCTTCGCTTCTACGACTACCGCAACCCCTTCCCCGACAATCCCTCCGTCAACACGACGGGGTCGGCCTACGGGTCCGAAGGGACGACCGACCTTCAGCGAGCGAACACGAGTCTCGCGTTCCTCTACGCGGACACGAACGGGACGGCCACGCGCGCGGACGACACGCTGAGCGTCGTCTTCGTCCACGGGAACGAGGGCAACGCCAACTCCACCGGCGGGGCCGCCTCGTTCGCCATCAGCGGCCTCCCCGAAAACGGCACGTGGACGGTCAGAGACGACCAGTACCGCGCGCCGGGGAACAACGACCGCTGGGCGACCAACGGGAGCGAGGCCCGCGTCGACTGGACGTGGCAGGACGGCGCGACTGACGGCGGCGTCTACACCGGCCTCGGCGACGAGTTCACCGTCACGGTCGACCCGGCGTTCAACGAACGGGCCGCGCTGTTCGGGCGGTACTACGACGGCCGCGTCGACCGGTGGCAACTGCTCTCGAACGCGTCCGGCAACGGCGTCGAGCGCTACGACCGCACGGCGCTGGACCGCAACGCGTCGCTGACGATTTCGACGGCCTCCTGTCAGGCGCTCCTGACCAACGAGAGCGGCGAGTCGGCGGCCGACCCGTTCGCGACTGACGACGGGGCGGAGGCGCAGACGCCCGGGGACGAGAACGAGGAGGGAATATTCGTCGTCGAACCGTCGGAGGAGTCCGACGACGAAGGCGACGAACGTGACGACGGCGACGGCGATACCGATTCGGACGACGACGATGGGGAGGCAGACGAAGATGATGACGACAGTGACGACGATGACGAAGGCGAAGATGATGACGACAGCGACGATGGAGACGAAGACGAAGATGATGACGACAGCGACGATGGAGACGAAGACGAAGATGATGACGACAGCGACGATGGAGACGAAGACGAAGATGATGACGACAGCGACGATGGAGACGAAGACGAAGATGATGACGACTGACTCGTGGACTGTCGGCGAGTACGCTATCGCCACCCTGCTGCATCGCGCCTCCGTGGCGGCGGGAGTGTGAACCGCCGCCACGGACCGTCAACACTCTTAACGAAGGACTTCAATGGGGTAGATATGACACACGACGAGGCACCCGTCGGTATCGACGCCAGTCACGCAACGGCAGGGCGGTGGGGACGATGAGCGAGCGCGGCCGTCCCGAGATGTTCGAGGGCGTCGACGAGATTTGGCTCGACGGCGAGTTCGTCGACTTCGAGGACGCACAGGTCCACCTCCTGACCCACGCGCTGCACTACGGCACGGGCGTCTTCGAGGGCGTCCGGTGCTACGAGACGGCGGAAGGTCCGGCCATCTTCCGCTGGGAAGAACACTTAGACCGCTTCTACGACTCCGCCGAAGTCTACGACATCGAGATTCCCTTCGAGAAAGACGAACTCACCGAGGCGACGGAGGAACTCATCCGCCGCGAGGGCTTGCAGTCCTGTTACATCCGCCCAATCGCCTTCTACGGCTACGGACCGCTCGGTCTGAACCCCGGCCAGTCTCCGGTGCAGGTCGGCCTCGCCGTCTGGCCGTGGGGCGCGTATCTCGGCGAAGAGGCCTTGGAGGACGGTGTGGACGTGGCCGTCTCCTCGTGGCGAAAGTACGCCTCCAGCCAGATTCCGACCAACGCCAAGACCACCGGCACGTACGTCAACAGCGTCCTCGCGTCGCTGGAGGCGAAGAGCAACGGCTACACCGAGGCCATCGTCCTCAACAAGGAGGGCAACGTCGCCGAGGGGCCGGGCGAAAACATCTTCCTCGTCCGCGACGGCGAGATTTACACCACCGGCCTCGCCGAATCCATCCTCGATGGGATTACCCGACAGACGGCCATCGAACTCGCCGAGGAGCGCGGCTACACCGTCCACGACGAGGCGACAATCTCGCGGGGCGAACTGTACACTGCCGACGAACTGTTCTTCACGGGCACGGCCGCCGAGGTGACGCCGATTCGGAGCGTCGACGACAACGAAATCGGGGCCGGAACGAAGGGACCGGTGACCGACGAACTCCAGACGGCCTTCTTCGACTTACTGGAGGCCGGCGAGCGCGAAGAGTGGTTCCGCTACGTCTGACCTAATCCTCGTCGCCGCCGATGGGAATCGGCTGTTCGCCTTTGTTGTTGTCGCCGAATCCGGCGCTCAGGATGCGCGTCAGGGCTTCTTCGACCCGTTCGTCCGTCTCCTCGTAGTCGTCCGGTTTCACTTCGATGACGTAGCCGGTGGTGATGTTCGGGGCCGTCGGCAGGAAGAGGACTTCGCGGCCGTCGTCGGTGGTCTGTCCGGTTTTGAACGCCGTCATGCGGAGGCCGTCCCACACTTCGAGTTTGACGGGTTTCTGGAGTTCTTCGGTGCCCGAGACGGCGGTTTCGACCGCCATTTTCGAGGCGTTGTACACCACGCGGAGGCCGGGCACTTGGTTCATCGCGTCGTCGAGGGTACGTTCGACGAAGTCGCCGAACGCCGTCCGCATCAGGTACCCGACGGAGAAGACGATGAGGATGAACAGAATTAGGGCGATGAACACTCGCGCGAACTCGACGGTGCGGGCGGTGGCGAACTCCGCTGGCACGCCGAGGGTCATCAGCAGTTCGGAGTCGATGGCCGGGATGAAAAACGCCGCAGACGCCAGAATGCCGTAGAGGTAGACGATGACGTAGAGGGTGACGATGAAGGGCAACAGGATGATGAGGCCGCTCGCGAAGTCCCGCTTCCACGACGAGGACGAGGCCATACCGAGTCCTGACGGCGACGGATTATCAGCCCTTCCCTTTTCACCCGCTGGCGAGCGCCCGAAGCGCGAACAGGGCGTTCTCCTTCCGTTCGAGGACCCGTCGCCAGAAGTAGGCTGGCCACGACGACCCGTAGGGCGCGTACTGCCACACGTCGCAGACGCTCGCGAGGTCGCGCTGGGCAGTCTCGCGCACGCCCATGAGCATCTGGACCTCGTAGGGCGTCCCGTACTTCGTGTGGAGGTCGGCCGCCAGCGTCAGCATCTCGGGGTCGTGGCTGCCGACGGCGATGCCGCCGTCGTACTCGCGGAACACGTATTCGAGGTCGGCGCGGTACGCCTCGTTCACCCGCGACTGGGTGGGGTACGCGATGTCGTTCGGCGGGTCGTACGCTCCCTTGACGAGTCGGACCTTACCGGGGCAGTCGGCCAGTCGTCGCAGGTCGTCGGCCGTTCGACGGAGGTTCGCCTGCAGACAGAGGCCGACGCCGCCACCCCGTTCGCGGGCGTGGTGCTCGAACGCGTCCAGCGTCGGGTCCGTCGTCGTGTGGTCCTCCATATCCATCCAGACGAAGACGCCGTGGTCGGCCCCGGCCGCGACCACCCGCGCGAGGTTCTCGCGAAACACGTCCTCGTCGACGAGGAGGCCCAACTGGGAGGGTTTGACCGAGAGACACGCGCGAAGGTCGCTCGCGCCGATGTCGGCGGCGAGTCGCTCGTAGGCCGCCGCGTCGGCGTCGGCGGGGGCGCGGTCGTGGTAGTGTTCGCCGAGTCGGTTGCAGATGACGCCGATACCGTCCTCGTTGCACTGTCGGGCGTGTTCGAGGACCGTCGCGGCTGACTCACCGGCGACGAACCGACTGGCGACTGGCGGCAACATAGGTAATATTTGCCGTCCGTGCGGCAAGAAGGTTGCTCCGAGTATACGCTGTCCGTCGCTGTGTCCGCCGGAAGCCACACCGATTAAGCCGTCGGCGCGTGAGGCGGCGGATATGGACGTATTTGGGGTCCTCGTGACGGCTATCTGGGTGATGCTACCTGCGTACGTGCCCAACAACGCGGCCGTACTGGCTGGCGGCGGTCGACCGATAGACGGCGGCCGGACGATGGGCGGGCGTCGCGTCCTCGGCGACGGCAAGACGTGGCGCGGGACGCTCGCCGGGACGCTCGCCGGGACGGCCGTGGCGGTGGGCCTGTCGGCCGTCGCTGGCGTCGCGAGCGGCGTCGTCGGCCGTCCGCTTTCCGAGTTTCCGCTGTTGGCGGGGGTCGGACTGGCGTTCGGGGCGATGCTCGGTGACATCGGCGCGTCGTTCCTCAAGCGACGGAGCGGCCGCGAACGCGGCGCGGCCTTCCCCGGCCTCGACCAACTGGACTTCGTCGTCGGGGCGCTGGCCTGCGCGTTCGTCCTCGCGCCGGCGTGGTTCGTGCAGACGTTCACGCTTCCGGTGCTGGTCGCGATTCTAGTCGTCACGCCACTGTTACACGTCGTGACGAACGTCGTCGCCTACGTCGCGGGCCTGAAGAACGAACCGTGGTGAGCTAACGCCGCCCGGCGAATGCGAGACTCAGGAGAACGGCGAGCAGTGCCGCGCCGACGGTGAATCCGGGACCGTCGGCGGCGGTGGTCGGCGGTGCCGGAGTGGGCGTCGTCGTCTCGCGTGCGGTGGGTTCCACGGTGGTTGATTCGGCCGACTGCGTCGTGGCGACGGTCCGGACGACGGTGGCCGTCGGCGTCGCCGTGGCCGTCTCCGTCACCGTAGTGACCGCTTCGGTCGCCGCTGTCGTCGGAACTGCCGTCGGCGTCACGGCCGGAGTCGGCGTCTGCGTGGCTGTCGTCGTCGGTGTCTCGGTCGCCGCCGGCGTCGACGCAGCAGTGTCCCCTGCGGGTACGAAGCCACCGCCTCCCCCGGCGTCGCCACCAACGTCGTCGCTATCGGTGTTACTACTGCCGCTATCGTCGCTACTGTCACCGGTATCCTCACTTGGGGTCGCGGTTGCGGTGGCCGTCGCAGTCGTCGTCTCCGTCGCGGTTGCCGTGACCGTCGCGGTTGCCGCCGCTGTCGCGGTCTCTGTCGTCGTCGCCGTTCCGGTCCCCGTCTCCGCCGCGGACGTGCGCCCGGTGAGGGCGTACACGCCGCCGTCGTCGGTCCCGACGACGACGGTTCCCGACGCGAGCGCAGGCGGGGACACGGCAGTTCCACCGACTTCCGTACTCCACGCGACGGTGCCGTCGGTGTCGATACCGTGGACCGAACCGGCGTCCGTCGCGGCGACGAGGGTGTCCCCGTGGAGCGCCAGCGAGACGCCGGTGACGCCCGTCGCGGGCACTTCGGCGGTCCACGTCGTCGCGCCGCCAGACGAATCGTCGAGTGCGACCACGTCACCGGCGGCCGTCGCGGCGTACACCTCGTCCCCGGTCACGACCGGCGGGTACAGCACCGCGTCGCCGAGCGTCCGCCCCCACCGCTCGCCGGTCGACTCGCCAGCGTCGACGGCGGCTACCGTGCCGTCGGCGGCCCCGACGTACACCGCGCCGTCGGCGACAACGGGCGAGGAGAGTTTCTCGTCCGCGACCGACCGCGTCCAGTCGCCGGTCCCGCTACCTGCCGCGACGGCGTGGAGCGTTCCCGAACGGTCGCCCACGTAGACGCGGCCGTCGGAGACGGCGGGCGCGCCCGTCGAGAGGGCCGTCCCGGCGTCGTAGGTCCACCGCGTCGCCCCGCTCTCGGTGGTCAGGGCGTACAGCGTCCCGTCGTTGCTCCCGAGATAAATGGTGCCTTCGTGAGTAGTCGGCGAGCCGAACACGTCGCCGGACAGCGAGCGGGTCCACCGCTGGCTCCCGTCGGTCGCGTCGAACGCCGTCACGCCGTCCGCCGTCGTGGCGAACACGACGCCGTGGGCGACTGCGAGCGACCCGTACACCTGCCCGCCCGCGTCGGCGGACCACTGCCGGGTCCCGTCGTCAAGGGAGTTGGCGACGACGGTGGACCCGCTGGCGACGATGGCCTCTCCCTTGTGTATCACGGCGCTCCCGACCACGTCGCCGCCGGGCGAGTCCTGCCAGCTGACGGTCGTCTCCCCGAGCGTTCCCAGTCCGGCGGCCGTGCCGGTGTTCTGGTCGTCGCCCGCGAAACTGCTCCATCCGGCGGCACCGGTCCCGGCGGCCAGCGGCGCGGTGACGAGGAGGACCGCGACGGCGAGGACGAAGACCGCGACTCCGCTGTGCTCGACCATTCAGCGCTCCTCCAACAGGCGGCGAAGCGTCCGATAGTCGATTCGCTGGCCGTTCAGCGGTTCGCCGGATTCCCAGTGTTCGCGGGCCTCCGCGATGTCCGCGAGCGACATCTCGCCGTCGTCGCCAGCGACGGCGGCCACGACGGGGTCCGTCTCGTCGACGGCGACGTACGGTATCGTCGCCCGCGTCCTGCTGTCGTAGGACAGCGCCGCCGACTGGTCGGTGTCGCCGGGCGTCACCATGTCGACGACGTGCGGGTCGGTGTCGCCGTCGCTCCCGCCGCCGAAGGTGTACTCGCCGCTGCTGGCGGCCACGCCTCGGATGCCGCCGCTGTCCTCGCCGAACAGGAGCGGCGCCACGTCCATCTCCGAGATGTCGCCGATGGGCGACTTCGGCGCGTCGACGACGATACCTTCGAAGGACTCGTGGGCCGTGGCGCTCACGTCACCGCTCAGTTCGGTTCCGCCCCCGTCGACGACTTCGCCGCCGCGGAAGCCGTCGGCCGCGATTCGGTAGTGGAACGGCCTCTCGAAGGTGACGTTCCGGCCGCCGGAACTCGCCGTCGCGCCGCCGCTCCCCTCGGGGTCGTGGACGTACAGGTGCGGGTACTGGAGGCTGAATCCGCCGCTCCCGCCGAACGGGTTCTCGAAGCCCTCGGCGACGGTGAACACGAACTTGTAGCGCTCGCTCGTCTCGTAGATGGCCACGTTCGTCAGGTCGAACGCGCCGTCGTAGAACGCCTCGTCGGTGGGGTAGGTGTACCCGCCGGGCCCGTCGTCGTCGCCGGTCGGGTCGTCCCACTCCGCGAGGAGTCGGCCGCCCGCCGTCGCGTGGCGCATCCCGCGGCGCACGGAGAGCAGTTCGAGCGACCCGCCGTCGTTCAGCGCGGAGGACTGCCGGGTCCCGCGCGGTTGTATCGCGTCGAGGACGTTCGTGTCTGTCGCGTCGTCTGCGCCGCCGCCGAAGTGGGTGGTGGAGCGTGCTCTGTCGACGGGGCGGACGCGGCCGGGGCCGTCGCCGCTCCCGAGTAGGACCGGCACGACCATCGCGTCCGTCAGGTCGCCCAGCGAACTCTTGGGCGCGGTGACGCCGATTGCGCCGGTTCCGATGCTCGGGTAGGTCGCTGCGGTGACCGACTCGGAGACGACGCTTCCGTCGGCCGCTTCGACGGCGTTGGTGACCCCGCTCCCGTCGGTGTAGCCGTCGGCGACGACGCGTCGGTCGTACGCCGACGCGAACCCGACGTTGAGTCCGGGCCGACCCGCCGTACTGGTCGCTCCGCTCCCGGTGTCGAGGTACACCTGCGGGAACTGCGCGGAGAACCCCGCGCCCGCCCCGTCGGGGTTCTGAACGCCGCCCGCGAGTTCGAACAGGAAGACGTAGTCCTTGCCGCGGTCGTATATCTCGAAGCCCGTGAGGTCGAACGCGCCGTCGTAGACCCCGCTCCCGGTCGGGTAGCGATAGGTTCCAGGGCCGTAGTCGTCGCTCGTCTCGTCGCGCCAGCGAGCGAGTCGGTCGCCGAGGAGCGGCGGCGTCGCGTCGAGGACGAGGGCGTCGTCGACGGTGACGGTGGTCGTCCCGTCGCTCGTCGACCCGACGCCCTTCCCCGAGATTCGGTCGGTCGTCCCCACCGTACTTCGCAGGTCGACCGACGCGCTCTCGGCACCGAAGTTGAGGACGACGACGGCGGCGTCGCCGCCCGTCTCGCGGCCGTAGGCGACCACGTCGGCGCTGTCGCTCTCGTAGTATACCGGGCGGAAGTCGGCGTCGGACTGTAGCGATGGCTTCGCGTTCTCGCCGCTCCGCAGGTCGATGAGGTTCCGGTAGAACTGCCGGTTCGCCTGCTGGGTGGTCGACAGACCGCTCCACTGCATCGGTTCCCGGGCCTCGTCGTCGTACTCGCCGCCCCGATTCAGCAGAATCTCTTCGCCGTAGTACACCATCGGTGTGCCAGGCAGGGTGAACGTCGCGGCGGCCGCGGCCCGTTGCTGTGACGCGGTCCCCACGTCGAGAAAGCGGCCCTCGTCGTGATTCCCGAGGTACTGCAGGAAGCCCGCCGAGTCGGGAAAGCCCGAGTCACGCCGTTTCTCGACGGTGTCGAGCAGTGCTGTCGGGGCGGCGTCTCCGCGCGCGATGTCTCGCAGCGTGTAGTGGAGGGCCGTCCCGAAATGCATCCCGAACTCGCCCTCGGAGTACTCGGGAGAGGCCGGAATCGTCTCGTCCAGCATGAGGAAGTCAGTGTCGACTGCCCTGACTCGCTCGCGGACCTCCTTCCAGAAGCCGTGCGGGACGCCGTAGGCCACGTCACAGCGGAACCCGTCGACGATGGGGGCCCACTGGTCGACGACGGCGAGGAGGTGTTCTCGCACGGCGGGGTTGCCGTAGTCGAGGTTCTTCAGACTCGTCCACCCGAAGTAGGCGTCGACGTCCCCGTTCGCGTCGCGCTTGAACCAGTCGCCGTACGGGTCGTCGGTCGCGGCCCCGTTCCGGTACAGGTCGTGCTGGTCCGAGACGTGGTTGCCGACCAAGTCGAAGACGACCTTGAGACCGTTGTCGTGGCAGGCCTGGACGAACGACTCGTACTCGGCGAGCGTTCCGAGGTCGCTCGCGGTCTCGAAGTAGTTCTCCGTGTCGTAGCCGTGGTGGCCGCCACCGCCGTACCCGGGGTCGGTGCTCGTCGCCGCGACGATTGGGGTCAGCCACACCGCGTCGACCCCCAGGTCGTCGGCGAGGTAGGGGACGCGCGATTCGAGGTACGAGAAGGTCGTCTGCTGGGCGTCGTCGCCCGCCCACGACCGCGTGAATATCTCGTAGACGGTGGCGTTTTCGACCCACTCTGGCGGGTCGTTCCACCGCTCGACGCTCCCCGAGTCGAGATGCAGTGTGTCGACGACGCTGTGCCCGTCTGTGCCGTCGTAGGCAACCGCGTGGAATCGGACGGTTCCCGTGACGTTGGCGGCGTCGACGGTGTGGGTCGTCGTTCCGGTACCGCTGGCGACCCGACGCTGTGAATCGGTGTCGCTGGTCCGGTCGTCGCGGTATATCTCGACCGTGAGGCCGTCGTCGTCGGCGCTCCCGTTCGGTGCGGCCGCGGGCGTCGCTGTCAGGGTGTACTCGTTCGCTCCGGCGTCGTAGGTCCCGTCCAGCCGAATCCGGGGTGGCGTGGACCCGTCGCTGGGGGTCGGAAACGCCCGGACCAGTTGCTCGTAGGTTTTCGCGCCACCGTCGACCTGCAACTGGAGGCGGTACTCGCCCGCCACGTCGGGTGCGAACTCGATGACGTCGTCGTCGTTGTCCGGGTCGCCCCACGCGGCGTCGGTCCCCGCGTCTATCGTGGCGGTGCTTCCGGCGGGCTTCGAGGCGAGCGACCAGGAGTACGCGGAGTCCGCTGGCGCGTCGGCGTAGGACCCGTGTGCGCTGTCCGGGTTCGGAATCCGGGGCGCGAGGTCGTCGCGCTGGACCGGTTCCGGCGGGACGCCGCCCTGCCACAACTCGTAGTCGATTGCCTCGCCGACGGTCAGGAACCGCGGCGGGCCGGGATGTTCGTTCGGGACGCCCGCGCCCGCCCCCGTTCCCGCCAGCGCCATCGCGCCGACGCCCGCCGTCCCGGCGAGGAACTCACGTCGGCGCATCGGTCACCCACTCCGCACTCCCCCGTCGTCCGCGCGCTGCTTGTTGCCCCCACATTGTCGTGAATAGTGTCGAGGTACGGAATTACGGGCGTTAAATGTGTGGGTATCTATCCAAACAACCTTTTCAGACTCTCGCGGGCGACGGAAGTGATGTGCTTTTCACGGCGGCCGGGCCAAGAGTCACGTATGACTACGCGCGCGGACACGCTCCGGCTTGCGACACGGGGGTCCGACCTCGCCCTGCGACAGGCGGCGACGGTGCGGGACAGCCTCGCCAGCCGTCGGCGGACGGTCGAACTCACGGAAGTCGAGACGACGGGCGACCAGATTCGAGACGAACTCATCCACCGGTTAGGCAAGACCGGCGCGTTCGTCCGGAGCCTCGACGAGAAGGTCATGGACGGCGAACTCGACGCCGCGGTCCACTCGATGAAGGACATGCCGACCGAGCGACCCGACAACCTCGTGGTCGCTGGCGTCCCCGAACGGGCCGCGCCGGGTGACGCTCTCGTGACGCCGGACGGGACGGCGCTGGCGGACCTCCCGGAGGGCGCAGTCGTCGGCACGTCCAGTCTCCGACGGCGCGCTCAGTTACTCGCCGAACGGCCGGACCTCGTCGTCGAACCGCTCCGCGGGAACGTCGACACGCGCGTCGAGAAACTGCTCGCGCCGTCGCTCCAGCGCGAACATCAGGAGCGCCACGAGGCCGAACAGGAACGGAAGGAACACGCTGGCGAGGCGGACAGCGACTACGAGTTCCCCTACGACGAGGACGTGGAAGCATGGTTCAACGGCCTCTCGGAACTGGAGCGCCGCGCGCTCGGCCGAGACGACGAGACGGAGTACGACGCCATCGTCCTCGCGAAGGCGGGCCTCGACCGGTCGGGGCTGAGCCACCACGTCGCCGCCACAGAGTTGGACCCCGAGACGTTCGTCCCCGCGCCGGGACAGGGCGCGCTGGCGGTCACGGCGCTCGACGGCGAGGTCGCCGACGACATCAACGACCGCATCGACCACCCGCGAACGCGCGTCGAGACGACCGTCGAACGGACGATTCTCGCCGAACTTGGCGGTGGCTGTGTCGCGCCTATCGGCGCGTACGCGACGGTGGAGGGCGGCGTCGTCCACACGACCGTTCGCGTCCTCTCGCGCGACGGCGACGAGGAAGTGACCGCGACTCGGGACCTCCCGGTCGAACGGCACGTCGACGCGGCGGTCGACCTCGCGGCGGAACTGGCCGACGAGGGCGCGGCCGACCTCGTCGCCGAAGCCAAACGCGACGCCGGGGCGGCCGACGACGACGCCGCGACCGCTCGCGAGGAAGGCGAGGAGGACGAGCCATGAGCGACGAGACGGTCGGCAAGGTGTACCTCGTCGGGTCCGGCCCCGGCGACCCGGACCTGCTGACGGTGAAGGCCAAGCGCCTGCTGGAGTCGGCCGACGTGGTCCTCCACGACAAACTCCCGGGGCCGGAGATTCTCGGGCTCATCCCCGAGGCGAAGCGCGAGGACGTGGGCAAGCGCGCCGGTGGCGAGTGGACGCCGCAGGAGTACACGAATGCCCGCCTCGTCGAACTCGCCCACGAAGGCAAGACGGTCGTTCGACTCAAGGGCGGCGACCCGACGGTGTTCGGCCGCGGGGGCGAGGAGATGGTCCACCTCGCCGAGAACGAGATTCCGTTCGAAGTCGTCCCGGGAATCACGAGCGCCATCGCGGGGCCGGAGGTGGCGGGCATCCCCGTCACCCACCGCGACCACGTCTCGTCGGTGTCGTTCGTCACCGGTCACGAGGACCCCACGAAAGCGGAGTCGGCCGTCGACTGGCAGGCGCTCGCCGACACCGGCGGGACCATCGTCGTCCTGATGGGCGTCGGCAAACTGCCGGACTACACCGCCGCACTCCGGGAGGCGGGGATGGACCCCGAGACGCCCGTCGCCCTCGTCGAACGGGCGACGTGGCCCGACCAGCGAGTCGCCACGGGGACGCTTGAGACTATCGTCGACGTTCGGGACGAGGAAGGCATCGAACCGCCCGCAATCACCGTCATCGGTGCGGTAGCGGGCGAGCGCGCAAAGGTCGTGGAGTTCTTAGAGGGGTCGTGATGCGCGAAGAACCGCGACTCCGCGTGGCGGCGTTCCGGCCCGACGACGAGCGACTGGCGGCGGCCGTCGAACTGCTCGAATCGCTCGGGGCCGACCCGGTTCCAGACCCGATGCTCGCCGTCGAACCGGCCGACGCGACGCCTCGAACGGACGCCGACTACGTCGTCCTGACGAGCAAGACGGGCGTGGAACTCGCCGCCGAGGCGGGATGGTCGCCGAACGGCGCGACCGTCTGCGCTATCGGCGATGCCACGGCCGCCTCGCTCCGGGAAGCGGGCTACACTGTCGACGTGGTGCCCGAGGAGTTCTCCTCCACGGGGTTGGTCGAACGACTCGAAGACGAGGTCGCGGGCGCTCGTGTCGAAGTCGCCCGCTCCGACCACGGGTCGGCGGTCCTGACCGACGGCCTCGAAGCGGCGGGCGCGTACGTCCACGAGACCATCCTCTACCGTCTCGTTCGGCCCGAAGGGTCCGGCGAGTCGGCGGCACTCGCGGCCAACGGGGAACTGGACGCGGCGCTGTTCACTTCGTCGTTGACGGTGCGACATTTCCTCGCGGCGGCGGCCGACCAGGGTATTCGGACGGAAGCGATCGAAGGCCTGCAAGCGGCGACCGTCGGCGCTATCGGAGAACCCACGAAGGAAACAGCTGAGAACGCGGGCATCTCGGTCGATGTCGTCCCGGAGCGCGCGGACTTCGAGACGCTGGCCTGCGAAGTCGTCGAGGGAGCGGCCCCGACGTACCACGACTGAACGGGTCAGTCGGCCGCTTCCGCAGTCTTCTCGTCTTCCTCGACCTCTGCCCGGAGCGTCTCCAGTTCGTACTCGACGGCCCGTTCGTTCGAGAGGCGGTCGAGTTCCCGTTCCACGTCGTCGCCCTCGTCCAAGACGGACTCCAGTTCGCCGCTGGCTTCGAGTTCTTCGAGGGCGGCGGCACGGGCCTCCATGCGCTCGGTCCGCTCGGTCGCACGCTCGATAGAGCGGTGTACGTCGGCCATCGTGTCGCCGACGCCGGTGAAGGCCTCGGAGACGCGGGCCGAGGCCTCGGCGGCCTCGTAGCGGGCCTTCATCGTCTCTTTCTTCGTCCGGAACTGCTCTATCTGACTACTGAGTTCGGCCCGCTTCCCGACGAGGCGGTCCTGTGTCCCCTGTAGGGCGTCGATTTGTTCGGTCAGTTCGGTTATCTGACTCACGTGGGTCTGTTTCTTCGCCAACGCCCGTCGCGCGAGGTCCTCGCGGTCCTCTTGCATGGCTTCCCGGGCCTGCCCGTCGTACTTCTCGACGTTCTCGCGCAACCGCCGCCGGTGAATCTCCAGTCGCTTCTTCTGGGTCGTCACGTCGGCGATGCCGCGGGTCACCCGCTGGAGTTCGTCGCGCAACTCCTCGTAGGAGTAGTCCAACTCCGCCGAAGGGTCTGCCGCGCGGTTCAACAGCGCGTTCAGTCTCGCTCGGATGGCGAATCCGAGGCGGCCGAACAGACTCATCGGGATTCCTCGCTGGGACACTCGAACGCCTGGGCCGCACTGCAACGTCTCGCGGAGAACATGCCACAGGCTACGAGTGACAATCAGATAACACCATCGGCGGTTCGGCGGGCCGCCGACCGGTCGGGGGTGCTACCGGGGTTTATTTCTGGGGTCGCCCTACGGAGGGTATGCGCACGTCGCTCTCGGGAGTCGTCCGGTCGTGGCAGTGAGCCGTCGAGACGCCGCCGTCCTCGTGGTCGTTCTCGCCGCAGTCGGCGCGGGCACGGCGTTCATCGTCGGCGTCGGTCCGTTCGCAAGCGGTGGGGAAACGGCCCCGCCGACCAGCGACGGTGCTGAATCACCCCGGGTCGAGACGCCGACACCGGGGCCGCCGCCGTTTACGCTCCGGATTGACCGGATAACGCAGTGCGGCCGGACCTGCCGCGACGTGACCTCGACGCTCCGGAACGAACAGGCGGTCCCGGCGACGGAAGTGGGGGTCACTGCGACCATCTACGCGGGGCGGGGAACCGACGGCAGCGAGGTGTGGTCGGGCTACGAGTGGGTCGGGTCCCTCGGCGCGGGCGAGGCCCACACCGCGACCCAGCGCGTCGCCCTCTCGCTCGGCCAGACGCTGGCCGTCGAGCGGGCCGACGGCTGGATAACCATCGAGACGACCGTCGAGTACGACGGCAAGACCCTGACGGTCTATCGACAGCGGCAGGTCGCGTGACCGCGACTGAAGGTTTTTATGCCGGGGCGCACCTACCCCGCCACGATGAGTACACCCGGCCCCGTTCCCGAGTTGGCCGACCGCGCGACGGCGTGTGCCGACCGATTGCGGGCCGCCGACCGCGTCCTCCTGGCCTCCCACATCGACGCCGACGGCCTGACCAGCGCCGCCATCGCGACGACGATGCTCACGCGGGCCGGTATCGCCGTCGAGACGGTGTTCAAAAAGCAACTGGACGCCGACGAAATCGCCAGCATCGCCGCCCGCGACTTCGAGACGGTGCTGTTCACCGACTTCGGGTCCGGCCAGTTGGACGCTATCTCCGAACACGTCGCGGCGGGCGACTTCGAGGCGGTCATCGCCGACCACCACCAACCCTCGGCCCCCGAGGACTGCCACCCCGACGCAATCGAGGACACGGATGGCTACGCGGACTTCGCGTACCACTGTAACCCCCTGCTCGTCGGCGTCAACGGGGCGTCGGAACTGTCGGGCGCGGGCGCGGCCTACGTCCTCGCCCGCGCGCTCGAATCGGAGGGCGTCGACAACCGCGACTTGGCGGCGCTGGCCGTCGTCGGGGCCGTGGGCGACATGCAGGCCGTCGGCGGCGAACTCGTCGGCGCGAACGCGAACCTCGTCGCGGAGGGCATCGAGGCCGACGTACTCGAGGAGGGGACGGACCTCTCGCTGTACGGCAAGCAGACCCGCCCGCTCCCGAAACTGCTCGAATACGCGACGGAGGTCCCGATTCCGGGCATCTCTAACGACCAAGCGGGCGCGACGCGCTTCCTCGAGGAACTCGGGTTGGACCTGAAACGACAGGGCGAGTGGCGCACGTGGGCCGACCTGACCGACGACGAGCGACAGACGGTGGCGAGCGCGCTGGTCCAGCGGGCGGTCACGCGTGGCGTCCCCGCCGACAAGATACAGTCGCTCGTCGGGACGACGTACACGCTCACCGCCGAACCGACCGGGACGGAACTGCGGGACGCCAGCGAGTTCTCGACGCTGCTCAACGCCACCGCCCGCTACGAACGGGCCGACGTGGGACTGGCGGTGTGCCTCGGCGAGCGAGACGCCCCGCTGGAACAGGCCCGGAAACTGCTGGCGAACCACCGCCGGAACCTCTCGGAAGGGCTGGACCTCGTCAGAGACCGGGGCGTCACCCAGTCCGAGCACGTCCAGTACTTCGAGGCCGGGAGCGCCATCAGAGAGACCATCGTCGGCATCGTCGCGGGGATGGCTCTCGGCACGGACGGCGTCGACGCCGACAAACCTATCATCGCCTTCGCCGACGCCGACGGCGAGACGAAGGTGTCCTCGCGGGCGACCGGCCCGCTGGTGGGCCGCGGCGTCGACCTCTCGGTGGTGATGCGCGAGGCGTCGCAGTCGGTGGGCGGCGACGGCGGCGGCCACGACATCGCCGCGGGTGCGACCATCCCCGCTGGCGAGGAGGCGGCGTTCATCGAGGCCGCCGACGACGTGGTGGCCGAGCAACTGACGTGAGGAGGCTTCAGCGGACTGGCAAAAAGAGCTATACGGCGGCCTCACCCATGAGCAGACGATACGATGGACCGGCGGTTGCTGTTCGACATCGTCCTCGTCTGTCTCGCCGGGCTACTGGCGTACACCGAGACGTTCGGGTTCGCGGACCCCAGAGCGACTATCGAAGAGATTCTCGCTATCCTCGCGGGACTCGACGTTCGCGTCTACGTCGTCTTGGCCGGTATCTTCGGCATCGCGTTCGTGACCTACCTCGTCGTCTATCTCCCGAAGCGAGACGCCCGGACGACGCGGCCCTGAGCGACGCGAGTCCGGTCAATCTTTATCCCCCGCCGTCTAGCCCTCGCCAATGACCGACTTCGACCCCGAGCAGTTCGAGGACAAGTACGCGAACTACTTCCCGGAACTCCAGAAGGCGTACAAACAGGCCTTCGAGGTGCTGAACGACGAGTACGACTCGGAGTTGGTACACGCCATCGACCAGCAGGTGCTCAACGAGTCCGAACCGTTCTACGACGAGGGCGAGGGCTTCCGCGTCGAACTGCCCGAGAACCCGCGGGACCGACTCACCGCGGTCATCGTCGACGACGAGAAGTTCGAGACCGTCCTGTCGGAGTTCGTTGCCGAAATCGAGTCCCAACTGCACCGCATCTTCGGCGTCGACGAGTAGCCGCCGGGGAGATGGGAAGTTTCCTTACCGTCGAACCGTAACCGCCGACATGGACCAACGCAAGCCCCCGCAGACGGAGGAGGGCTGGTACGTGCTGCACGACTGTCGGCGCATCGACTGGGACGCGTGGCGCGAGGCCCCCTCGCGCGTCCGCGACCGGGCGCTCTCCGAGGGCATCGACTTCTTCTCGGCCTACGAGGCCCTCGAAGACGCCGAGGAGGGACAGACCGCTGTCTACACCGTCCTCGGCCACAAGGCGGACCTCATGATTCTCCACCTCCGGCCGACGATGGGCGACCTCGATGCGGCCGAGCGACACTTCGAGCAGACGGAACTCGCGGCGTTCACCGAGCGCGCGTTCTCGTACGTCTCGGTCACGGAGGCGTCGGGCTACACCGAGAAATCCCGCGAGTACTTCGACGGCGAGGTGGACGACGATTCGGGTCTCGCGCAGTACATTCAGGCGCGTCTCCACCCCGACGTTCCCGACGAGGAGTTCGTCTGTTTCTACCCGATGAGCAAGCGTCGCGACCCGGACCAGAACTGGTACGACACGTCCTTCGAGGAGCGAGCGGCCCACATCAAGCGCCACGGCGACATCGGCCGGGGCTACGGCGGCGACGTGAACCAGATGATTTGCGGGTCTATCGGCTTCGACGACTGGGAGTGGGGCATCACGCTCTGGAGTGAGGACATGACGAACATCAAGGAACTGCTGACGGAGATGCGGTTCGACCCCTCCACGTCGCAGTTCGCCGAGTTCGGGCCGTTCTACGTCGGACGGCGGTTCGACCCGACGGACCTCCCCGCGGTGCTGGCGGGCCAGCGGGTCCCCACCGACGACCGGGCCGTCGAGACGGCCGCGCAGGCGGGCGGGCACGCCGAGGTACCGGACCACGCTGAGACGGCCGCCGCCCACGCGCACGGCGAGGCCGGTGCGGGACACGCCCACGGTGGCGACGCCGACGAACGCGGCGGCCCGCACCCCGGCAACGCGGGCGAAGGTGACCACCCACACGGCGGCGACAGCGCCAGCGGCGACCACCCCTCCGCCGACGACCATCCGTCTCCCGGGGGCACTGAATCGAGTTCGGGCGGCGGCCGCCCGGACGTGTCCGGTGACTTCGAGGAGGTAGACGACGCCGTCCAGCGAGTCGGTCGCCTCGGCCTCCACGAGGGGAACGCCTACGACGCGGGCGACTACGCGCTGATTTTCCACTCGTCGGCCGACGCCGAGGACATCGTCGACGATGTGGAGGAACTCGGGAACAGTTTCGACCACTACGACCGCCACGTCACGACCACCGTCCGCGCACAGAGCGGGCAGACCTACCTCGTCAGCATCTGGACGGCCAAGGAGGCCGCCGAGACGGCGGCCGGGTTCCTCAGCGACGTTGACGGGGTCGAGGAGCAACTGGGCGGGCAGTTGGGCGCGGCCGACGACGGCGCTGACGAGTCGGGAGGAAACGGCGGCGAGGCGGCCGCCTCCTCGCAGTCCATCCGCGAGCAACTCGAATCCGAGGGCGTCTACGCCGGACAACCGCACGGCGAGGACGTGTACGCGCTGGTCGTCTACTCGCGGGCCGACGCCGACGCACTCGCCGAGGAGGTGGCCGACCTCCGGAGCGCGTTCGACCGCTACGATACGCACGTCCGGACGACGGTGTACCGCGACGCCGACTCGGACACCACCGCCGTCGCTTCGCTGTGGGACACCGAGGACGCCGCTGAAACGGCCAGCGAGTACCTCACGGACCTGCCCGAGGTGGTGCACCGGCAGGGCGAGGGCGACGGCTTCGGGACGATGGGGATGTTCTACACCGTCAAACCGGAGTACCGCGAGGAGTTCGTCGAGAAGTTCGACACCGTCGGCGGCCTGTTGGCCGACATGGACGGCCACCGGGAGACGGCACTGCTGGCGAACGTCGACGACGCGAACGACATGTTCATCGCCAGTCAGTGGGACAGCAAGGAGGACGCGATGGCGTTCTTCCGCTCCGACGCCTTCTCGGACACGGTGAGTTGGGGCCGGGACGTGCTGGCCGACCGGCCGCGACACGTCTTCCTGGCGTAGGGCGGCCTCGCCGAAACCTTCGAGCGGGGATAGGTCCCAGCGTCAGTGCTGAATAGCGGGCGCGTATCGGTCACCAGCGGGTAGCCGAAAACGAGCCGACTGAATCGTTCGATACAGAGGATACATTCTGCAATCCGCGCTCGTCTGTTTTACTCAATCTACGCTGCCTCAGCCGCGTGTACGAATGTGTCTTGTTCGTTGTCTTCGTCTTCTCGATGCAGCGATTTTGTACTGAGCGAGAATGGGGAGCGGTTGTCGACGCTAACGTTCGAGTACTGGTTCGAGTGTGGGCTCGGCACCGAGAACCGTAGACAGGGTCGACTGTACTTGATCGAGTTGCGCGGTTGGTTCCACGAACTGTCGCTCTGGATCATACGTTATGAGTCCTCCCGAGGCCAACTTCGGGAGGTGAACGTGATGGAGTGAGAGGCGAATATCGGTTCGTACGTTCTCAGACGCCGCTGCAATTGTCGTATCGTGATTGTACTTGAGGACGACTTCGGTAAGGTCGTCGATCGTTACAGACCGCCGGTCTTCAACGAGCGTCCCGAGGACGATCCGCCGATACCGATGCCGACACAGGTCGAGTACCGAGTCGAAGGTGAGAGGCCCCTTACTCGCCATATCCACATACAGACGAACGACGACAATCATCTTACCTTTTTCATACACAACCCGTTCTTACCTCCCGTTTCATACACAACCCGTTTCATACACAACCCTTTTCATACACAACCCTTTTCATACACAACCCTTTTCATACACAACCCTGGCTTACGTACCCACTCAGGATTGGACTGTAAGGGCTGAGAGTGTGCTCCCGAGGACGTGTTTGATTCCCCCACGGAGGCGGGAGCCGACGGCCTGCTGTGAGATGCCGAGTTCCTCGCCGAGGGCTTCCAACGTGACCTGGCGGGGGGACTCATAGTACCCTCGCTGGTAGGCAAGTACCAGCGCCTCTAGCTGGGTGTCAGTGAGGCCGGCTTCGGTTGTCGTCTCAACCGGCGTGAGTGCGTGCAGTGCCGTCATCGTGATCGGGATGTCCAGCTCTCGACAGCGTCGTTGAAAGTCAACGATGTCACTTCGGTCATCACCGCGAACCTCGAATGTCCACTGGTGGTTTGTCCCGATGGCCTCGATCAGTGGAACCCCTGTCTCCGCCAGTACAGTTAGCACGTCGTCGTAGTCTATCGCCCACTCGACGCGTAACAAGTACTCGTCATCGACAGAGTCGACTAGCCGAATGCTCTTCACGCCCGGGTGCTCGGTGAACTCGCCCTCGATGTCGGTGACTTCGGTTCCCCGCACCCAGAAGTAGGGAATCACCACGTTCTGTGCGGGGACGATTCGCTCCAGTTCGACCCTCACGTTCGGCAGTTGGTCGAACACTGTCCCCAAGGGAAACTGGTCTGACGGAACCGTGAACGTCGCCTCAGTAGCCATTGTCTGTACCGTTTGCGTCCAGCTTGTAAAGGTCTGCTGCGGATTGCATCGTGCTCACGACGCCACAGTACCCGGATGATACACTCTCGACCCAAGAATCAATACCAGATGCATCTTGAAGAATTCACCACGGTGACGACGCCACACACAACACCGGCTGATTCAGTCGAATCAACGTGAAATCAACATGCAACCGGTGCTGCATTCAGCCTCTGTATCGGGCACACCGTCACTGATAGGAATCGAGTAGGTTGATGAGGCGGTGCTGTATACAGCACGCGTATCTCTTGCGGTGCCAACATATCTGGCCGAGTTCAGTTAGGCTCCCATCATCTGTTGAGCCACGTCTCATTCTCAGGCCCCGGACGTATGCGGCAATATGAGTTTTTCACCTCGTATGACGTATATACAATCGGTGTATGACCAATGAGTTCTACAACCGTCGAAACCGCCAGCCCCACCATGTCGTCCACGCGGACGTGGAGCAGCGCGGTCGCTGGCGGGCTCGTCGCCGGTATCGGCATGGGCCTGATAATGCACTTCGTTATGAACGCGATGCCCCTGGTTGGCGGGCTCTACGGCCAGCCGACGGTAGCGATGGGGTGGATCGCCCACCTCGTCCACAGTGTCGTCTTCGCCCTGGTCTTCGCCGCGATCGTCACCAGGACCTCACTCCGTGAGTACGGGCTTCTGGGGATGATCGGGCTGGGCGCCGCCTACGGTATCGTCCTGGAGTTGGTCGCCGCTGGCGTCGTCCTGCCAATCTGGGCGAACGCCGTCGGCTTGGGACCGCTCCCGGTTCCGTTCATCGTGCCAATCGGCTTCGTGACCCACCTCGTCTACGGTATCCTCCTGGGTGCCGTCTTCGGGTACGTCCTGAGCCGTGATCGCTCGCGGTCGGCGATGACTGAACCACGGGAGCAGGGATCGAACTGACGAAAATCGTCGATTTTCCTTCTTGATGCTGCTTGAAACCATGAGGAGAGAGCGGTTCAGTTTGAAGATACTGCTCGCATATTTCGTACGTTCATCTTACTGAGGTGAAGTGGGTCTATTACAAAATGACGTTAATTCCCTGTATGTAGTGCCGATGTTATTCCATGTCAGTCTGACCCACAGCCCCGAGAACTGCTGGGCCCGGGATGAACACGAAGGGAAGGCGAGCGAACTGGTCGCCCGGATGGAGGACGCCGATGGATCTCAAGGCGTCACCGTCCAGAGTTCGTTCGTTGCGCCGAATGAACACACGTTCTACTTGATGGTCGAAGCGGACACGTTTGAGAGCCTGACGTCGCTGCTCGGGCCGCCGCTCCTACAAGATCACGAGGCCGACGTGGTCCCGGTGACGACCTTCGGCGAGGCCCTGGACACGCTCGATGTAGAGTGACCTGACGCTACATCGATTTCCGGCCGTCCATGTAACGGTTCTCAGTTGGAACCACAGACGACAGTGTGCTGGCTACATCCGCTGTATCGGGCACGTCGTTACTGACAACCACTGAGTAGCTCCTAACGGAACTGCTGCAGACGAGCCGCGTATGCAACACGTCGCACACCGAGAACCGGCGCTGTCTCGTGAGACCAGTTCAGTCGGCACGAGACGGTGCCCGAAATCCACGACGAATCGGAAATTAACACATATATCCGACAATCGTGTCTCCGTGTGGTATATGCAATTTTGTGACGAGTGTGGTTCGATTATGCACACGGAGGAGGACACGTGGGTGTGTCGCTCCTGTGAGCACGAGGAGCCGCGGGACTCGCAAGCTGAAGCGGCGATGGCGACCCAGGATGGGCAGCGGGACGACGGAGCACCGACCGTGGCCGACGCGACCAAGGACTCCTCCGAGACGGTGCAGGAGCCGTGTCCGGCGGACGACTGCGACAGCGACCGGGCCTACTACGAGATGATGCCGAAACCGGGCGGTTCCTACGAGGTTCGGCTGTTCACCTGCGTCGAGTGCGGCCACAAGTGGCGCGAGTCCTGACGCAGTTCATACCGGCGAGTCTGCAACCAAGGACGGAGACTTGCTGATTCCACCTTCCGGATTCGGTACGCCACTCCGCTCAATCCCTGACGGTTTCAATGGAGCCTCCACGCCCGACACTCGCCTCGCTCTCAGTCGTGATAACGGTGGCATAACTGTTTAGGGACGAGTGTTGTATCGGGAGTATGCTCAGACCAGCGACGGTGAGCGTGGTAGTGGTGGTGCTCATCGCCGTCGCCGTGGTCACCAGTTTCGGGTTCGCGTGGTACGCCCGCAGGCGGACTCGGCATCCGGTCTCGGGGTGGTTCTCGCTCCTGATGGCCGCCGACGGAACGTGGGCGCTGTTGACGCTCCTCGAGTTGCTCAGTCCGACGGACGCGTTCGCCTTGCTGTTGGGCCCGTTCGTCGCCTTCACCGGAGTCTCAGCCGCCGTCATCTGGTTCCAGTTCGTCGTCGAGTACACCGGGGACAGTACGTGGGTCCCGCCCATCGTGGGCCGTCTGCTCGGCGCACAGACGGCCGTGTACGCGCTCCTGTACGTGTTGAATCCCGGCGAACTGGTCTACACCACTCGCGGCGTCGCTCAGTACGGCGTCGTCCGCCTCCCGTACGAGGTGTTCGGTCCCCTCGCGTACCTCGAACTCGCCGTCGTCTACGCGCTCCTGTCGGTGACCTTCCTGTTGCTCGGGCGCCTGTTTGTCCAGAGCCGCAACCTCTATCGGAAACAGACAGGGCTCATCTTCGCAGGGACGTCGGCCGTCGCGCTCGCGAACGTCGCGTTCTTCGCGGGTATCTCGCCGCACCCGCGTCTCGACCTGACGCCGGTGTTGTTCGTTGCACAGGCCGCCGGGGTCGGCGTCGCGCTGTTCCGGTACGACTTCCTCGACGTCACGCCGATGGCGGCCGATACGCTCCTCGATGAGATGCGCGACCCGGTGTTCGTCGTCGACGGCACGGGACGGGTCATCGACCAAAACGCGGCGGCAGCGCCCTACCTCGGCGCACTCGACGACCCGACGCTCTCGGACGTGGGCATCCCCGGACTCGGCGACGTCATCGCGCCGACGGATGGCGGCGTGCGCGTGGAACCGACGGAGGTGACGACCCTCAGACAGCACAGCGACCGCCTCTCGACGGTGACCTACGACGTTCGGACGACACCGATTCGGGACCGGTACGACAGCGTCCAGGGGTACGTCGTCGTCCTGCGGGACGTGACCGAGCGGAAGGCCCGGGAACGAGCGCTGGAGAACCAGAACAAGCGTCTCGAGGAGTTCACCGGCGTCGTGAGCCACGACCTTCGGAACCCGTTGCAGGTCATCGACGGCCACGTGAGGATGGCCCACGAGACCGGCGACCTCTCGCACTTGGAGGAGGCAACCGACGCCATCGGCCGTATGGAGTCGATGCTCTCGGACCTCCTCGAACTGGCACGGGAGGGCCAGACCATCGACGAGAAGGCCGAAGTCGACCTCGAATCGTGCTGCCGAGCGGCGTGGGACGCGGTGGAGACGGAGGACGCGACGCTCGACGTCGAGACGAACCTGTCCGTGCTGGCTGACCCCGAACGCCTCCAGCAGGTCTTCGAAAACCTGTTCGGAAACGCCGTCGAGCACGGGTCGACGAACGAGCGACCGGCCGCCGACGGCGCCGCGGAACACGGTGCCACGAACAGCCAGCCACGGACCGACGACAGCGACGCCGTGACGGTGACGGTCGGCGATTTCGAGGGTGGATTCTACGTCGCTGACGACGGGCCGGGTATCCCCCCGGCGAAGCGCGACTCCGTGTTCGAGTTCGGCGTGACCCACACCGAGGACAGCACGGGATACGGTCTCGGCATCGTTCAACGTATCGTCGAGGCACACGGCTGGCGCATCGCCGCCACCGAGAGCGAGAGCGGCGGGGCCCGCTTCGAGGTGACTGGGCTCTACTCGTCGTAGCGCTGGACCGTCGCAGTCCCGACCCGAATCCCCAGCAGCGCCCACTCGCCGGGCGGGTCGGCGTCCTCGCCGCCGTCGCTTGCGGTCCCGTCTCGATATATCTCCGTCATCGCCGCTTCGACGGCCGCGATTCGGGCGTCGTCGTCAGACTCGCGGGCCGTCCCGAGCAGTTGGACCGCCCAGTCGACGCCGGATTCGTCGGCCCGTTCGATGGAGACGGCGACCCGCGGGTTCCGCCGGACGTTTTCGAGTTTCTTCCCGCCGGTGAGTACCCACAGGCGGTCGTCTCGGACCGTCTCGGCGTCGCTCGCGGCGCGGTAGGCGTCGCCGCCCTCGTAGACGTACCAGACGGGCGCGACGTGCGGTCGGTCGTCGACGCTCGTCGCGAGGTGGGCGCTCAGCGGGGCGTCCGCGATGAGCGCGGCCACGTCGTCGGGGATGGACATACCCGGTTTACGCGGCCACGGCGGATGAGAGTCGCGCTCACCGGCGTTCGGCGACGAACCGAATCCGGCGGTAGTCGGCGGTCCACGTCTCCGTCGCGGCGTCGAACAGCGGTTCGCGCAGGCGGTCCTCGACGCCGTCCAGCACCGCTTCGCGTTCTGTCTCGTCGACGTCCGCGAAGAACTCGTCGCCGAACATCCCGACCCAGTTGCGCAGGCCGTCGGGGCCGTCTTCCAGTTCTACCGGGCGGTCGAACAGGCGCGCGAACGTCACTTCCATCCCGTGGGCTTCGAGTCGCGGCGCGTACTCGCCGACGCTCGGGAAGTACCACGGCGTGGCCACGTCGTAGCCTCGCTCGCCGAGTTCCGCGTCGAGGGCGGCGACGATTCGCGCGACGTTGCCGCGCCCGCCGAACTCCGCGACGAAACGGCCGTCGTCGGTCAGGGCGTCCGCGACCGTTTCGAGGACGGCGTCGTGGTCGTCGCCGGGAATCCAGTGCAGCGCGGCGTTCGAGAAGACGGCGTCGAAGGGGGCCTCGGGCGCGTACTCGCGGGCGTCTGCGTGTTCGAACCGACAGTCGGGGTACTCCTCGCGCGCTCGCTCGACCATCTCCGGAGCGGCGTCGATGCCGAGCACGTCGGCCCCGCTGTCGGCGATAGCGGCCGTCAGGTGCCCGGTTCCACAGCCGAGGTCGAGAATCCGCTGGCCGGGTTCCGGGTCGAGCAGTGTCAACAGGTCCTCGCCGTACTCGTGGACGAAGCCGTGGTCGTCGTCGTAGTCGTCCGGGTCCCATTCGTTGCCGTCGCTCATACTCGGTCGAAGCGGGCCGCGAAAATACGTCTTCGGTCAGTCGTCGTCTTCGGTGGTCGTCTTGTCGAGGTCCTTCTCGCCGAAGTAAATCTCGGCCCCGTCCTGTGCGACTTTCTCGGCGAGGACGGCACACTTGATTCGCATCGGCGAGATGTCGACGCCCAGCATGTCGACGATGTCGTCGCGGTCCATCGCCGCAAGTTCCTCGACGGACATCCCGTGGAGGCGCTCCGTCAGCATCGACGCGGACGCTTGGGAGATAGCACAGCCGTCGCCCTCGAAGGCGACGCGTTCGATAGTCTCTTCGTCCTCGGAGAGCACCACGTCCATCCGAATCTCGTCGCCGCACATCGGGTTCTCGCCGATGTGGGTGAACGTCGGGTCCTCGATGGACCCCGTGTTCCGGGGGTTCTTGTAGTGGTCGAGGATCTGCTGCCGGTACATGTCGGAGCCGCCGATACCCATTGTTGGACAGTGATAGGGCCGTCGCCCGGAAAAGCGTTCCGAGGCAGGCGGTGACTGGGCGATGCCGACGAGCGCCGGTCAGCCGCGGGTACCTACCGGTCGGACGGCACACCCTCACATGGGCGGGGGTGGTTATAGGTCGCTCTCGCCCGAGCGTGTAGCAACCGGTATGTTCGACCGAGTGCGCGACGCGTCGAGACGGGCGCTGTCCGGCGATGGCGACGACGCGCCCGACGAGGAGACGGTGAACGGCTTGGGCGCGTTGCTCGACGACGACGAATCCGCCGAGTACGCCCTGTGGAGTACGCGGGGGTTCGAACGCACCGTCGCCGACCGCACCGAGACGCTGACGCCCGACGACGACGGCTACGCCTTCGCGCTGGTGTCGGACCGCCGCGTCTGCTTCGTCGTCGACGGCGACCGCTCGACCCCGGACAGCGACCTGTCGCTTGCCGCGGTCACCGCAGTCGAACATAGGGAGTCGCTCTTGCGGCGTTCGCTCTCGGTCGAGACGAGCGACGAGCGCGTCTCCTTCCGACCGGCGGGCGGCGACGTCGAGGCGGTGGCGGCGTACCTCGACCGGACCGCCCGGCGCTGGCGCGACCTGCGCGGGGAACTGGACGACGCCCGAGAGATGTTGCGGGCGTACGGCGACGAGAACGGGACGTACGACGACATCTGGCGCGTCGGGAACCGGGTTCGGTCACATCTGAAAGCGGCCGACGAAGCGGCCACCCGGTACGACGACGCGGCCGAAGACCGACTGAGAGCCGCGATGGAACCCGTCGCCGCCGACGTCGCCGTCCGACTCCGGAGCCACGCCGAAGCTGTCGTGGACACCGTCGACGTGGACGACGAGGGGGCCGAGCAGACCTACGAACAGGTCCGCGACGTGCTCGAACACGCCCACACCATCGTGGCCGAGTACACGGACCGCGACCTGGACCCGTTCGAAGCGAGTCTGGAGAGTCTCGACGAGGCCATCGAGCGGAGCCAGTGGCAGTGGGGCGGGACCTGAGCCAGCGGCCAGGTATCGCCGTAGGACCGCGCTTCGCTCGGCCGGAGTGGTCGTCCGAGCGGTCGAGGCTGACTCAGATGTCGTCGTAGGGGCCGCCCTTCGCCTCGTTCAGTCGCTCGAACTGGTCGTCGGAGAGGTCGACGGCCGCCGCACCGAGGTTCTCTTCGAGTTGGTCGACGGTGCGCGCGCCCAGCAGTGGGACGGCCACGCTGTCGTGGTGTGAGAGCCACGCGATAGCCACCTGCGCGGGCGTCGCGTCCTCTGCGTCGGCGACGGCCTGCACCTCGTCGAGGACGGCGAAGTTCTCGTCGGTGAGGTAGGCGTCCTTCCAGTCGTCGCTGCGGCCCGCCGCCGAGTCGGCCGTGCGGTCCTCGCGGTCGTACTTCCCGGTGAGCATCCCCTGTGCCAGCGGACTCCACGGGCAGACGCCGAGGCCGTAGTGGTCGCACATGTCGAGGTAATCGCCCTCGACTTCGCGGTTGACGAGGTTGTAGCGCGGTTGTGAGACGGTGAACTGCTCCAGTCCCTCGCGCTCGGCGAGTTCGTTCGCCTGCGCGACCCGCCACGCGTTCGGGACGAACGTCGACGCGCCGAGGTAGTTCACCTTGCCCTCGTCGACGAGGCCGGTGAGGGTCCGCATCAGTTCGCGGGCGGGCGTGGCCTCGTCCCAGCGGTGGATGTACAGCACGTCCAGATACTCCGTCCCCAACCTATCGAGCATCAGGTCGATGTTGCGCCGGATGTGCTTGCGGCCGAGGCCCCGGCCGTTCGGGTCGTCCTCGCGCGTCGGCCAGTAGATTTTCGAGGCCAGCACGTACTCCTCGCGGTCCCTGTCGGCCAGCCATTCGCCTATCCAGCGCTCGCTGTCGCCGCCGCCGTACACGTCGGCGGTGTCGATGAAGCGCCCGCCAGCCGTCTCGTACGCGTCGAGCAGTTCGTGGGCGCGCTCGCGGTCGAT
Source organism: Haloarcula marina (assembly GCF_024218775.1). Lineage (NCBI taxonomy): Archaea > Methanobacteriati > Methanobacteriota > Halobacteria > Halobacteriales > Haloarculaceae > Haloarcula > Haloarcula marina. Next base: position 3,183,288 of record NZ_CP100404.1, on the reverse strand, counting down.
TTCGACGGTTCCGTCGTCGGCCTCGCGGCCGAACCGCCACGTCCCGAAGGCGAGTTCGCTGACGGACAGTCCCGTCTCGCCGAGTCGGACGTACTCCAAGTCGATGTCGTCGAGTGCCATACCGACGGTTCGCGGGTCGGCCGTTTCAAAGGTCGGGCGGCGGTCAGGGTCGCCGGAACGAGAGCGGGTCGCCCTCAGTCCGTCTGCCCGGTCGACCGTCGCGGGCCGTCGACGGCGGCGCTGGGGCCGGTGTCGCTCACGCACTCGGTGACGAGAATCCACCCGCGGGAGGTCAGCGCCACCTCGCCGTCGACGGCTTCGACCAACTCCCGGCGGCGGAGGCCGTCGACCAGCGCGCGGGCCGATACCGATTCGCGCTCGACCAGCGACGCCGCCGTTGCCCGGCCGCGGCGCGAGTACAGTCGGACGAGCGCGCGAATAGCCACGGGCGGCACGTCCAACCGCCGTATCTCGCGTCTGGTCTCGACGTATCGCCGCTGGAGGTGGCGGCCAAGGAGGTGCTGGACGCGGGGCGGATTCAGCGCCAAATCGAGCGACACCGCCACGCCGTTTCGGACGTATTGGATGTGGATGACCGACTGCCGGTCGCCGAGCAACTCCTCGGTGGCGCGCCAGAAATCGACGATGTCCTCCAGTTTGAGGTCGAACGGCGTCGCTATTTGCGTACAGCCGACCCGTTCCGGAACGACGTGCAGACGGCCGATATCGAACGTCGCGTCGGTCACCCGCCCACCGACCTCGGCGGGGTGGCGGACGGCGACTTCCTTCCCGTCGAGGAGTCGTCGGTACAGAAGGCCGCCGAACGAGGTCAGGGTCTCCGAGTCGGTAGTGACGAACAGCACTCGCCGTCGCCCGTCGCGTTCGAACCCGACGGTCAGCACGGGGGTGTTGAAGCTCGACGGTGCCGCCTGCGGCCGTGCGCCGAGTTTGACGTCGAACACGTTCCCGAGGTCGATTTCGCCGACGAACGCGTCGTTCTCGACGACGAGGGCGTCGCTCCGCAGCGAGAGGTCCGCCACGAGCGGGTCCGGACCGAGCGCGGGGCAGAAGACGGTCGCCGAGATATCTATCGCGTCCGACATTTCTCGACAGATTGTTGAATGTTCTATATGATAAATATACTGAACGAAATATCAACAATTGAAACGGGGCGGGACGGCCACGAACGGAGCGAGTGGCGGTTGACCACCGCGGTAGAACGCTAACGAGTCCTTCGCGCTTACCGCAAAAATGTGAGCGAAAACGGCGACGACTCGCTCGGAACCGCGCTACGCGAACAACTGGCGGGCGTCGTCGATGGCGTCGACCAACTTGTCGACTTCCTCGCGCGTGTTGTAGATGTAGAAGGAGGCGCGCGCCGACGCCGCCACGCCCAACTTGTCGTGCAGTGGCTGCGTGCAGTGGTCACCGGCCCGAATCGCCACCGCCGAGTCGTTCAGGATAGAGGAGAGGTCGTGGGCGTGGACCGATTCGAGGTTGAACGCGACCAGACCGCCGCGCTCCTCGCCGACGGGCGGGCCGTACATCTCCACGTCGCCCTCGTCGGCCAGTCGCTCCATCGCGTACTGTGCGAGTTCGTTCTCGTGGCGCTGGATGTTCGCCATCCCGATGTCGTCCAGATAGTCACAGGCCTCCGCGAGCGCGATGCCCTGACAGATGGGCGGCGTCCCGGCTTCGAACTTCCACGGCAGGTCGTTCCACTTCGACTCCTCGAAGGTGACTTTCTTTATCATCTCGCCGCCGTACAGGTACGGCTCCATCTCCTCTAAGAGGTGTTTCTTGCCGTAGAGGACGCCGATGCCGGTCGGGCCGGCCATCTTGTGCCCCGAGAACGCGAGGAAGTCGGCGTCGATGGCCTCCACGTCGACGGGACGGTTCGGGACCGATTGCGCGCCGTCGACGAAGATGTAGGCGTCGTGGTCGTGGGCGATGTCCGCGAGTTCCGAGACGGGGTTCACCGTCCCGAGCGTGTTCGAGACGTGGACGACGCTGACCATCGCCGTGTCGTCGCCGATTAGTTCGCGCGCGTGGTCCATGTCCAGCGTGCCGTCCTCCTGTACGCGGATGAACCGACAGGTCGCGCCGGCCTTCTTCGCGATCTGCTGCCACGTCACCAGCGAGGCGTGGTGTTCCATCTCGGTGAGGACGACTTCGTCCTCGGGGCCGAGTTCGTTCAGGCCCCACGCGTAGGCGACGAGGTTCTCGCTCTCGGTGGTGTTCTTCGTGAAGACGATTTCCTCGCGCTCGCCCGACGCGCCGACGAACTCGGCGACGCGGTCGTGGGCGTCCTCGTAGGCGATACTGGCCTCTTGGCTCAGTTGGTGGAGGCCGCGGTGGACGTTCGCGTTGGTCGTCCGGTAGTAGTCGGCGATGCACTCGACGACGGGTTCCGGCGTTTGGGTCGTCGCCGCGTTGTCGAGATAGACGACTTGCTCCCCGCCGAATTCGCGCTGGAGGATGGGGAAGTCCTCCCGGAGACCCTCGACGTCGAGGGGTTCGATGTCGGTCTGTCCCATTGTCGGAGCACACGGGCTGGATGGGGAACTTTCCTTCGGTTCGGTCGAACCTCCGTCACAGAGCGGCTGGTAGCCGCCGTTTACCGCCGTGTTAGCCTGGCTAAAACAAAGCCAGTACTCAGTGAGCAAATGGCATATGGGTGACTACGATATTGGTGAACAAGGACCGGTTACCCGGGCCACGCCCGACGTGCAGGACGACCCTTACGAGCAGGAGCGGTGCCACGAGTGGCACGGCCGCCGAATCGGTGCACACGAACACCCGGGCATCCAGGACCACGAGATTCCGGGGACGTTTCCGGTCGGGAACTACCGCATCTATCATCACGACGGGCGCTGGCGACACGACGACACGCCGCTCACACGCGACGGTGGCCTGGACCTGCTGGTCACCGACGAGTGGCTGACCTACGCCGTCGACACCCGCGAGTCGGGACCACACGACCTGACGCTCCGGGTCGCCGCGGCCGACGGGTTCGGTGGCGGCGTGGTGGGTATCGCCGTCGACCGCGAGCCACAGACCCGCGTCGCGTTCGAACCGACCGGTGGCTGGGACGAGTGGGCGGAACTCACCACGAGCGTCGAGTTAGAACGGGGCTTCGGACTGATCCGACTGGTCGTCCTCGAAGGCGGCTGGAAACTGGACCGAATCCGAATCGAGTGATCAGAGCCAGAGCAGTTGCGCGTGGCGCGTCCCGTCGACGTCTAGGACGTTGGCCTCGTCGACGAACCCGTGTTCGATAGCCACGTCGACGCTGTCTTCGCCGACGATGTTGGCGACGCTACACCGAGCGAGGCTGTCGACGACTTCCTCTTCGGAGACGCTGTCGCCGCCGTAAAACCCCTCCTCGACGGTCAGCGAGACTGGGCCGTCCTCGAACGTCTCGCCCATCACGTCCGGGTCGCAGACGGAGACGAGCAGGCCCTCTTCGGTCTCGCGTTCGTTGAGTATCATTCGAGCAGCTGCTCTTCCGCGTTCTGTCGCATCTCCTCGACTTCGTCGGCCAGTTCCTCGGCGCGGTCGTACTCGCCCATCTCTTCGAGCGCGCGGGCCTTCTCCTCGAGCACGTCGGCGTTCCGGAAGCCGAGTCGGATGGCGTTGTCGAACGCCTCGACGGCGTCTTCGGCGAGGCCGCGTTCCGAGAGGAAGAAGCCGCGGTTGTACCACGCTTGGGCGAATCGGGGGTCGATTTCGACGGCGCGTTCGGCGTGTTCCAGCGCCTGTTCGGTCCGGCCGGACTCCCAGAGGGCGTAGGCGAGGTTCGTCTCGGCGGTGGCGGCGTGCTCGGTGCTCGCGGTTTCACCGCTCGCTCGCTCCGAGGCGTGTTGCGCTTCGCCGCCCTCCATGTCTTTCAGCGCCTCTTTGTACGCGCCGATAGCGGCGTCCCACTCTTCGAGTTCGGCGTGGGCCGCGCCCTTGTTCGTCCACGCCTCCTGCTTCAGGCGTTCGTCGTCGGTGTACTGGGCCACGCGCTCGAACGTCTCGGCGGCCTGTTCGTGGCGGTTGATGTGCATGTACTCCAGTCCCACGTCGAGCAGTTGCTCGGGGTCGACGGCGTCGGCCGGGATGTTCCGGCGGTCCAGCATGTCGGTGACGACCCGGGAGTCGACGGGGTCGACCTTGTCGGTGTCCACCTCGAACTCCGGCGGTTCGAGGTCGAACCCGTCGTAGGGGTCGTCGAACCCCTGTCCCTCAGAGAACTTGTGGTCCTCGGGCTCGCGGTCTGTCATACCCTCGGATTGTCGGTCAGGCCGGTTAAGGGCTACGTCCCGGACTCACTCGACGCCCTCTCGTTCCCCGTGGTCCGCGTCGAACGCCGACTCGAGGAGCGACACACCGAGATACAGCAGTGCCGTCGCGGCCACGATGAGGCCGTAGTGCTGTCTGCCTGGGGTTGGCGAGGGCGAACGTCGCGAGACCGACGGTGGCGACGAGGATAGCGGTCGAGCGGTGGACCGTCCGGTGGAGGGGAGCGTCGTCGTCCATACGTGTCGTTTCCCCACCACGTACAACACGGTCCGGCCGCGAACAGCCAAGTACGCGACGACCCTACTTCGGGTATGAAACGACTGTTCGTCAGCGTCGACTTGGACGGCCTCGGCGACGAAGTCCGGGCCGTCCAAGACCGATTCGAGGGCGTCTCGGGCCTCCGATTCACCGACCCCGAACAGACGCACGTCACGCTGAAGTTCCTCGGTGACACCGACCCGGACCGCGTCGACGACGTGGTGTCCGCGCTCGAAGCGGCCGTCGACGAGAGCGGCGTCGCCCCGTTCGAGGCCCGCTTCGGCGGCCTCGGCGTGTTCCCGTCGCTCGACTACATCAGCGTCGTCTGGGTTGGCGTTCGCGAGGGCCACGGCGACGCCGAACTAGGGGCGCTCCACGAGGCAATCGAGGCGCGGACTGTCGAACTGGGGTTCGACGCGGAAGACCACGAGTTCACGCCGCACGCGACCATCGGACGGATGGACCATGCTGGCGGGAAAGAACGGGTACAGAAACTCGTGGAGAACGAGGACCCCGACGTGGGGGCGCTTCGAGTCGAGGAAATCCGACTCACCGAGAGCGTCTTGGGCGACGACGGCCCGGAGTACACGACGCTCGCGTCGGTGTCGCTGTGATTAGCGAGCGAGGCCGGTCCGCGGCGGGCCGCCCGGCAGGAGGCGGGTGACCATCCACAGGTCGTCGCCGTCGTCCGTCTCGACCGGCGCGAGGTCGACGCGGACGGAACTACCAGTTCCGTGACCTTTGAACTTCGCTTCGAGTATCGGGTCGGCGTAGTCGACGACATCGTACGTCTTCCCGGTCGTGTGGTGGACGAGTTCGAGTTCGGCATCTTCGCACTCTTTGGCGGCTACAGTGTAGGAATCGACTACTTTACTCGCAGTTTCAACAGACATAGATAACAAAATGCGGAAATTGTGTATAAGTGTTTTCTGCATATAGTCCAGTCTACTGCGGAAGTGTATAATGAGCCTAGAAGACGGTACGCCGTTTAGGCCGTCCGAAAAACAATCAGGAAAGTGATAATTGTTAACCGTCTCTGCGGCATAGCGCTGGCATGGTCGTCTTCGAGAACGTCGCGTTCGTCTTCGTCGCGGGGCTGTTGACGGCGCTCGCGACGGGGTTGGGTGCGATACCGTTCTTTCTGGTCGAGGAGTTCTCCGACCGGTGGAACGTCGTGCTGTGGGGACTCGCGTCGGGTATCATGGTCGCGGCGTCGCTGTTCGGCCTCGTCCGGGAGGGACTGGCCTACGGCGGCGCGGTGCTCCTCGTGCCGGGGGTCCTCGCTGGCGTCCTCCTCGTCGAAGGGGCGGACCGGGTCCTCGACAACTACGACCACAACCCCAAGCAGTTCGAGCGGGCGGACTTCAAGAAACTCCTGCTCATCCTCGGCATCCTGACGGTCCACAGTTTCCCCGAGGGCGTGGCCGTCGGCGTCTCCTTCGCCGAACTCGGACTGGAGGGGGCGTCGGCGGGCGAGACGCTCGTCATCGCGGGGACGGCCGTGCCGCTACTCGCGGTGTTCATGACCATCGCCATCTCCATCCACAACGTCCCGGAAGGGACGGCCATCGCCATCCCGCTTCGGTCGCTCGGCGTCAGCGAGTGGCGGATGGTCTGGTGGGCCGTCTTCTCCTCGCTCCCCCAACCGCTGGGGGCGGTCATCGCCTACTACTTCGTCACGCTCGCGAGGGCGTTCCTCCCCTTCGGATTCGGCTTCGCCGCCGGGGCGATGGTGTACCTCGTCGCGACGGAGTTCGTCCCCGAGGCGCTCGAATACGGCGAAGGGCTGGCTGGCGGCGGGAAGCGCGAACTGCTCGCCGGTGGCATCACCGGTGCGCTGGCGATGGTGCCGCTGGCGTTCATCTAGAACGGCGAGCGATTGCGGATGACCTTCAGGTCGACGAACGCCGTCAACGGGTCGTCGAACTCTTCGACGCGGGTCTCCATCCGGTAGTTCGAGTGGTCGACGGCGAAGTAGTACGGCCCAGTCGCGTCGACGGACTCGCGATTGCCGCCGTCCGTCGTCGCCGCCTCGTAGAGGTCGCCGTCATCGGTCGGGAGCGCCGTCTGGCTGAACTTCGCGTGGCCCGGCGGCGTCTCGTCGGGGTCCCGACCTTTGATGTAGGCGTCGTACTGGGCGAACGCCGACTCGTCGGCGAAGAAGTACACGTCGAAGGCCGTCTCCGAGCGGACGATGTATTCGATGGCCCCGCCGGTGTCGGAGAGGTCCGGAATCTCCTCCCATATCCGGGCCTCGCCCGGTTGCACCGTCACGTCCTGCTGGACGCTCACGATGACTTCGCCACCCATCCCACCCAGACAGCCACCGCCGATGGCCGTCATCCCCGTCCCCAGTGTCCGCAGTACCGACCGACGTTTCATTATCTGACCTCGCGAATTTTCGCACTTAATTCTACGCGCCCGCTTACAAGCCCTGATAATGCCACAGCGACGCGGTATCGCTCGCGGGCGGCCCGAAAAGGAAGGAATTTAAGTCGTGGCGCGGAACACTCGGGACACCATGAGTAAGAAGTCGAAGGCCAAGAAGAAGCGTCTGGCCAAACTCGACAACCAGAACAGCCGCGTCCCGGCGTGGGTCATGCTCAAGACCGACCGGGAAGTGCAGCGCAACCCCAAGCGACGCCACTGGCGGCGTAACGACACCGACGAATAATGTCCGCGAGTGATTTCGAGGAGCGCGTCGTCACCATCCCGCTCCGCGACGCTCGAGCCGAACCGAAACACGAGCGCGCCGACAAGGCCATCAAACTCGTTCGCGAGCACCTCGCGAAGCATTTCTCGGTCGACGAGTCCGCCGTCCGCATCGACCCCTCCATCAACGAGACGACGTGGGCCAAGGGCCGCTCGAAGCCCCCGAGTAAGCTTCGCGTGCGCGCCGCCCGCTTCGAGGAAGAGGGCGAGGCCGTCGTCGAAGCCGAGACGGCAGAATAACGTTGCTCCGCGCGGCGTTTTCCGGGTCGTCGTACGTCGGTGTCTTCGCCCGTGCGACCGACGACTGCGTGCTGGTTCGCCCAGACCTAGACGAATCGCTGCAGAACGACCTCGCCGACGAACTCGAAGTGCCGGTGATTCCGACGACCATCGGCCACTCCGGCACCGTCGGCGCACTGGCGACCGGCAACGAGAACGGTCTGCTGGTCACCTCGCGGGTCCGCGACGCCGAAATCGAGCGCATCCGAGACGCCGTCGACGTTTCGGTGACGAAGTTGCCCGGCCGCCTCAACGCCGCCGGGAACATCGTCTGCTGTAACGACTCGGGCGCGTACGTCCACCCGGACCTCTCCCGGGAGGCCGTTCAGGCGGTCCGCGACGGCCTCGGCGTCCCCGTCGAACGTGGCGTCATCGCCGGTGTCAACACCGTCGGGACCGCCGCTGTCGCCACCAACAGCGGCGTGCTCTGTCACCCGAAGGCGACCGACGGCGAACTCGACGCCCTCGAAGACCTGCTGGACGTGCCCGCCGACATCGGCACGGTCAACTACGGCGGCCCGCTTGTCGGGTCCGGCCTCGTCGCCAACGACTTCGGCTACGTCTGCGGCACCGACACCTCCGGGCCGGAACTGGGCCGCATCGACGCGGCGCTCGGCTACATCGACTGACGACTCGGCTTCCGTTTTCCGACGTTTCGCCCGCTCAAACCGGGTGCTGGTGGCTGAGGCGCTCGCCGACGATACCCGGGACGAGCGTCCCGCAGTCTTTGCACTGCCACCTCCGGGTCGTCCCGCTCGTGTCCTTCCGCAGGTCCTGTCGGTAACGCAGCGTCGCACCGCAGAGACACTGGTGGGTCGTCGCCATACCGAGACTACGGCGAGGTCCGGCTAAACGACACCGGCCGGTCACGCGACGCCTATCGTGTCAACTGTTATTAGGAAACGCGACCAACGGTCACGTATGCCACAGCAAGAATCCGAACACGCGCTCGTCTGCCGGAAGTGCGGGTACACCACGAACGTCCTCCGCACGTCGTGCCCGGAGTGCGGCGGCGACATGATTTCCGCGCCGACGACAGGGGACGGGTGAGTCACAGCGAGGCCAGCGTCAGCGCGTTCAGCGCGACGACGACGAGCGAGACGACGGCGAACCCGACGAGGACGGCCGTCGCCCGGCGGTCGCCGTCGTCGAACCACGCCCAGCAGAGGACGACCAGCAGCAGGGCGCTAAACTTCAGCAGGCCGATGCCCGACGCGCCGTACGTCTGGATGAACGCCCGGGCGACGACGTTGCCCTCGCCCAGACCGCGTTCGAGGCCGACCATCGTCGTCACCACGTCGAACAGCGACGCGAGGATGACGACCGACCACAGCACGGCGTGTGACTCCGAGAGCATCCGCTCGCCCGGGAATCGCGTGGGCGTCGTTTCGGGGGCGTCGGGCCGCGGGTCAGAACTCACACGTACTCCGTCGAGGCGCGCCGTCGATATAAAACGCGGCGGGGCCGTCGCGGCCGTCGAAAGAGGCCGAAAGGGAAGATACTTCCCTGTCCTGCACGCACCCGAAAGTATGAGTACGTACACTGTCCGCGGTAGCTTCCCGGCCCGCGACGGGCCCCAGGAGTTCGAGACATCGGTCGAGGCACCGAACGAGAACGTCGCCGAGGAGCGCGTCCTGAGCAACCTCGGTTCCCAGCACAACCTCAAGCGCACCCAGATCAGCATCGAGGAGGTGGCAGCATGATGGGCGGCGGTGGCGGCGGCGGCGGTCAGATGCAGCAGATTTCGCAGGAAATCGAGCAGATGGACCAGGAGATAGAGGCCATCGAGAACGAAATCGAGAACCTCCGTCAGGAGAAGACCGAGGCCGACGAGGCCATCGAGGCCATCGAGACGCTCGAGAGCGGGTCGACGGTGCAGGTTCCGGTCGGCGGCGACGCCTACATCCGCGCCACGGTCGACGACATCGACGAAGTCGTCGTCTCGCTGGGCGGCGGCTACGCCGCGGAACGCGACCAGGAGGGCGCCGTTAGCTCGCTGGAGACGAAGAAGGACACGCTGGACGACCGAATCGAGGACCTCCAGTCGGAAATCGCCGACGTCGAGACCGAGAAGGAGGAACTCGAACAGCAGGCGCAGCAGATGCAACAGCAGCAGATGCAGCAGATGATGCAACAGCAGCAAGAAGAGCAGGCTGACGACGAGTAATCGCTAGGTCCCAATGTTCGACGGACTGAAGGACAAACTCAGCGGGTTCACCAGCGACGTCGAGGAAGACGTCGACGAGGAAGCCGTCGAAGAGGAAGCCACCGACACGGACGCGGACGCGGACGCGGAATCCACGGACGAACCCACCGAGGAACCGGTGGCGGCGTCCGAAGCGGCGGACGCAGACGAGCACACGCCCGAAGGTGGCCCCGGCGAAGAGACGGTCGAACCGACAGCCGAGGCTGTGGCGTCCCCGGAGACCGCCGCTGACACCGACACGGCGGTCGAAGAACCGCCGGGCGGCGTCGACTCGGACGAGGCGTCGGTAGAAGACGACGGTGAGACCGAGGAGGTCGACGAAAGCGACGAGGACACCGGCGGTCGCAGTTTGACCGAGCGGGCCAAAATCGTGGCGACCGGGAAGACGGTCATCGAGGAGGAGGACTTAGAGAAGCACCTCGACGACCTCGAACTGGCGCTGCTGTCCAGCGACGTGGAGATGAGCGTCGCCAACGAGATTCTCGACGGCGTCAAGGAGAACCTCACCGGACAGACCCGCCGCCGCCTCTCCAGCACCGGGAGCCTCGTCCGAGACGCGCTTCGCGAGGCGCTGTACGACGTCATCAGCGTCGGTCAGTTCGACTTCGACGAGCGCGTCCAGCAGGCCGAGTCGCCCGTCGTCATCGTCTTCACCGGTGTCAACGGCGTCGGGAAGACGACGACCATCGCCAAACTCGCCCGTTACTTCGAGGAGCGTGGCCTGTCGACGGTGCTCGCCAACGGCGACACCTATCGCGCGGGCGCGAACGAGCAACTCCAGAAACACGCCGAGAACCTCGGGAAGAAGATTATCACCCACGAACAGGGCTCGGACCCGACGGCGGTCATCTACGACGCCGTCGAGTACGCGAAGGCCAACGACGTGGACGTGGTGCTCGGCGACACGGCGGGCCGTCTGCACACCTCCGACGACCTGATGGCCCAACTGGAGAAGATAGACCGCAACATCGACCCGGATATGACTATCTTCGTCGACGAGGCCGTCGCGGGACAGGACGCGGTCAACCGCGCCCGCGAGTTCGACGACGCGGCCGAGATAGACGGCGCGGTGCTGACGAAGGCGGACGCGGACCCGCAGGGCGGTGCGGCGATTTCGGTGGCCCACGTCACCGGCAAGCCGATTCTGTTCCTCGGCACCGGACAGGACTACGACGACCTCGAACCGTTCGACCCCGAGGAAATCGTCGACAGCCTGTTCGCGGAGTAGCCCCGTCTCGCCGTCGCACACAAGCCGCTCTTACTCGCGACAGGTTCGCCGCGTTGCTCCCCGAACCGACTCGATTTCGTCCGTTTTTCTCGCGGCGACATCGCTGACTAGTAAGCCACGCGGCGGCCCGATAGCCACCGACTGCTAATGTCCGAGAGGCAATTCGGGCCGGACGATGCAACAGCAATCGAAGACCCGACGACGCGTACTGACACTGACCGGCGGCGCACTCGCAGCACTCGCCGGATGCGGCGGCGGGGACGGCGGCGCGGGCGGCGCGAACGGCACGGCGGAGACCGACATGTTGTCGCCGACCGAGACGGAAACGGGCACGGAAACCGAGACGGAGACCGAGACCGAGGCAGAGACGGAGTCCGAGACGACCACGGCCTCGGGCGACGCGCTGCTGCGGGTCGCGCACCTCTCGCCGGACGCCCCGAACGTCGACGTGGCCGTCGACGGCGAGACGGTGCTGTCGGACGTGCCGTTCGGTGCCGTGAGCGACTACCTCACGCTCTCGCCGGGCGAGTATCAGGTCACCATCACGCCGACGGGCGGGGACGAGGCGGTGTTCGACGAGACCGTTCCGGTCGAGAGCGGGCGACAGACGGCCGCCGCTATCGGCGAGGTGTCGGGCGAGAACCAGTCGTTCGGCGTCTCGCTCATCGCGGGCGAGAGCGAACTGGCCGAGAGCGGGAGCGCCCGCGCTCGGGCGGTGCACGCGATACCCGACGCGCCAGCGGTCGACGTGACCGCCGGTGACGCGGTGCTCGCGGACGGTCTCGCCTTCGGCGAGGCGTCCGAGTACGCGACCGTTCCGGCCGACACCGCCGAACTCCAACTGCGGCCCGACAACGAGAGCAACGACGCCGACCCGGTCGGCGCGTTCGAAATCAGCCTGACCGACCGAGCGGTCCACAGCGTCTTCGCGGCGGGGTATCTCGAACCCAGCGGCGACCAACCCGGCGCGCGACTCGTCGTGGCGACGGACGCCGCGCCGGAGGGGATGGGCACGGAGACGGGGACTGGAAGCGGTACCGAAGCGGGTACCGAGACGACGACGACGGCCTCGAACTGACGCGGTCGCTCCGGACTCGGCCCGGGCGGCGTCCGTCTCAGTCGTCGCGTTCGCCCTCGCCGAGCGACGGCCCGCCGGTGAAGACGAACTGGTGTTCGGACTCGGTCTCGAACCGGTCTAACACGTCGTGGAGCGGCCTGACGTAGCGCACGAGTTCGTCCGCGCGGCGGCTTACCTCGTTGAGTTCGGCGGCCTGTTCCTCGGCCGCCCCGGCGACGTTCTCGGCCTCGGCCATCGTGTGTTCGGTGGCGTCGGCCACCTCGGTGAGCGTCCCGGCGACGGAGTCGAGTTCGTCGCGGGCGGCCGCCACGTCGCCGTCGTCGAGGGCGGCGACGGCCGCGTCGACGGATTCGGTCGCGCGCTGGAGGTTCTCGCGCTGGACGTGGGCGTCGTCGGAGATTGTCTGGACGGACTCGGCCACTTGTTCGGCGGCGTCCTTGACGCTCGCGGCGCTGCTTCCGACGACGGTCCCGGACTCCTCGACCTGTTCGGCGAAGCGCTTCAGTTGGCCGGTGGTCTTCTCCAGTTCGGTAATCATCTCGTTGAAGTCGCCCGCGATGGCGTCCATCGCGTCGTGTTCGCCGTCGGTCGCCATCCGCTGGGTGAGGTCGCCAGCGGCGGCCCGTTCCATCACCTCGGAGTAGGTCGCCGCGGTCTCTTGCAGGTAGGCGTTCGTCTCGATGACCTCCTCGCGCGAGACTTCGGCGCGTTTGCGCTCGCGTTCGGCCTCGTCGATGCGGTCCTGTAGCGAGTCGCGCATCGCCGCAAACCCGTCGTGGAGGCGGCCGACGGTGTCGACCCGTCCCGAGCGTATCTCCACGTCGAGGTCGCCCCGTTGCATCGCTTCGGTCTTCTTGGTGAGGCGACTCAGTGCGTTGGCGGTGTTGCGGCCGAGGACGGCCCCGATAGCGCCGATGGCGGCGATACCCAGTGCCGTCGCGACGAGGCCGCGGTTCGCGACGCTCCGGACGGTCCCGTAGGCCGTCTCGATGTCGGTGTGGACGAGGACGACCCAGTCGGTGTCGAGCACCTGCGCGTAGCCGACGACGTACTCCTGCCCGGCCATGCTCGCCGTGCCGTTCAGCGCGCCGTGGGCCGGTCCGGCCCGCAGTGCGCCGGGGTCCGCGGGGCCGGACTCGCGGGCGGCGGCGGGCGCGCCGTTGTCCTCGCCGTACGGCGTGCGCAACAGGTCGTTGTTCAGTTCGTGAAAGAGGACCTGATTGTCTCCGCCGACGACCATGCTGGTGCTCGTCCCCGTCCCCGAGAGCGTCCCGGTGCGCATCTGCAACGGGACGGTGTAGACCACGACGGCGTCCGTACTGGGGCCGACCGGCGTGACGTAGGCGATTCGCGGTTGCGGCGATTCGAGCGTCGGCGTGTCGGTGTAGGCGTCGGTGATGACCGTTGCCGACCCGGTATCGAGCGCCGATTGGACCGTCTCGTTCAGGATGTCGACGGACTCCCCGCGATAGTTCGACTTCGTCGAGGCGGCGACGACGCCCGTCCCGGTGTCGACGTAGTGGAGGTTCGGTTGGTCGTCGGCGTCGAAGTTACGCTCGCGCATCTCCCGGTCGAAACGCCGCTGCATCGCCGAGACGTTCCCGGCCCGCACCGGTTGGGAACGCGCCATCGTCTCCGCGAATCGCGAGTTCTGCCGGTTCCAGTTCGCCAGGCTGTCGGCCTCCTGCTTGGCCGTCGTCGCGTGTTCGTCCAGTACCTGTTGCTCGAACTCGGCGGTCATCTGTTGGGTGCCCAGTGCGCCGACGCTCCCCACCAACAGGCCGATACACAGGAGCGCGATGAAGAACTTCAGCGCGAAACTCCGGCGGACGACGTTCGGCGTCGCCGTGCGCACGAGGCCGAGGAGGCCGTCGTCGCTCATCGGCGACCCCGCCCGTCCGGCCGGTCACGGCCACCCCACGTGTGTTCCCACCACTGTCCCCCGTCCACCCCAATCACCGCGCCACTCGTTCGCATACGATTATTTGTGAAATACTATTTCATAATTGTTTTGCTTGTTTCGGCGACTCTTCGGCGGCGCTATCGCTCGCGGTGTGCGTCGAGAAAAACGGGGGTCGTCGGCGTTCCGTCGAGGGTCCTCGCTCCGCTCAGACCCTCGCTGTCGTTCCGCGGGTCGCTTGCGCTCCCCGCTCCACCGAGGACCGCGCTCCTCGCAGTCGCGCGCCCCTCGCTACTCTCTCGCGGCCTCGACGGCCTCGACGAACGCGGCGGCGCTCTCGCGCACTTGGTCCATGTCGTCGTTCTCGATGGCCTCGTAGTCGACGAGGGCGGAGCCAGCGCCGACGGCGACGGCACCGGCGTCGAAGTACTCTGCGACGTTGTCGACGGAGACGCCGCCGGTCGGCATGATGGGGATGTCGCCGAGCGGTCCCTGGAGCGCGCCGATGTGGCCCGGGCCGACGGTGGAGGCCGGGAACATCTTCAGGATGTCTGCGCCCGCCTCCATCGCGTCGGCGGCCTCGCTGGGCGTCATGACGCCGGGGACGACGACGACACCCTCGCGGTTGCACACGTCGATGACGTCCTCGTTGAGGTTCGGCGCGAGGACGAACTCCGCCCCGGCCTCGATGACGTTGCGCGCGGCGGCGGCGTCCATCACGGTGCCAGCGCCGATGATGGCGTCCGTGCCTTCCAGTTCCTTGTCGACGGCGGCAATCATGTCCGAACACCGCTTGGCGTCGGCGGTGAGTTCCAGCGCCGTGACGCCGCCCTCGTGGATGGCCTTCGCTACGTCGACCATCTTCTCCTCGGGGATGCCGCGGAGGACGGCGGTGACGCCGCTGTCGATGAGTCCCTGCTGAACTGCCTGTTTGCTCGTCATACGTGGCCGTGCGCGGGCAGGGGGCAAAAGCGTAGGTGAAAGGCGTTAGTCCTCGCTGTCCGGGTCGTACGGCAGCGCGATGTCCGTCTTCGGCGCGCCGACGCCGAGCACCTTCGTCGGGCCGTCGGCGTCGGCGGGGGTGAACGCCCGGTGTGGGCTCTCGGGTTCGGCGACGAACACCTCGTCGGCGGGGACGACGAACTCCTCCTCGGGCGTCTCGACGTGGAGCGTGCCGGTGAGGACGTAGAACAGTTCCTCGCGTTGCTGGTGGTAGTGGTAACTCCGGGGCAACTGCTCGCCGGGGGCCATCTCGTAGGTGGCGGCGTGGAGCGCGTGGAGTTCGGCGGCATCGGCGATACCGCGGCGGTCACACGGGTAGTCCGCTGTCTCGGGGAGGTCCTCGGGGTCGATGTGGTGGTAGCCCATAGCGAGGAGGCGGTCCCGCGGGGCAAAAGCGTGCGGTCAGCCGAACAGCCAGACGAGCACGGAGAGCGTTCCGAGCGAGGCTACCGTCGTCACGAAGACGTTGAGCGAGGCGAAGGCGGCGTCGCCACCGAGTTCGTTCGTGTAGACGTACGTCGAGACGGCGGTTGGGACGCCGAGCATGACGACGGCGGCGGCCAGCGCCGTCGGTCCGAGTCCGAGTGCGGAGAAGACGGCCCACGCCAGCGCGGGCATCCACACCACCTTGAGCGCGACGATGCTGGCGCTCTCCCGAACCGACCCGAGCGAGAGGTCCGTATCGAGCGTCCCGCCGATACAGAGCAGGGCGAGGGGGAGCGCGAGTGCGGAGAGGGCGTCCATCCCAGCCAGCACCGCCGCCGGAACGCCGACGCCCGCGAGCGATGCACCGATACCGGCCGCCAGCGCCAGCAACACCGGGTTGGTCAGCAGTTCGCGGAGTTCGCCCACGAGCGACGCGTCGCTGTCGTTCAGCCGAATCAAGAGGAAGACGGTGATGAAGACGAAGCTCAGCGAACCCACGCCGAGGATGACGCTGGCGACGGCGGCGGCGTCCCCGCCCAGCGTCGCGGCCACCAGCGGCAGGCCGAGAAAGCCCATGTTGCCGTGGTAGGACTGGACGACGGCGACGCTCTTGCGGGCGTCGCCGCGGCCGCGGTTGAGGAGCCAACTGAGACCGACCGTCGACGCGAGGACCGCCCAAAAGCCGATCAGCAGGGCGGGCGAGACGAGTTCGCCGAGCGGTCGCCCGTACGTCGAGGCGAACACGAGCGCGGGCAGGGCGACGTAGAAGGCCAGCGCGGTCAGCAGGTCCGTCCGCTCGTCGTCCAAGACGCCGACGCGGCGCAGGCCCACGCCAGCGGCGAGGAAGGCGAGCATGTACCCGAGTTGTCCGAGGACGGCCATTGTCGACACCAACGGACTGGCGGTCTTGTCCCTTTCGTCACGCCGATGCTGACAACAAGCCTTTACGGTGCGGTCGCGTACCCCGGCACAACAATGGTACTCGACGATTTGGGCAGTTCTCTCCGGGGGACGCTCGACGACCTCAGGGGGAAGTCCCGCATCTCCGAGGAGGACATCGAGGACATCGTCAAGGAGATTCAGCGGTCGCTACTACAAGCCGACGTCGACGTTTCGCTCGTCCAAGAGCTCTCTTCGAACATCAAGACGCGCGCGCTCGACGAGGACCCGCCCGCCGGGACGACGCCGCGGGACTGGGTGCTCCGCATCGTCTACGAGGAACTCGTCGACCTCGTCGGCGAGTCGACGGACCTCCCGCTGGAAGAACAGACCATCATGCTCGCGGGCCTGTACGGGTCGGGGAAGACGACGACGGCGGCGAAGATGGCGTGGTGGTTCTCGACGAAGGGCCTGCGACCGGCCATCATCCAGACCGACACCGACCGCCCCGGCGCGTACGACCAATCGAAAGAGATGGCCGAGCGCGCCGAGGTGGACTTCTACGGCGACCCCGACGAGGACGACCCGGTGAAAATCGCCCGCGAGGGGCTGGCGGCGACGGAGAACGCCGACGTGCGCATCGTCGACACGGCGGGGCGTGACGGCCTGAACGCGGAACTCATCGAGCAGATAGAGCGCATCGAACAGGAGGTCCAACCGGACCGGAACCTCCTCGTGCTGGACGCCGCGATGGGCCAGAGCGCGAAGAGTCAGGCCGCGGACTTCCAGGAGGCCATCGGCATCGACGGCGTGGTCATCACGAAACTCGACGGGACGGCGAAGGGTGGCGGGGCACTCGCCGCCGTCGACGAGACGGACTCGACCATCGCCTTCCTCGGGGCCGGTGAGACGGTCAAGGACATCGAGCGTTTCGAGCCGTCGGGCTTCATCTCCCGACTGCTCGGGATGGGGGACCTGAAGCAACTCACCGAACGCGTCGAGCGGGCGATGCACGAGACGGGCGAGGACGAGGAAGACTGGGACCCCGAGGACATGCTGGAGGGGCAGTTCACCCTGAAAGACATGCGCAAGCAGATGGAGGCGATGAACAACATGGGGCCGCTCGACCAGGTGATGGACATGATTCCCGGCCTCGGCGGGGGGCTGATGGACCAACTGCCCGACAACGCGATGGACGTGACCCAAGAGCGGATGCGCGACTTCGAGGTCATCATGGAGTCGATGACCGAAGAGGAACTCGAAAATCCGCGCGTCGTCGGCCAATCTCGAACCGAGCGCATCGCCCGCGGGTCCGGCAAGCCCGAGGAGCGCGTGCGCGAACTGCTCCAGCAACACAAGCAGATGGACCAGATGCTCAAGCAGTTCCAGGGGATGGGCGACGGCGACATGGAGCGGATGATGAAGAAGATGCAGCAGGGCGGCGGCGGTGGCGGCGGCATGGGCGGGATGGGCGGCGGCGGGATGGGGCCGTTCGGCGACTGAGGACCCGACCATTATCGGTGTCGTGACTTTGGTTCTGCGACGTGACTGGCCTGTATGTACGAGATAGTCGTCGGCATCGACCGCAACGAGAACCGAGCGCGCGCACAGGCGACGGAACTGGTCGAGATGCCCCTCGACTGCGAGGCGACGCACGTCACGCTGGTCCACGATTTCGAAGACAACCCCGAGGCCGCCACCGTGACGCAGGTGGGTTCGGTTCGACGGGCGCGCGAGATTCTCGAAGACGCCGGTATCGCCGTCTCGCTCGAAGGGCGGACCGGGGAACCAGCAGCGGAACTGTTGGCAGTCGCCGACGAGTTCGACGCCGACCTCCTCGTGGTCGGCGGCCGCAAGCGCTCACCGGCGGGGAAGGCGCTGTTCGGGAGCGTCACCCAACAGGTCGTCCTCGGAACAGAGCGGCCGGTGCTGGTCTGTAGCGACCGGACGGCGTAGTCGCCGAGTCGCCGGGGCCGCGGAGTTCGTCACTCGGCGACTCTCACTCCTCGTCGTCGCGCTGTGAGGCGTCCGTATCGGGCCACCAGCGCAGCGTCAGCCCCACCGAGTCGTCGAGGCCGAAGACCGCCGTCGAGGACTCGATGCGGGCCGTCTCCGGCGAGGCGATTTCGAACTCCTCGCCAGCGACGCGAACCGTCATTGGGTCGTCGCGTTCGCGCAGCAGCGTCGCCAGTTCGTCTAAATCCGTCAGGAGCGCCTTCCGGTCGACGGTGGTCAGGCCGTCGCCTTTCCGCCGCGGGACGCCGCCCAACACCGGGTCGATGTCCACGTCCCCCGAGCGGTTCGAGAGGACGGCGTTGATGGCGACGCCCAGCAGGATGACGAGGCCGACGACGTACAGCCACGTCAGCAGGAGGACGATGCTGGCGACGAGGTTCCCGCCCGCGCTCCCGGCTTTGAACGTCGTGAAGAGGACTTGCGCGACGGCGATACCGACGGCGGCGAAGACCGTTCCGGGGACGACTTCGACGAGCGAGCAGTCGGTGTCGGGGAAGATGTAGTACATCGGATAGAAGACGACGAACAGTCCGGCGGTGGTGAGCGCGCCCCGCAAGAGCGTCGTCAGGAGTCCGTCGCCGTCGAGGGAGATGGCGTTCCCGACGAGGCTGGCGGCGATGATGGCGATGCCGACGGTCACGAGCAGGAGGATGCCGTCGCTGAGTTGGTCGAGGAAGGTGTTCGAGCGTTCGGTCTCGTAGATGTCCGAGAAGGCCGTATCGAGGCCGCGGAAGATGCGGAGCGCCCCCCAGACGAGGATGACGATGCCGAGGATGGAGATGGATGCGTCGGCCTCGGTCAGTCCCTGCTGGATGACGTCGCTGGCCTGTTGGGTCAGCACCAACTGCATGATACCGACGATAGAGTCCCTGAGAGCGAGATTCTCCGTTCGCTGGAGGACGGCGAGCAACAGCAACAACAGGGGGAGTATCGAGAGAAACGCGTGGTAGGCGATAGACCCCGCGAGGAAGGTCACCTTCTCCGCTCTGACTTCGTGGACGATTGCCAACAACACTTCCTCGACGCGGGCACGACTGACGCGCATGTGCGTCAGTATGTCACCCGCTGGTAAATAATCGCCCGACGGGCCGCTCGCGGGTCGGTCGCCGCTCCGCCGGGGCCGCTACTACGCTGTGGGTCGCGACGCTCGTCGCATCGCTGTCCCAGGTTCCTGCGGACCCCCGCTACTCCGCTCGCTTCCGAGCGGCCCCGCTCTCGTTGAATCCGGTGACCAGCGTTTCGAGTGCGCTCGACTGGACGCCGACGGCGGGGGCGGTCAGCGGCGAGACGCTGACCTCGCCGTCGACCAGTGCGCGGCGGTCGGTTCCGACGGGGTAGCGGTCGCCTAAGGGAACGTCACTGGCGAAGGGGTTCTCCCACCCGACGGTGTCGGGCCACACCACGTCCCGGAGGGCGATGTCGCCCTCAGTCCCGTTGTTGGCCTGTTCGTCGACAGCCGTCTGGGTGTCGTGTTCGACCTGTAAGTCGTAGTCGTGGTGCGGTTCGGTCAGGCGCATCTCGGGGTCGGCCACGTCGACGGGGACGTTGACGTTGAGGAAGTCCGCCGTCTCGAAGACGCCGCCCGAAAGGGCGCGGACGACGACTTCCGTTGCGACCCGGGCGGGGCGGTCGAAGTCGTAGGAGTCGGCGGGCGAGACGAAGAAGTCCTCGCAGTGATAGGCGGAGACGGCGACGCCGGGGACGCCCAGAAAGCCCGCCTCGACGCAGGCCCCGACGGTCCCCGAGCGTCCGACGACGTAGTTCCCGGCGTTCGGGCCGTGGTTGCACCCCGAGACCACGAGGTCGAACTCCGCGTCGAGGCCGCGCAGGCCGTAGGCGGCGCAGTCGGCGGGCGTGCCGTGGAGGGCGTACCCCCACGGGTGCTCTTCGCGGGTGGTGCGGTGGCTTCGGGTCCGGCCGACGCCGCTCTGGTTCTCGGCGGGCGCGACGACCGTCACGTCGGCGACTGCGGTGAGTTCCTCGTAGAGGCTCGCGAGACCGGGGGCGTCGATACCGTCGTCGTTCGTCAGGAGGACCCGTGGCTCGTCCATCGCCTGTGGGTTGGGGCGAACGG
Source organism: Haloarcula marina (assembly GCF_024218775.1). Taxonomy (NCBI): domain Archaea; kingdom Methanobacteriati; phylum Methanobacteriota; class Halobacteria; order Halobacteriales; family Haloarculaceae; genus Haloarcula; species Haloarcula marina. The sequence goes on along the minus strand of NZ_CP100404.1, from coordinate 3,162,943 downwards.
GCCTGAACGCTTCGGTCGCGGACGCCGGACCACCCCTCTTTTTCCGAATGCGCCCTGTCGGTCCGATAATGACCGTCCGCGAGGTGGCCGTCGAGGCTTACCGGGAGTCGCTGCCGGTGCTGACGCTCAGCGCGGTCGGCGGCCTCTTCGCTGGCGTCGTCCTCGGGGGGATGGACGCGGAACTCGAACAGGTCGCGGGACTGCTCGTGTTGGTCCCGGCGCTGTTGGCGACCCGCGGCAACGTCTACGGGTCGCTCGGCGCGCGCCTCGGGTCGGCGCTCCATCAGGGGTTGGTCGAACCCCGGTTCTCGCTCGCCGACCACCGCGTGAACGCGGCGGTGGTGGCGGCGCTCACGAACGGGGTCCTCGTCAGCGGCGTGGCGGCGGTGCTGGCCGTCGCGCTCTTGTTGGCGCTCGGTCGGCCGTCGGCGTCGCTGTGGACGCTCGTCGGTATCGCGCTGATCGCCGGGTTCGTCTCGGGCGTCCTCCTCACTATCGCCGTCGTCTCGGTGGTGTTCGTCGGCTACCGGCGCGGCCTCAACCCGGACACGCTCGCCGGGCCGGTTGTGACGACGACGGGCGACGTGGTGGGCGTGGCGACGCTGCTGGCGGCGACGCGCATCGTCCTCGCGCTGGGAGGTGGCTGACGTGGCGTCCTCGGCGTGGTCCGTCCGGGGTATCGTCCGCCGGATGTTCCCCGTGCTGGTGGTGCTGACGGCCATCGAACTCGGGAGTGGTCTCGTCCTCGATACGTTCGAGTCGACGCTGCTTCGCTACCCCTCGCTCCTCGTCCTCGTCCCGGTCACCATCGGGATGGCGGGCAACCTCGGGAGCATCCTCGCCGCGCGGTTCTCGACGGCGTTTCACCTCGGCCTGCTATCCTTCGACCCGACCGACGACAGATTGGCGGGCAACGCCCTCGCCACCGTCGCACTCGCGCTGACGGTGTTCCCGCTGGTCGGGGCCGGGGCGTGGGCGGTCCAGTCGGTGGTCGGCGGCGCGCGCCTCCCGCTGGGTCTGGTCGTCGCCATCGCGCTGACCAGCGGCGTCGTCTTGGCGGCGCTCGCCGTCGGGGTCACGACGGTGACGACGTACGCGGCCTACCGGTTCGAACTGGACCCGGACGACGTGGTTATCCCCGTCGTCACCAACGTCTGTGACGTGCTGGGGGTCCTCGTCCTCTTCGGCGTGGTGCGCGTGTTCGTCGGGGCATAGCCCCGGATTTCGACGGACCTTTGCCGCCGTCGGTCCGAGTTCGGGACGTGCAGAACGCCGTCGCCGACCTGCTGACACACCCGGTCACCGCGCTGTTGGCCGAGGCTGTCCTGCGGGTGGCCCGCATCGCGGTGTTCCTCTCGCTGGGGGTGTTTCTCGCGAACCTCGCGGTGGCGTTCGGACTGGTAGAGAAGATTGCGGTCGTCTCGCAGTACCTCACCGGTCCGGCGAACCTCCCGGAGGAGGCGGGGACGGCCATCCTGACGACGACTGCCTCGCCGACGGCGGGCTACGGGATGCTGGCGGACTTCCGGGAATCGGGGGTTTTGGACGACCGGGCGACGCTCGTCGCGGTGACGATAAACACCTTCTTCGGGTTCGCCCAGCACATCGTCACGTTCTACGTCCCCATCCTCGTTCCCATCCTCGGCCCGCGCGTCGGCGTTCTCTACGTCACCACGCGCGGATTGGTTGCGCTCGCTATCACGCTGACCGGCATCGCCGCGGGCGCGGTGCTGTTAGACGGCCGGGCGACCGCCGCGGCCGACGCGGACGAGGCGACGACCGACGGCGGTGCGACCGAGAGCGACGCGGCCGACGTGACAGGCACCGACCGGCCAGACACCCGCGCGGCGGCGCTCCGGGAGGCCTACGGCGAGACGGTGTCGAAGGTCCGGGACATCATGCCGCGACTCGCGGCTATCTACGTCGTCGTCACGCTGTTGGTCGCCTACAGCGAGCAGTTGCTGGCGCTGTTCGGGCAGGGCGGGGCCAGCGTCGTCGGCGTCGCGGGCGACCTCACTGGACTTCTCGGCCTGCCGAGTGCCGCGGTGCCCGTCGTCGCGGCGTTCGCGCTGGACACAACCTCCGGGGCGGTGGTCATCGCTCCGCTCGTCGAGAACGGGACGTTCACCGCTCGGACCGCGGTGGCGACGATGCTCGTCGGCGGCATCGTCTCCTTCGCCGTCTCGACGTTCAAACGGTCCATCCCGTTCCAGTACGGCATCTGGGGCCGGGAATTCGGGTCGAAGGTAATCGCGGTGAACACGGCGCTGAAAATCGTCTGGATCGCGGTGGCGCTGGTCGTCCTGCTGGCCTAATCGAGCGTGCGGGCCATCATCACCTCGTCGACGGTGTCGTCGCCGAGCGTGTAGTGATTCCGCCGGATGCCCTCGGTGTGCCAGCCGTGGCTTTCGAGGAACGCCAGCGCGCGTTCGTTGACCGCCGGGACGCTGTTGTACAGTTTCCGGTAGCCGTTGGCCCGCGCCCACTCGGTCCCGCGTTCGAGCAGACGGCTTCCGATTTCGTGTCCGCGATACTCGGGGACGACGCCGACGGTGGACTGTGCCGTCCCCCTGAGTTTGTCCAGTTGGGGCAGGTCGAGGTGGCACCAACCGACCAGTTTCTCGTCGACGGTAGCGACGAAGAACACGCGCGACTCGACGGTGTTGTGTCGGGTGACGGCGTCCTCGTAGAGCAACTGCTCGGCGACGCTCTCGGCGACGACGTAGGTGCTCTCGTCGGAGACGGCGCGGATGGCGTCGATGAGTCCCTCGAAGTCGTCCGGTTGGGCCGGGCGAATCGTGTACGTAACCGGCCCCTCGGCGTAGCGCTCGACGCTGCCCACGTCGAGCGCGAGCGACAGGGTCCCGCCGTCGTCCGCCAGGTACCCCTTCGACAGCAGGTGTTCGAGCGCCTCGTCGAACACCGCCGGGTCGAGGTCGCTGGCCGCTCGCACGCGGTGGCGCGCCGCCGTACCGTGTCGCTCGACGTACTGATACACCGACCGTGCTGCACTCGTCTCGAAGGTCGGACGGTCGACTGCGTCCATGTGCGACCGTCGAGGGGGCGTTGGCTTAGTTATTCAGACGTGGGCGAACGTAGCGTGAAACTACCCCGGGTCGGGAATCGGGTCGGAGATGACGACGGCGTCGCCCTCGACGACGCACTCGCCGTCGCTGTCGTCGACGGCGGTGGCGAGGCGATAGCGGTTCTCGCGTAACTGCTCGACCACCTCGCAGTGGGCGGTCACGCGTTCGCCGATGTCGACCGGACCGCGATAGCTGAGTTCCTGTGAGAGGTAGATGGTCAGCCCCGGCAGGCGCGCGAGGGCGGCGCTGATGAGGCCGGAGACGAGCGTCCCGTGGACGATACGGCGGCCGAACCGACTCCCGGTCGCGAAGGTGTCGTCGAGGTGAAGGCGGTTCGTGTCGCCGCTGACCTCGGCGAACTGCTCCACGTCGCGCTCCGAGAGGGTTTTGGTGAACCGGACGTGGTCGCCCACGTCGATACCGTCGGCGGTTCCGTAGCTCTCGAACTCCCAGTCGTCGTTCTCGTACAGCGTGTCGGGGCGGGTGAACCGACGGCGTTCGGGGCGGTCGGAGCGGTCGGCCGCCGACAGCGAGCGGTGTGAGAGGTGCGGGAGGTAACTGGAGATGTCCGTCGTCGTCACCATCCCCACGAGGCCGTCCGCGCCGACGACGGGGAGTTTCTTCACGCCGTGGGTTCGCAGGCGCTCGACGGCCGTCTCGATGTCTGCATCCGGGCCGATGGTGACCAGGGCCGTCGACATCACGTCGCCGACGGTCAACGCGTCCGTGTCGCCCTCCGCCGCGGCGACGGCGACGATGTCGCTCTCGGTGATGATGCCGACGCACTCACCGTCTCGTTCGACGACGAGCGACCCGATGCCCTCGTCGCGGAGTCGCCTCGCCGCCGCCACGATAGTGGTCTCGGGGTCGACGGTCCGTGCGGGGGTCTGCATGATGTCCTTGACCGGCAGTGGGACGAGCATCGTCTGTGACGTCTCGGTGCAGTACCAATAAACTCCGCCCGGCAGGTTTGTGGTCGTGGCACGTCTCGGTCCGTCAATGCGCGTCCTCGCCGCCCTCGTCGTCGCTCTCGCCGTCGCGCTGGCCGGATGCGGCGGAATCACGATTGCGGAACCGACCCCACAACGGGTGCAATCGACGGCGGACGAACCGTCCGCCGGACCACTTCCCGACCCCGCCACGGAGGCGTCCGTCGTCGCGGTGGTCGACGGCGACACGATTCGCGTCGCCTACCCGAACGGGAGCGAGGACACGATTCGCCTGCTCGGCGTCGACACCCCAGAGGTCCACGCCGAGAACGACCCGGCCGAGTTCGAGGGCGTCCCCGACACCGAGGCGGGGCGCGAGTGCCTCCGCGCCGCTGGCGGCGACGCCTCGAACTTCGCGAAAGACGGCTTGCTCGGCGAGACGGTCGGTGTCGTCGGCGACCCGAACGCCGACCGGCGGGACCGCTACGACCGCCGCCTCGCGTACGTCGTCGTCGACGACCGTCTGTTCAATTACCGACTGGTCGCGACGGGCCACGCCCGCGTCTACGAGAGCGACTTCTCGCGACTGGACCGGTTCCACGAGGCCGAGCGGACGGCCCGCGAGGCCCGCCGCGGCCTCTGGACCTGTCTCGACTCCAGTGCGGCGACCCGGACGCCCGGCGACTCGCCCCTCGCCGTCGCCGAAATACACGCCGACGCCGCCGGGAACGACAACGAGAACCTGAACGACGAGTACGTCGTCTTCGAGAACCGCGGCGACTCCCCGCTCTCGCTCGCCGGGTGGACGGTGGGCGACGCGGCGGGCCACACCTACGCCGTCGGGGACGTGACGCTCGACCCCGGCGAGCGAGTGACTCTCTATACGGGAAGTGGGACCGACACCGCCGATAGCCTGTACTGGGACGCGGACGGCGCTATCTGGAACAACGGCGGCGATACGGTCGTCGTCCGGGACGCCGACGGTCGGGTCGTCCTCGAACGGTCGTACTGAAAACTCGGTTCTGTGGGCGGTACTTATCGGCGGGGTCGGTCGGCGACGAGCGGGGAGTCCGGCTGCCGCGCGAGTCCGGCGAACAGCGAACTCGTCATCGCGACGAACAGGGCCGCGAGCGCGAGGGTCGCGCCGACGAATCCGGCGGTTTCGAGGGGGGTCGACCCGAGGAGGTCGCCCGCGAGAACGGCCAGCATCGCGCCGACGGTGACGGTCAGGAGTCGTGTCTGTAGCGTCTGCATTCGTGCCCGTAACTCGGCGGGCGAGACGGTTAAGGCGTGCGAGAGCCCTGTGAACCGGCGACAGGGTGACACGGCGCAGTAACCTCGGCCTACGCGGCCCGCAGTATAAGCGCGTCCGGCCCTAACCTCGGCTATGGACCTCCGGCGGTACACGCCCTCGCCGCGCGCCGTCGACTGGGGGTTGTTCGTCGCCGTCACGGCGCTGCTAGCGACGGGCGTGGCGACGATGTTCACCGGCACGCCCGACACCGCGTGGGTCATCGACCTCCACGCGATAGCGGGCGTCGTCCTCGTCTGTCTGCTCCCGGTGAAACTGTGGCGGGTCCGCCACCGGGTGACGCCGGACCGGATGACCGCGCCGCGAGCGCTCTCGCTCCTCCTCGCTCTCGACGCGACGGCGGCGCTCGTGACCGGCGTCTGGTGGATTTTCGGCGGGACGCTCGACCTGGGACCGTGGGGGCTGTTTCACCTCCACGTCGGCCTCGGACTGCTCGTCCCGCCGCTGTTGCTGTGGCACCTCCGCTATCGCTTTCACTCCCCCGCGACGGCGACGCGGCACGGACGGCGCGACGCCATCCGCTACGCCGGGCTGGTCACGACGGGGGCCATCGTCTGGCGGCTTCAGCGACCGCTGAACGACGCGCTGGCGACGGCCGGGGCCGACCGGCGCTACACCGGGTCCCGAGAGGAGGGGACCGGCGACGGCAACCGCTTCCCGGTGACCAGTTGGGTGGCCGACGACCCCGACCCGGTCGACGCGAGCGAGTGGCGACTCGGCCTCACCGGCCGCGTCGACAACCGGAAATCCTTCACGCTCGCCGATATTCCGACCGACGCCGCCGAGGACGCTATCCTCGACTGCACGAGCGGGTGGTACTCGGGCCACGAGTGGCAGGGCGTCGCGGTCGGTGACCTCCTCGATGCCGCGGTGGTCGACGAGGGCGCGGCGTGGGTCCAGTTCCGGTCGGTGACCGGCTACCGGTGGAGTCTCCCGGTGGACGAAGCCCGGAGCGCCATCCTCGCCACGCACGTCGACGGCGAGCGACTCTCACACGGCCACGGCTTCCCCCTCAGACTTGTCGCGCCGGGGCGACGCGGCTTCCAGTGGGTGAAATGGGTCGAGGAAGTGCGCGTCACGGACCGGCGCGAACTCGGCGAGTGGGTGGCGATATTCGTCAGCGGCCTCTGACTACAGCAGGGCGCCGATGGTGGCCCAGAGGTCGGGTCCGTCGCCGTCCGGTCCCTCGTAGTGGATGGGGACGAACCCCGCCGCCCGTGCGCCCTCGACGTCTGCCTCGTAGTCGTCGCCGACCATCACGTACTCGTCGGCGGGCAGGCGCTCTCTGAGGAGGTCGAACGGGGCGGCATCGGGTTTGTGCGCGCCCGCTTCGTAGGACGCGACCACGGTGTCGAAGCGGTCGGTCAGGCCGTGGTAGTCGAGTTTGCCGAGTTGCCACTCGCGCATCCCGTTGGTAATCACGGCGAGGGCGTCGTCCTCGGCCAGTCCGGCGAGGCTGTCGCGGGCCGCGTCGGGGACTTCGGTCGTCGCGTACGCTCGCTCGCGGAGCGTCTCGACCATCGCCTCGGGGTCGCCGTCCGCGCCCGTCTCGTCGAGGACCACTTGCATCGACTGCCCGAACGGGTCGGGGTCCATCGCCTCGTGCGCACGCCAGAACGTCTCTTGGGCGGTCGAAACGAGGGCGTCGTCGGCGTCGATACCGTGGTCGGCGAGGGCGGCGCGGGTCACCGCGTCGTAGGGTTCGGTACGGTGGACCAGCGTCCCGTCGAGGTCGAAACACAGCGCGGTCGTCATTCCGGGTCGAGGGGTTTGCCGTCCTCGGTCGGCGGCGCGACGTAGTCGATGTAGCTCTCGGCGTCGGGGTCGCGGACCATGACCTCGACGTGGATGTCGCCCAGTTCCGACGGGTCGCCGACGGCGAAGTTCACGCGCCCCTCGAAGGCCGCCTGCTTCTTCAGGTCGAACGCGAAGGTGTCGCCCGAAAGCGAGTCGAAGAAGACCGAGCGGGCGGTGTCCAGAATCTCGGCGGCGTGGAGTGCCTGCGAGAACCCCTCCATCGTGTGGACCTCGGCGACGAGTTCGCCCTCGCGGTGAGTGGGGTCGGCCTCCGGGAACAGATTTCGGACGGCGTCGGCCACGCGGTCGGTGACCTCGGTGTCGTTGACCGGCGCGGTGATGGTCACGTCGACGCTGTAGACGGCGCTCACGCGTCGACCGCCTCCGGTCCGTCCCGAATCAGCGTGCGCACTTTCCGCTGGAACGCCGCCAGCGACTGGGTGTTGTCGATGGTCAGGTCGGCCATCGCCATCGCCTCGCCCATCCCGAACCCGAGTTCTCGCTCGTCGCGGTCCTCGAGTGACTCGCCGCCGTCCTCGCCGCCGGCGTCCCGGCCGCGCAGGTCCAGTCGCTTCGCCCGCAGGTCGAACGGCGCGTCGACTTTCACGAGGACGAACGACTCGCCGAAGGCGTCGCGGAAGGCGTCGACTTCCACGTCCGAGCGGATGCCGTCGACCAGCACCGTCTCGCCGTCTTCGCGTTCGCGCTCGATGACGGGAAGCGAGTGCTCGGCAATCGCGGCGGGGCCGTTCTCCTCGCGGAGGGCCTTCGCCACCTCGCCGTGGTGTCTCGCGGGGTCGAGGCCCCGGTCGCGACACTCCTGCCGGATGACGTCGCCCATCGTCACCACCGGCACCCCCATGTCGGCGGCGACGTTGGCCGCCTCGCTCTTGCCGCTGCCGGGTAACCCGACGATACCGATAACTGTCATTGACGGCGGTTCGTCGAGAGCGGACAAAAGGGCTACCGTTCGGGAAGCGGTGGCCGCTCAGCGTTCGCGGACGACGACGAACTCCGCCAAGTCTCGCAGGTACTCGATGGACTGCGAGTCGGGGGCGTCGACCGTCGAGAGCGCTTCGAGCGCGGCGTCGGACTCCGCGCGGGCACGGGCGTTGGCCTCTTCGGGGGTGAGGTCGGTCACCTCGACCAGCGAGGGGCGTTCCATCTCGGCGTCGTGGCCCGTCGGTTTCCCCAGCGTCTCGGCGTCGGCGGTGGCGTCTAACACGTCGTCGCGCATCTGGAAGGCGACGCCGACGCGCTCGGCGTACTCGCCCATCGCTTCGACGGTGTAGGCGTCCGCGTCGGCGGCAATAGCGCCCAACTCGGCGGCCGCCCGGAACAGCGCGCCGGTCTTCCGGCGCGCCAGTTCCATGTACTCCCGTTCGTTGCCGGGTTGGGCGACCAGTTCGGTGGCCTCACCCTCGCCGAGTTCGACCATCGCCTCGGCGACGGTCTGCATCGCGCGTTCGTCCGCGGAGAAGAGCGCGAACGCCTCGCCCAGCAGGCCGTCGGAGGCGATGATGGCCGGGCCGTGGCCGAACTCTGCCCACGCCGCCGGGGTCCCGCGCCGGAGTTCGGACTCGTCGATGATGTCGTCGATGACCAGCGAGGCGTTGTGGACCAGTTCGATACCGACGCCGAAGTCCACGGCGTCGTCGGGGTCCCCGCCGAGGGCCTCACACACCAGCACGGTCACCGTCGGCCGCACGCGCTTGCCCCCCGACAGCGCGACGTGGCGGACCTCGTCGGCGAGTTCGTCGGGTTCGACGCCGTCGAGGACCGCCTCCAGACGCTCCTCGACGCGGTCACGACGCCGCTCCAGATACTCCATCACCGTCGGCTTAGGACCACCCGGAAAAGTACCTGACGACCCGCGATGCATCGAAGGACGACGCTCTCGGGTCGGAGCCACGGTAGAAAGCGGGACGGTGAGGGATGGGACTGGCTCGGAAGGCGCGCCATGTCGCGCCGCCGCCGGGTCGCTGGGCTCGACGAACCCGGCGTGTCGTCCGTCGGGAGTGAACGGAGACGACGCCGTCCCGCACATCACGGTGCGAGCGCACGTATCTCAGTGGTCGCGTCAGTCTATACTGGTCTATTAGTATTAATACTAACGGTGGGCGACCAATAGTAAAGAAAAGGTGGTACCATTCGTGTTCGGCCGGGAACGCGACGAATCTGACCTTGCTGCAGTAACTGTGAGGGCGTACGACGGCACCAGACGGACGAAAACGACGCGATTCGCCCCCTTACAGAAACTGTACTGTCGGTGGGGTGGCGGTAATGAAGAATTGGTGTTTCGCACGCTTCGCTCGGCGAGGGCGGCCCGGCGGCGTCACTCGAACTGTTCGGTGAGCGCCGGAACGACTTCGAACAGGTCGTCGACGATGCCGTAGTCGGCGATGTCGAAGATGGGGGCGTTGGGGTCGTCGTTGATGGCGACGATGATGTCGCTCCCTTTCATCCCGGCGACGTGCTGGACCGCCCCGGAGATGCCGATGGCGATGTACACGTCCGGGGTGACGACCTTGCCCGACTGGCCGACCTGTCGGTCTTTCGGCAGCCACCCGTTGTCGATGAGCGGGCGCGAGGCCGACACCGTCGCGCCCAGCGCCTCCGCGAGGTCGTAGACGATGTCGAGATTCTCCTCCTCGCCGATACCGCGGCCGACGGAGACGAGAACGTCCGCGTCGGTGATGTCCACGTCGCCGCCGCCGACTTCCTCGAATCCGGTGACCGTCGAGCGCACCGCGGCGTCGTCGATGTCTACCTCGAACGCTTCGACCGTCGCGTCCCCGGTTCCTTCCGCGGCGGGCCACTCGGCGGGTCGGACCGTCACCGCCGCGCGGTCGGCGTGGACGTCGATGGTCGTCTCGACTTTCGACCCGTACAGCTCTCGGGTCGCGGTGAGTTCGTCGTCGTACGAGAGGTCGACCACGTCGGTCACCAGTGGCCGGTCGAGTCGACCGGCGACGGCGGGGGCGTAGTCGAGGCCGTTCACGCTGTTGGGCATGACCAGCACCGCCGGGTCGACGGCCTCGGTCAGTTGCGCGACGGCCTGGGTGTACACGTCGTGGTTGAACTCCTCGCCCTCGGCTATCGTGTGGACGGTGTCGACGCCCTCGCGGTTCAGTCGCTCGGCGTACGCCTTGACGGGGCCGCCGACGACGGCGGCGTGGACCTCCCCCTCGATGTCGTCGGCCAGTTGCCGGGCCACGGTCAGCAGTTCGAGACTCACCTCCCGCAGTTCCCCGCGCCGATGCTCGGCGACGGCCAGGACCGTCACTGTCCCACCCCCTTCTCTCGGAGAGCGCTCGCCAACTCGGCGGCCGTCGCCTCGGCGCTCCCCTCGAACACCGTCGCGTCGCCCCCCGTCTCGGGTTCGTAGAGGTCGGTCTGTTCGAGCGGACTCGCCACGTCCTCGGCCGCGAGACCGAGGTCCGACAGCGACCGCTCGGCGAGTTCCTTGCTCTGGGCCTGCCGGATGCCGCGGAGGCTGGCGTACCGAGGTTCGTTGATACCCGTCTGGATGGTCAGCACCGCCGGGAGTTCTACGTCGGTCAGTTCCTCGACCCCGCCCTCCAGTTCTCGGTGGACGTGCGCGACTCCGGCCTCGCGGTCGAGGTCCAGACTGCAGACGACGGCCGCCCACTCGAAGCCGATGCGCTCGGCGAGCGTCACGCCCGTTGCCCCGAACCCGTCGTCGGCCGACTGGACGCCGGTCAGGACGAGGTCGGGGTCCTCGTCGTCGGCCACGGCGGCGAGTACTCGCGCCTTCGTCGCGGGGTCGAGCAGACCGGCCTCCGCGAGAGCGTCGTCCCACACCCGTATCGCGCGGTCGGCCCCCTTCGCGAGCACTTGCCGAACCGTCTCCTCGGCGTCCGCGTCGCCGATGGTCACGGCCACGACCTCCACGTCGTCTCCGGCCTCCCGTATCTGGACGGCGGTCTCGACGGCGTACTCGTCCCACTCGTTGAGGTCGTACGTGACGTAGCGGTCGTCCACTGCGAGGCCGTCGAGTTCGAACTCGTCGTCGACCGCCGCCACCTCCTTCACCGTGACAAGAATTTTCATACCACGGATTGGGGCCGGACGGCGAATAAACGTTTCCGACGGGGAAACCTCCGCGATGATGTTTACGCCGCCTACTCGTCTATCTCGGTCACGTCTTCGTCCGGGAACGAGATGAGGTTCTCCCGGCCGATGCGGAGTTTATCGATGCGGTCGTCCTCGTCCATCGCCGAGAGCAGTTGGGACACCTTCGCGTTCGACCACCCCGTCTCCTTGACGATGCGGGCCTGCTTCATCCGGCCGCCGTTCTGCTCGATGAGGCGTTCGACCCGCTCCTCGTCGCTCAGTAGCTCCACGTCGATGTCCGACACCGCCTCGGCGGCGTCGGTCCCGTTTCCGTTGCTCTCTGGCTTCACCTCGGGACCGCCACCGTCGTCGCCGTCGGACGGAGACGCGGCGCTCACGGGTGCCGAGGGGTCTCCTGGCTCCCTGTTCATGTAGCCGACGGCGACGACGATGCCGACGACGAGCACCAGCAGCGCCCCGGCCCACAGCGGCGTGTTCCCGAGCGCGCCGCCGGGGTTCGGGTCCTCGGTCGTCGTGCTCGTCGTCGGTCCCTGATTCCCGGTGTACGCGACTTCGAGGAACCCAGGCTCGAACGTCCGCGGCCCCTCGAACCGGAGTTCCCCGTTCCGGACGCCCATCGTCGGGGGTGAACTCTGGACCCCGTAGCCCGCCGGGGCCGCGATGACGAGCGTCTGGTCGTCGGTGAGGCTGTTGAGCCACGTCCCGTCGGTCGTGTTGAACGCGTCACCGACCGCGAGACGGTCGCCGTCGACAGTCGCGAAGTTGGTCCACGTAAACTCCAATATGAGGATGCCGCGCCGGTCGTCGACCACGTAGTCGCGATTTACCGACGTGACGTTCATCTCTCGACCGGTCGCCGTCGTCGCCGCGTCGTTCGCCTCGCGGAACGCCGCTTCCCACTCCGTTCCGGCGTTCCCGTCGACGAACTGCTGTGCGAGTTGCTCGAACGCTTCCGTGTCGTTCTCGTCTTCGAGCGCGTACGTGTCAGTTATCGTCCACCGCGCGTCGCCGTTGGGCTGTAACTGGACGTAAAACGTCGTGTTCTCGGTCACCGGTGCCGGTGTCGGTGTCGGCGTTTCGGTCGTCTGTTGCAGCGGACCGGGGGTCGACAGCACCGGCGCGGCCGCTGCCGGCGCTGTCACCGACACCGCGAGAAGGAGGGCGAGGAGGGCGGCGGATACCCGCGAGGACATTTCCACCATTGCATCCACGGCCCGGCGGCAAAACCCTTTCCATCCGAGAATAAAACGTCAGCGGGCTTTTTGAAACGTTTCGGCCCCTCTCCGGCCGCAACCGCTGGGTGTGCTAATAGGGGGATTTTTGTACTCCGCCGCTATATGCGGTGGTGATGCGACTCCTCCCCGCCCTCCTCGTTACACTGCTGTTGGTCAGTGTGACGGCAGCGCCGGTCGCCGGTTGGGACGCCCCCGCCCAGTCGACGACGGACGACGGCGCGTCTCCACGTATCACGGCCATCGACAACACGACCAACCACCTCGCAATCCCCGCCAGTTCGCTTCGAGCGTCCGAGTTCAACGAGTCGGGCCTCGACGTCGGGACAGCGGTCGCCGCTAGCTCTGGCGAACTCCACCAGCGCCACGAGACGGCCGCCTTCGAGACCCGCTTTCGCCGTCTCGACTCCTCGTTCGAGCGCACGGAACTCATCCGCGAGACGCTCTCGGCCGTCGAACAGCGGCAGGCCGCGCTAGACCGACGCCAGCAACGGGCTATCAGCCGCTACGCCGCGGGCGAGATAACCGCCGCGGAGTTCCTGCGGGTTCGGGCCGTCGTCGACGCCGAGTCCCGTCAGTTGACGACGACGACCGAGCGCGTGTTCGAACTCCAGCAGATAGAGCCGGACTACTCGATGAGCAGCGGGCTGGAAACGCGCCTGCGGAACGCTCAAGGCTCCCTCCGGAAACTTCAGGGGCCGGTCGGGCAGCAGATTCGAACCAGCGTCTCCGGGTCGGGCGACCCGGTCGTCGTCTATCTCGAAGTCTCCGACACGGCGTACATGCTCGCGACGATTCGGGAAGACGACGGCGAGTACGTCCGGGAGACGCTTCTCGGCGACGAGCGCGCACCCAACCGGACCGACCAGTTCGCGGCCGCCGCCGACGGTGACCCCGACGTTGACCGCCTCGACGTGGCCGACAACCGCGCGTCGAACCTCTACACGTGGGTCTACGACCGCCAGCGACCGAGTTTCTACTCCTACGGGACCTCGGGTATCTACGAACTCACCGCCACGCACCCCAACGGGCGCCTCGTCTCGTTCCTCGACGGCGGAACGACCAACGTGTTCTACGAACTCCAACACCGACGGCTAGCGACGGTCCGGACCACCGAGACCATCAGCCGTGTCAACGGCACGCTCCGTCTCGACGTCCAGCGAGCGTACGAGACCGGCCCGCTCCTGATTACGGCCTCGAACAACGCGACCGGCGCGCCAGTCGACGGGACGGTCAGCGTCAACGGCCGCGCGGTGGGCCAGACAGCCACCGACGGCGCGCTCTGGACCGTCGAACCACGCGACTCCTACACCGTCACCGTGACGAGAGACGACGGCTCGCGGGTTTCGGTGTTCGTCCCCTCGTACTAACCCACCTTTTCGCGGTCGGTGGTCTGCGGTCACCGCTCCCGGCAAAAACCTGGACGAAAAAGGCCGTCATTCGCTCCGCTCGTGACGGTACCCTCTCGGAGACCTGAACAGCGACCGTGCCCGCTCTACTCCGGCACTTCCGCGATGGTCGTAATCGCCCGCGGACTACCGGGTCGGGACTGCTGGATGTGGTGTTCGAACGCTTCGAAGCCCGCCTGTTCGAACATCCGGTCGGCCTCCTCCTCGTCGTAGAACAGCATGATGGCGTCGGCCATCTTCTGGAAGACGGAGGAGTTGGGGTAGTCCGGGCCGACGATGAGCACCGTCCCGCCGGGTTTGGCGATGCGGCGGCATTCTTCGAGGGCGTCGACGGGGTTGGGCCAGTACTCGATGGACCCCGAAGACCAGACGACGTCGAAGGTGTCGTCTTTGAAGGGGAGTCGCTCGGCGTCGCCGAGGTGGAACTGGACCTGGCCGTGCTTGCCGAACTTTTGATAGGCCTTCGACAACTGGTGGGGGCTCTGGTCGAGACCGTAGACGGTGTCGACGTGTTGCAGTAGCCCCTCGGTGGCGAAGCCGGTGCCACATCCGATGTCGACCACGCGGTCGTCGGCGTCGAGGTCCAGCATCTCGATGGCCTCGTCGCGCATTCGCTCGTCCCAGATGAAGGGGTTGATCTGGTCGTACACCTTCGAGAGGTACTTGTAGAACGTCCGCGCGCGAGCCTTGTTCTCGAGGACTCCCATTATCCACACCTTCGTCTCTCGCGGTGATAATTCCCCGGATTTCGGGCGGCCAGTGGCCTCGCCAAGGCGGGCGCGTGTGACTCTCACGCAGGCACGGAAACTTCGCAACTACCAAATAGCCGCTATAGCAACAGTCACACGATTAGAGAATGCCACGGCCAGAAGTTCTAACACGGATAAAGGAGGCCGAGCAGGAGGCCGACGATATCGTCGCTGAGGCCGAAGAGTACCGCGAAGAGCGACTCGCCGAGGCCCGCAAACGGGCCGACGAAATCCGCGACGAGGCCGAAGCGGAGGCCAGCGAGGCCGCCTCCGAGCGTCTCGACGAGGCGCGTGAAGACATCGAGTCCGAGCGCGAGGACCTCATCGCCGAGGGTGAGAGCGCCCGCGCCGAACTCGAAGAACAGGCGGCCGGGCGCGTCGACGAGGTGGTCGACCACGTGACAGACCTGTTCGAGGAGGCGGTACATGCTCAGACCTGAGAAGATGTGCCGCGTCTCGGTGACGGGGTCGAAGCGGGTCATGGAATCCGCCATCGAGGCGGTCCACGACCTCGAAATGCTCCACGTCACCGAATACGACGGCTCGTGGGACGGCTTCGAGCCAGGTGACCCGGTCGAAGGGGCCGACAAAGCCTCCGACCAACTCGTCACCGTCCGGTCGCTGCAGTCCATCCTCGACGTCGAGGCGGCCGACGCCGGACCGACCCGACTCGTCACCGACGACGCGCTCGAAGCGGACTTAGAGGAGGTTCGCACGGAAGTCAACGAACTCGACGACCGACGCGACGACGTCCGTGACGACCTCCGCGAGGTCGAAGAACAGATCGGCACGATGGAGCCGTTCGTCACGCTGGGCATCGACCTCGACCTGCTCCGTGGCTACGACTCGCTCACCGTGGCGGTCGGCGAAGGCGACGCCGACGAAGTGAAAGTCGCACTGGCCGACAGCGACATCGACGTGTTTCAGGTGTTCGACGAGGACGGCGTCCTCGCCGTCTTCGCCCGGGCCGACGACAGCGCCCTCCAGGACGCGCTGGTCGGTGCGACGTTCTCCCAACTCGTCGTCCCCGACGGCGAGGGCGACCCCTCGGAGTACCTCGAAGAGCTGAAACACCGCAAGCAGAAGCTCGAATCGAAGCTCGCGACCGTCGAGGACGAACTCGACGACCTGCGACTCGACTACGCGGGCTTCCTGCTGGCCGCCGAGGAGAAACTCTCCATCGAGGTCCAGAAATCCGAAGCGCCGCTGACCTTCGCGACGACGGAGAACGCCTTCATCGCTGAAGGCTGGATTCCCAACGACCGCTACGACGCGTTCGAGCAGGCAGTCGAGTCCGAGGTCAGCGAGGCCGTCGACATCGAGAAACTCGAAGTCGCCGAGTACGACGACGGTCACGTCCACTCGCGCGAGGAAGTCGAGCAGGGCGGCGACGAAGGGTCCTCGGGCGGCGAGGGCGCGACCATCACGGAAGCCGACGACCAACCGCAAGAGGCCGTCGCCGACGGCGGCCTGGTCACGATGAGCGGCGACGACCCGCCGGTCATTCAGGACAATCCGCGCGGCGTCCGTCCGTTCGAGGACCTCGTCGAGGTCGTCAACCGACCGAAGTACGGCGAGTTCGACCCGACGGTCGCGTTCTTCCTCACTTTCCCGGCGTTCTACGGGTTCATGATCGGTGACCTCGGCTACGGTATCCTGTACCTCCTCGCGGGGTACGGGCTCTACTCCAGCGTCGACAGCGACGTGCTGAAGAGCCTCGGTGGCGTCGCGATGTGGGCCGGTGGGTTCACCGCGCTGTTCGGTGTCCTGTACGGCGAGATATTCGGGCTGCACATCCTCGGCGAGGTCCTGTTCGGCGGCAGTCCGCCGATGCACAAGGGGCTTCAGCCTCACTACGCTGATTACGCGCTCGCGTGGCTGACGCTCAGTCTCCTGGTCGGGATGGCGCACCTCGCGGCTGGCTGGATATTCGACTTCGTCGAGAACCTCGGTCACGGACTCTGGGACGCCGTCACCGAGAGCGGGTCGTGGCTCCTGATGCTGTTCGGTCTGTGGGGCTGGGTGTTCTCCGGGGCCAACGGCGCGGCACCGAACTTCCTCTACACCGCCGAGGAAGGCGTCTTCGCCGGGAACCCGTACGCCTTCGGGTTCGCTGGCGTGCCCGCGTTCAACCTGTTCGAGATTCCGGCGCTCGGCGCGCCCTTCTCGGCGTGGCTGCTGCCGTTCCTCCTCGGCATCGTCCTGCTCGCGCTCGCGGACCCCATCGAGGTCGTGGAGTTCCTCAACGTCCTCGTCAACGTCCTCTCGTACACGCGTCTGGCCGCCGTGCTGCTGGCGAAGGCGGGGATGGCCTTCGTGGTCAACCTGCTGTTCTTCGGGGCCTACGCACACGACGGCGAGTGGCACTTCCTGCTGGGCCACACGCCCGATTGGGCAATCGCAGAGTATGGTGCCGAGTCGATAATCTTCCCCGGTCTGATGCACTCGGGCATCGCGGGGCTAGTCGGCGGCCTCCTCGTCCTCGTCCTCGGGCACCTCCTCGTCCTCGTGCTGGGTGTCACCAGCGCAGGCCTACAGGGTGTGCGTCTCGAGTACGTCGAGTTCTTCGGGAAGTTCTTCGAGGGCGGCGGCAAGCCGTACAACCCGTTCGGCTACGAGCGGACCTACACGACCGACGACTGACCACAGAGCGCGCGAACCGCTCTTTTTCCGCTTGACTCGCCTACGAGGGTAGCATCTGCGACAGCTTTCGGTGAGCGACGGCTGGTACCAGCTCACAAACGCGCCCGCTACGGCCGCTAAAACGCCGGAACAGCACGCTGACGAAGCGTTTTGGGAAGCTTTATGAAGTACGTGGAGTCACATACGCCTGTTCGGACACGAGCAACCTCAGAGAGGACTTCAAAACCATGATTGAAACCATCGCACTCGTTGTCAACGCTGTACTGCAGAGTAGCGCACCGGCTATCCCGGGCTCCGCCGCCGCGGCCCTCGCCGTCGGACTGGCCGCACTCGGGTCGGGCTACGCGGAGCGCGGTATCGGTGCCGCCGCCGTCGGCGCTATCGCCGAGGACGACAGCATGTTCGGCCGTGGCCTCATCCTGACGGTCCTGCCGGAGACACTCGTCATCCTCGCGCTGGTCGTCGTCTTCGTCGTCTAAACCACATCCCCTTTTCCAACAATGAGCCTTGATACAGTCGTAGAGGACATCCGAGACGAGGCCCGCGCGCGTGCAGAGGAGATTCGGGAGGAGGCCGACGAGCGTGCCGAGGAGATTGTCTCCGAGGCCGAGGCCGACGCCGAGCAGATTCACGAGGACCGCGAGGCCGCGGTCGAGCGCGAAATCGCCCAGGAGCGCGAACAGCGCCTCTCCTCGGCGAAGCTCGAAGCGAAGCAGGCCCGCCTCAGCGCCCGCCGCGACGTGCTCGAAGACGTCCACGATGACGTCGAGCAGGCTATCGCCGACCTCGAAGGCGACCGTCGCGAGGAACTGACCAGCGCACTGCTGGCCGCCGCCGTCGAGGAGTTCGACGACGGCGAGTCCCTTCGCGTCCGCGGCCGCGCCGACGACCAGGACCTCATCGAGGGTATCCTCACGGACTACGACGACGCAGAGTTCGCAGGCGAGTACGACTGCCTCGGCGGCGTGGTCGTCGAGAGCGAGGCCTCCCGCGTTCGTGTGAACAACACGTTCGACTCCGTGCTGGAGAGCGTCTGGGAGGACAACCTGAAAGACATCAGCGACCGACTCTTCGAAGCACAATGAGCAGCCAAGGGACGGCAAAACGCGGCCGGAGCTCGAATTACGAGTACGTCATCGCTCGGGTTCGCTCCCGTCGTGCCTCGCTGTTCGACGACGACGACTACCGCAAACTGGTCCGCATGGGGACGGGCGAAATCGCCCGCTTCATGGAGGAGACCGAGTACGAGACCGAGATGAACGCGCTCGGCTCGCGGTATTCCGGTGTCGACCTCGTGGAGTACGCGCTGAACCGCAACCTCGCGAAGCACTTCGAGGACCTCTTAAAGTGGTCCGAGGGCGCACTGTACGACTACATCGCCCGTTACCTGCGGAAGTTCGACGTGTGGAACGTCAAGACGATTATCCGCGGGCTGTACGCGGGGAGCGACGCGACCGAGGTCGAAGACGACCTCATCCGCGCCGGTGAGTTCGGCGAGCAGCGACTCGACCAGTTGCTGAACGCCGGGTCCATCGAGGAAGTCGTCGAGCGACTCGACGACACCATCTTCGGCGACGTGCTGGCCGACGCCTACGAGGTGTACGAGGCCGAGAACGTCCTCGTCCCCCTGGAAAACGCCGTCGACCGCGCCTTCTACGAGACGCTCCTCGACGGACTCCCGTCGAATCCCGAAATCGACAGCCCGACCGGGCTGTACGTCGAGTTCCTGCAGGCCGAAGTCGACTTCCGGAACCTCCGGAACGCGCTTCGACTGGCCCGAAGCGGGGCCGACATGGACCCGGCGGAGTACTACATCTCCGGCGGGAAACTGTTCGACGAGCAGTCGCTCGCGCAGTTGACGGCCAACGTCGACGGCCTCGTCGCCGCGGTGCGCGAGAGCACGTACGGTGACGACCTCGATGCGGCGCTGAACGCGCTGGAAGACGCCGAGAACTTGATCGAGTTCGAGCGAGCGCTCGACGCGGCGCTACTGGAGTACGCCGACAAACTGTCGAACCGCTACCCGCTGTCGGTCTGTCCGGTGCTGTCGTACATCCTCGCGAAGGAACGCGAGGTCGACAACATCCGTGCGATCGCTCGCGGTCGCGAGGCAGGTCTCGAACCCGACGAAATCGAACAGGAGCTGGTGATACTATGAGCCAGGAGATAGCAGTCATCGGGAGTCCGGAGTTCACGACGGGCTTTCGACTGGCGGGCGTCCGCAAGTTCGCGGACGTGCCCGCAGAACAGAAAGACGAGCAGCTGGACGACGCCGTCGAGGAGATGCTCACGGACGACAACGTCGGCATCGTCGTGATGCACGACGACGACCTCTCGCATCTCTCCCGCGGCGTCCGGAAAGACGCCGAGACGAGTGTCGAACCCGTGCTGGTGACGCTCGGCGGCGGCACCGGCAGCGGCGGACTGCGTGAACAGATCAAACGAGCCATCGGAATCGACCTGATGGACGAAGACTAACTATGAGTCAAGCAACAGAATCCGACGTCCGCGAGGACGGCATCATCGAAAGTGTCTCGGGACCGGTCGTAACGGCTCGGGACCTCGACGCCCGGATGAACGACGTCGTTTACGTCGGTTCGGAAGGGCTGATGGGCGAGGTCATCGAGATTGAAGGCAACATCACCACCATCCAGGTGTACGAGGAGACCTCCGGCGTCTCCCCCGGTGAACCCGTCGAGGGGACCGGCGCACCGCTTTCGGTGGACCTCGGGCCGGGCATGCTCGACGCCATCTACGACGGCGTCCAGCGCCCGCTCGACGTCCTCGAAGAGAAGATGGGGTCGGCGTACCTCGACCGCGGTGTCGACGCCCCCGGTATCGACCTAGAGAAGACGTGGGAGTTCCAGCCCGAAGTCGAGGAGGGCGACGCGGTTGAAGCCGGCGACATCGTCGGTACCGTCCCCGAGACGCCCAGCATCGACCACAAAGTGATGGTCCCGCCCGACTACGAGGGCGGCGAGGTGTCCGCCATCGAGGCTGGCAACTTCAACGTCGAAGAGACGGTCGTCGAACTGGACAACGGTGAAGAGATCCAGATGCGACAGGAGTGGCCGGTGCGCCAGCAGCGGCCGACCGTCGACAAGGAGACGCCGACGGAACCGCTCATCTCCGGCCAGCGCGTGCTGGACGGTCTGTTCCCCATCGCGAAAGGTGGGACGGCCGCGATTCCCGGTCCGTTCGGGTCGGGTAAGACGGTCACCCAGCACCAACTCGCCAAGTGGGCCGACGCGGACATCGTCGTCTACGTCGGCTGTGGCGAGCGTGGCAACGAGATGACCGAAGTCATCGAGGACTTCCCGGAACTGGAAGACCCCATCACGGGCAACGCCCTGATGGACCGGACGTGCCTCATCGCGAACACCTCCAACATGCCGGTCGCCGCGCGTGAGTCCTGTGTGTACACGGGCATCACCATCGCGGAGTACTTCCGCGACATGGGGTACGACGTGGCGCTGATGGCCGACTCCACCTCCCGGTGGGCAGAGGCCATGCGCGAGATTTCCTCGCGTCTGGAGGAGATGCCCGGTGAGGAGGGGTACCCCGCGTACCTCTCCGCGCGCCTCTCCGAGTTCTACGAGCGCGCCGGGTACTTCCAGAACATCAACGACACCGAGGGGTCGGTTTCGGTCATCGGGGCCGTCTCCCCGCCGGGCGGGGACTTCTCGGAACCGGTCACCCAGAACACCCTGCGTATCGTCAAGACCTTCTGGGCGCTGGACGCCGACCTCGCCGAACGCCGGCACTTCCCCTCTATCAACTGGAACGAGTCCTACTCGCTGTATCGGGACCAACTCGACTCGTGGTACGTCGAGAACGTCCGCGAGGACTGGCCCGAGACGCGACAGTGGGCCATCGACGTGCTGGACGAGGAAGCGGAACTGCAGGAGATCGTCCAACTCGTCGGGAAGGACGCGCTGCCAGAGGACCAGCAGCTGACGCTGGAAATCGCCCGCTACCTGCGCGAGGCGTGGCTCCAGCAGAACGCGTTCCACCCGACGGACACCTACTGTGAGCCCGAGAAGACCTACCGCATCATGAACGCTATCCAGACGTACAACGATGCGGCCTTCGAGGCGCTCGAAGCCGGTGTCCCCGTCGAGGAGATAACCGACATCGACGCCGCCCCCCGGCTCAACCGTATCGGCGTCCAAGAGGACTACAACGAGTACATCGACGACCTCGAAGACGATATCACCGCAGAGCTCCGGGAGCTGTACTAACAATGAAAGAGTACCAGACAATCACGGAAATCAGCGGACCGCTGGTCTTCGTCGAGACCGACGAACCCGTCGGCTACGACGAGATCGTCGAGATAGAGACTGGCGACGGCCAGACCCGCCGCGGACAGGTGCTCGAGTCCGCGAGCGACTACGTCGCCATCCAGGTCTTCGAAGGGACCGAAGGTATCGACCGCCATGCCTCCGTTCGCTTCCTCGGCGAGACCATGAAGATGCCCGTCACCGAGGACCTCCTCGGGCGGGTGCTTGACGGGACCGGCCAGCCCATCGACGGCGGGCCGGAAATCGTCCCCGACGAGCGCCAAGACATCGTCGGCGCAGCTATCAACCCGTACTCGCGTGAGTACCCCGAGGAGTTCATCCAGACGGGCGTGTCGGCCATCGACGGCATGAACACGCTCGTCCGCGGGCAGAAACTGCCCATCTTCTCGGCGTCGGGGCTGCCCCACAACGACCTCGCGCTCCAGATTGCGCGACAGGCCAGCGTGCCCGAAGAAGAGGAAGGCGACGACGAGGAGGGCTCCGAGTTCGCAGTCATCTTCGGCGCGATGGGTATCACGGCCGAGGAGGCCAACGAGTTCATGGACGACTTCGAGCGCACCGGCGCGCTGGAACGCTCTGTCGTCTTCATGAACCTCGCGGACGACCCCGCCGTCGAGCGGACGATTACGCCGCGACTCGCGCTCACCACGGCCGAGTACCTCGCCTTCGAGAAGGACTACCACGTGCTGGTCATCCTGACGGACATGACCAACTACTGCGAGGCGCTGCGCGAAATCGGTGCCGCGCGTGAGGAGGTCCCGGGCCGACGTGGCTACCCCGGGTACATGTACACCGACCTGGCACAACTGTACGAGCGTGCCGGTCGTATCGAGGGTCGTGAGGGGTCTGTCACCCAGATTCCGATTCTCACGATGCCCGGCGACGACGACACCCACCCGATTCCGGACCTCACCGGCTACATCACGGAGGGGCAGATATACATCGACCGCGACCTGAACAGCCAGGGCGTCCAACCGCCGATCAACGTCCTGCCGTCCCTGTCGCGCCTGATGGACGACGGTATCGGCGAGGGCCTGACCCGCGCCGACCACGCCGACGTGAAAGACCAGATATTCGCCGCGTACGCGGAGGGTGAGGACCTGCGCGACCTCGTGAACATCGTCGGTCGCGAAGCCCTCTCCGAACTCGACAACAAGTACCTCGACTTCGCGGACCGCTTCGAGGACGAGTTCGTCGACCAGGGCTTCGATACGGACCGCGACATCGACGAGACCATCGAACTCGGTTGGGACCTGCTCTCGATGCTCCCGAAGGATGCGCTCAACCGCATCGACGAGGAACTCATCGAAGAGCACTACCGCGAGGACGAGTCCGCCGAATCCGAAGTCGTCGAAGCCGAAGCGTAATCGACGACGGTCTCTTCTTTCTGTCTCGCGGTTCTCGCGCGCGCTGTGACGACTAGCCGTCGGGACGGCAGTCCGATTCACGCCGACGACAGATGGCGGGCCGAGACCCCGAGACGGACTCTCACATCGCCGTCACGACTGAAAACGGTTAACTGGCTACGCCCAAAACCAGCGGGTAATGGCGAAGGACGTCAAACCCACACGGAAGAACTTGATGCAGATAGAGGACCGCATCGAGCTTTCCGAGCGTGGGCACGACACGCTGGAGAAGAAGCGTGACGGCCTCATCATGGAGTTCATGGACATTCTGGACCAGGCACAGGACGTCCGTGACGACTTAGACGACTCCTACGACCGCGCACAGCGAGCCATCAACATGGCGCGTGCGATGGAGGGCGACGTTGCGGTGCGAGGTGCCGCGGCCGCGCTCAAAGAGCACCCCGAACTGACGACCCAGTCGAAGAACATCATGGGCGTCGTCGTCCCGCAAATCGACTCGAAGGGCGTCAAGAAGTCCCTCGACGAACGCGGCTACGGCGTCATGGGCACGTCGGCCCGCATCGACGAGGCCGCGGAGGCCTACGAGGACCTCCTGGAGAACATCATCCTCGCCGCCGAAGTCGAGACGGCGATGAAGAAGATGCTCGAAGAAATCGAGACGACCAAACGCCGCGTCAACGCACTCGAGTTCAAACTCCTCCCGGACCTCTACGACAACCAGGAGTACATCGAGCAGAAACTCGAAGAGCAGGAGCGCGAGGAAATCTTCCGCATGAAGAAGATCAAGGCCAAGAAGGAAGAAGAGGAAGCCGCCCTCGCCGAGGCCGAGACCGAAGACGAAGAAGTCGAACCGCTCACGGCCGACGACTGAGCCGTTCTCTCGCTCTCTCGCCGTTTTCTCTGTCTTCTCGTCTAGAGAGTCGGTACGTCTTTGCCGTCTCGCGGTCACGTGCCGAGTATGTCCTGTGCCAACTGCGACGGCGAGACGCTCGTCGTCCCCGTCCCGACGGACCTCCGTGAGTACCTTCCGGGAACGGCGACGGGTGCGACAATCTGCCGCCGCTGTCTATCGATGGGGCCGAGCGACGATCCGCCGGCGTCGGTCCCGGACCTGACGGTGCTTGACGACGCGATGCCGAGCGACCCCGACGCCTCGGTTCCGATGGTCCTGCTCCTCGGGTTGCTCGACTCCCTCGCGGTCCACCGGCAGGAGATTACGGCGCTGTTGGAGCGCGTCGAACGGGCGGGCACGGACCCGCTGTTGGTCCTCGACCGCCTCGACGACGCGTACGGCGACGACGCCCACGTCGACCTCGGCCGCCGACGCCACCAACTCGAACAGCTCCTCTGAACGGACATTCTAACGAGTTAGGTATGATTAATTTATGATAACCCGTCTTCGATACAGATGCGGTTCCCGGCGTGTGTCTGTCGGTGGGCGAGTGTCGCTCACCACACACCCTCATCCCACCCCATTTCCCACCTTCACCTGTCCGAGAGCGACGGAACCGTCTTCGATGACGGCGCGGTCAGTCGCTCACTCGTCGAACTCCCCAGTGACGTTCTCACCGTCGCGGTACAGGCGGTAGGCCGACTCGCCGCCGGTCTTCTGGAACGAGACGACGGTTCCACGAACTTCGTAAGCGTCGCCCCACCGATTCCCGGCGAATCCGGTCACCGTCGTCGTTCCGTCGTCGTTGTCGGTGATGCGGTCGCTCGGTTCGGACCCGTAGCCCATCGCTTCGGTCTTCGAGACGGTGCCGTCGACGGTGAACGTGTAGTTGAACTCGGCCCCGTCGGTAGTCGATTCGACGACGAAGTCGACGGTGTCGGGTGACGAGGAATCGCGTTCGCCGTCGACGTACTCGTCGGTGACAGCCGTACCGTCACGGAACAGACGGAACTCGGAGTCCCCGCCGGTCTTTTCGAAACTCGTGACCGCACCGCGAATCTCGTAGGCGTCGCCCCACCGATTCCCGGCGAATCCGGTCACCGTCGTCGTCCCGTCGCCGTTGTCGGTGATGCGGTCGCTCGGTTCGGACCCGTAGCCCATCGCTTCGGTCTTCGAGACGGTGCCGTCGACGGTGAAGGTATAGTTGAACTCGGCCCCGTCAGTGGTCGATTCGACGACGAAGTCGAACGACTCGGTCGGTGCCGGGTCACTCCTGTCAGTCCCGTCGCTCGGTTCCGTGGTGCGGAACGCAGCGACCGGTCCGGACCGGTCGACGGACCCGGACACCGTGCCGGTTTCCTCGTCGACCGTCGCGTTCGGGAGTCGCTGCCACTCGCTGTCCACGTACTGCCGGAGGGCAACGCGCCCGTCACCGTCTCCGGCGGCGCGGTCGTAGGGAAGGCGCAGTCGGACTTCGGTGGGACTCTCGGCGTACGTGTGCACGTCCACGGCCGCGCTCGCTCTGGTCGCGTCGCTCGGTGGCGCTGGTAGGTCCGTCGCGAGCGAGACGCGTTCGAGGCTCCCGTTCCACCAGAGCGTCGCCCCGTCGAGACGGAATCGCTCGGCGACGACGCCGCCGAAGGAACTCTCACTCAGGTATGCGCCACCGCCGTTGTCCGCGACGCTGAGGTTCTGGAGTCGGTCCTCGTTGGCGGGATAGCTGAGGACGCCCGGTCCGGCGTTCCCGGTGACGGTGGCGTTCTCGACGACGTTTCGGTAGCTATCGGCGAACTCGATACCGGGCCCGCCGTTGTCCGCGACGGTCACGTCCGCGAGTCGGTTGTCCGCGACGCTCGTCGAGAGATAGAGTCCCTCGTCGCCGTTTCCGCTCGCCGTCAGGTCGGTGAACGTGCCGTTCCGGACCGCCTGTGCGAGGTAGATGCCGGTGTCGTTCGCGCCGGTCACGGTCAGGTGGGTCGCACGGATATCGAGCGTCTCTCTGACCGCGATACCGTCGGTACCACCGCGGACGCGCACGTCGCGGAGCGTCGACCCGTCGGCGCCGACGAGTCTGACGCCGATGTCGTTGTCGACGGCGGTGACGTTTTCGACCGTGGCAGTGGGGCCGTCAGCGCCGAAGCGGCCGAGGACGAGGCCGCGGTCCCACCCGGTCACGCGGACGTTTCGGACGGTCACGTTCCGCAGTTCCGGACCGCGTCGGCGTTGCACGTCGGTAGACCCGTTGAACACGCGGACACCGGCCGTGCCGTTCCCCGCGACGGTGTAGCCGTTGCCGTCGACTACCACGTCGTCCGAGCGCACGTACAGACAGGGGCCGTCGCCGGTGAGGTTCGCGGTCAGTTCGTACCGACCGGGGTCGTCGATGACGGTACACTCGTCGACGGGCGTCGTCGCGGTCGCGTTCCCGGCGGATTGACCGAGGGCGGACCCCACAATGGGGCCGACGACGGCCACCAGCGCGACCGTGACCGCGATTGCGGCGACCGTCCGACTGCGCGGAGGGGTGGGAGGGCGGCGTGCCATACCGCAACCGCGGCGGGGCACGGTATTGTTACTGAGCGGCCACCCTCGCTAAGTCAGACTTATCGGGGTCCGACTGGCGGGTGACACCAGTCGCCGCTCGCGACGGGTGAAAATACCGATAAGGAGAGGTTATCGACAGCGCGAGCGAAGCAGGCGGTTCGTTTAGACGCCGGTGGAGTAGCGGAGCAGTCCGGCGACGCCGCCGAAGGCGGTCAGCAGTTGTTCGCCCTTCTCGAAGTCGGTGGAAATGAACACCGTCTCCGTACCCCGTTGGTCGGCCAGTTGCATCAGGTGGTCGATGGCGTCCTCTCGCTCGCCTTCGTCGGCGTCGACGGTGGCCGCACAGCGCGTACAGTCGTGGGCCTCGGTCGTGGCGTTGCTGTCGACGAGTTCGTACTCGTCGTGGCCGTTCTCGCAGGTGTAGGCGACCACGTCCTTCCGGAGGTCCTCGGAGATGAGGAGTTCCTCGACGGCCCCCATGTTGAGGTTCTGCCGGGTCTGGTCGAACCCGTAGGTGGCCTTATCGCCGTCGTGGAGTTGCTTGAAGAACTCCTCCATGACCTGCTTGTCCTCCAGCATCTCGTGTTCGGCAAGCACGTCGTCGGCGGCGTCGACGAGGTCGTACAGCCCCGACTCGTCGGTGTAGGCCACGTCGAACTTCCCGAGGACCATGTCCTGCAGTTCGTGGTGGAGGTAGTCGCCGTCCAAGAACTCGTCTTTCGTCGGCGAGGGGCCGCCGACGAGGACGCCGTCCATGTCGTGGCGCTTGGGGACGAACAGTTCGTTCGCCATCCCCGCGACTTCCTGATAGAAGTTGTCGATGGCTTCCAACCGGAGGCGGGCGAACCGCTGGGCGGACTGGCCCCCTTTGCGCTGTTTGCCCGGCACGAGCGACGAGGCGGACTTGACGGGTTCGACGCGTTTGCCCTTCAGCCACCCGACGTTGGCCTCGCGTCGGTCCAGCACGACGAGGCCGAACAGGCCCTTGTCGGCCAGCATCTGCTCTAACGGATCGGTGAGGAACGCCGAGTCGCAGTGGTAGCGGAAGGACTCGATGGGGTCCGGCGGCGATTCGAGCACTTTCGTCACCATGTCCGTCCGGCCGCCCCCGGTGTCGATAGCGCCCGAGAACAGGACCATCCCGTTCGCCGGGGCCGTGTCGTAGTAGCGGAGGCGGTCCTTGATGGACGTGAGCGCGTCCTGCACGGCGGTCCGCGTGTCCTTCGATTTGATGTTCGACGCTTCCGAGTGTTCCTGCGTGACGTGGGCGACGACGTCGCTCAGCAGTTTGTCCTCCGGAACGTAGATTGAGACGAGCTGTGTTCCCGACCCTTTGTAGCCTTTGAGCTCCTCGATGACCTTCCGGAACTCGTATTTCTGCTTATCTCCGTATTCCTCCGTATTACTTTTGGCGTTGGAGTCAGACATGGTTGTTATGAGCGATAAGAAGGTCAAGACGGTAAAGGTTCCCGAAGCACGAGCAGAAGAGTGGGAAGAATACGCCGACGAAACGCCAGAGGTTGACAGTGTGAGTCACTTGATACGGCTCTCTGTCCAGAAAGAAATCAGTGGGAAATACGATGTTGAACAACGCCGCGCACCCGACGAAAACGCGGGTATGAGTGGGGAAGTGCTGACCCATCTTCAGAAGATTCAGACTTCCATTGAAGATGTTGAGGGCAGACTGTCGGCCCTTGAGGAAGTGGAAAGCGAAGAAGCTGGATACGACTTGAAAAAAGCGGTCTTCGAGGTGCTTCCACCGACTCCAGACGAAGCTGTTACCGCCACAACTGAGCCTGAAATCCCGGCTTCGGCTCCGAACTTTCCTGAAGACACCGAAGCAATGACGGCTCAAGAAGTGGCGCAAAAACTCGGAGCCGAGGTAAACGATGTTCAAGACACACTGAAAGACCTTGCCGAGAACACCGGACAGGTTTTTCGTAGTGACACGAACCACGACGGACGGCACTACTGGAAGAAAGGCCAATGAGAGACACCGACTTTCGCCAAGTGCTTTCGAGGGTAGAAAACAACAAGTCGGAAGCCACGGCCACCCAGTACGTCCCGAAGATTCGAGAGTTTCGGCAGTGGCTTAATTACGGTGAACCAACCCCGGAATACGACGGATACATTCGAGAGCCGAAAGTCTTGGAGGAAGCCGACACAATCGACGTTGAGGACTGGCTGGCAGAGTTGGATGAACGATACACGAATGCCAGCAGTGTGGGTAAGGCCGAAGCCTCTCTTGTGGCCGCATTCAATGAGTTAAACAAGCTCATTGACGCCGGTCGCATTGACGCCGAAGGTTGGGAGTACGATACGCCAGCAGAGAGGGCCGATTACTCGCCGGAAGATTCGAGTACGTACAAGAGTCGCCAGACGAACGAAGATTTGGAGTGGTTGACACCGGACGAAGTGGACACTTTGGCGAAGGCTACGGACAAGCTCAGGGACGAATTGATTGTGAGATTGTTGTTCCAAACTGGGGCCAGAGTCACTGAGCTTTGCAACATCCGGGTTTCTGACGTTGACAGAGAAGCGCGAAGCGTGAACATTCGAGGGAAGGGGCGAAAGAACCGGACAGTCTACTATCAGCCTTCACTCACCTTCTTGATGGACGTGTGGCTTGATGAACGACGGCCAGCAGTCTACTACGCCGATGAATCTGAATACCTCTACCCTACGTCACACAGTGAGCAAATCACTCGACAGACGGTTGAAGAGGTTGTCAGGGAAGCCGCGAAGGAAGCCGGATTGCAGTCAGAATACGGAGAAAACGCAGACGGCCACACTCTGCATTCAGTGACACCCCACGTTATTCGTCATTCGTTCGCTATGGCCGCTCTTGAAGAGGGTTGGGACGTGTACACGCTTTCCCAAGCTCTCGGCCATGAGAGTACTGAAATTACTACTTCGACGTACCTGCATGATGATGAAGAGAAGGTGAGAAACGCTTTCCGAAGGCGCGGGCCAGCTACGGATGATTGACATTTAATCAAAGTTTGTGTCCTCGGGTACTTCATCACTATCTAAGTGTATTAATGCAGATTTTCGCAAGCCTCTCACACGGTCCAGTTGCCACTTCATATAATCATATTCCGCGGATGGGAATTCCTCACCGTTTGCCTCAAATTCCCGAACAGCAGAAACCATGTCGTTCAGGATGATTGCGTTGCTGTAGTAGTTTACAACCGCAGTGCGTTCTTTTTCACCAAGTAGTCCGAGTTCAAACGATTGGCCTTCATACAAGGATGTGGAGACTGCCGAACTATACGGCAGATTCTTTTGCTCATTTCCATTGTCTCCGTAGTTCTCTCCATTCTCTTCATTCTTATCACGCTTGTAATCAAGGTAAGAACCAATGTGTTCAAGACGTTCTGCTGACTCAATCTCTGTTCGGATTGCAGATTTGAGGGCTTTCTCTTTGTCGTTCTGTTTTTTTGCATATACACAATAGCTTCCAACCACAGCAAGTAGAGCCGGAACAAATAGGGAGAGAAACTGGAGGAGAAGTTCGGTTGTTGTCGGACTTTGATTCATATCAGGACTTCATAATCCCACCGAGAAAATGATTGGTGTTGCTACTGTACAAAGCCC
Source organism: Haloarcula marina (assembly GCF_024218775.1). NCBI lineage: Archaea > Methanobacteriati > Methanobacteriota > Halobacteria > Halobacteriales > Haloarculaceae > Haloarcula > Haloarcula marina. The sequence continues at coordinate 3,132,987 of NZ_CP100404.1, read as the reverse complement.
TTATTTCCCGCGTTTCCTTCCGTAACCACATCATCATTTAGGTTTCCTGACTATTTAATTGATATAAATTGGTTATTTGGTTCCTTGGAGTTGTTTCAGAAATACAGACCTCAAATGTATTTCTGAATGTCGTTCCATTCAGAGATAATATCTTTTGCTTCATCCCACCAGTCTTCAAAAGACACCTCTTCCGTTGCTTTGTGAAGTTCCGCTTCTTGGTTCCTGTAAAGAGAATTTACTGGGGGGACATTCCAAGAAGCACCATCAGAGAGAATCCATCGGTCATGAAGATTCCCGAGGTGTTCTCCATCCGTCATCACACGCAATTCTGCTTCCACTCCTCTATTACTCATCTCTTGTTCAAATCGCTCAAAGTCTGACCTCATCTTGTGAGTAACATTATCGGGACCACAGAGAATTCGGACAGAGGTGAACCCATCACCGGTTACTTCGTCAGAAAGAGGTTCAAACCCTTTCTTTGGGAAGTGTTTTGCAATCCACATTAAATCCCCTTCGCAAGCCCGAATTGCCCTTCTCAATCGCTTGATATTGGAGTACGGCGTGCGGTTCGTCACTCTGTAACTGTCTTGGTTTTCTTCCTCAACCTGTTCCGCTTCGGTAAACTGAACATCGCCTGTTTTCTTGCTGTATGAGACAACATCGAGGGAGTTGAGCAAATTCAAGATTCGGCCGACTTCTCTATCGTTAGTCACGTCGGTCTTCGATTTGAGAAATCGCTCTACTTTATCACGCTCGGTTTTCTGACCGTAGAACGATTGACATAGCTCCCGAATTTCTTGGAGGTTCAACACTTCCTGCCTCAGCACGTCCTTGTGGTCTCCGTTCTCGAAGATGAACTTGGAATCAAGGTAGTGTTCCCCAATTGAGGATATTTCTCCATTTTCGAGAAACTGTATTCGTTCTAAGAAATCTCGGTCACTACCTTCCAATTCCTCACCCTCCTCGTAGTGTTCGAGGAACCTTTCCTCAATATTACTCCAGCTACTCTCCATTTTTGGTGAAAATATCGTTGATAATTTCCAGCTTATCCTCAACTTCGTTTGTTTCCATCTCCGTTACGTCCATTGAAATATCTACATCAACTGCAAGTCCGGCTTGGGCCAATGCTTGCGAGGTGGTCTGACCACGGACTTCTTGTTGACCATTCTCATCGGTGTTGGGTTGGGGGTTCGTGAGTGTAACTTGTTTACCCTCTGCCTCTGGCTCTTCTTCTCCTTCTGTTTGTTTCTCCGTCTCTTCCACCTCTTCGTCTCCTTGTGAGTCGTCTGAAGATGACTTATCGGCATCAGCACTTTCGTTCAAATCAGTGGGGACCGAGACTCCACCTTCTTCGTCAATCTCCAGAAACCCCAACTCTGCGAGAATACGAATACTTCGCTCAACATCGTTTACTTCATCTTGTGAGGCGGCTACTTCACTCGAACCTGCAACCTCCGTGACCAGCTCATCTAAGTCGAAATCGTTCACACCGATGTAGAAAGTTGCCTCGCTGTACAGTGGGTAGTCACTTATCCGGTCCTCGACCTTGTGTTTAGCCTTCTTTTGAACATCACCCCCTTCGATTTTGGTTTTGAAATCAACCACTTCTTCAGGTACTTTGTACTGTCCTGCTTTTGGTGATTCCAGTAGACCGATTTCACCGAGGAATTTCAAAGCCGTAGACACCGTGGATTTATCCATCCCAATGGCCGCCTCGTCGTACTTTACCGGCTCTCCGTCGCCGTTTCTCTCCCATCTTTCCACCAAGTTCGTTAGAGCTTGGTCGTACGTTTCTGCTGAATACTTGTGAGCAAGTGGTATCTCACTCATATGCACGAGTAAATGCGTGGAATGCAATAAAAGTGTTGGATGCAATGATTCAATGATTCAGTGAATATCTTCTGAGACGCACAGAATATTATAAAGAATGATAGTCTTAGCCGGTGTTTTGAGAGGGTATAGTCAGTAGACGTATATATTCTATCGCGGCAATTCTCTCAGTGGCAAACTCGACAGAAACACACGCTTATCGAGACTTGGAATTTATGGGGTTAGGACGTTTCAGAAGCATGATTTAGATTTGTTGCATGAGGGCATACGAAGTTTGCCAATACAACTGTCGCAACTCTCTAAAATACGAGATAAATATAAGAAAACTGTCTGTATATTTGGCCCCAATTCTGGTCTCTGTTTAAAATCATCAGCCTTGTTGACCACCGTCAGAAGTTATCTGAGAAGCATTGCGCAAAGTCGATAGACCCTAATACTTACACCAAAATATTTATATACTGTATATAAGTAATAGGGAAAGATTTATAAGGCTTGGAATACAATACAAGAATAGAATCAGTCGTTTCGTCGTTTTGACTGACGGAACAACTCACATTGCGGTGTCACCACTCAGACGCAAGTGAAAATGGCTGGCAGAAATGCCGGAGCCACCAAGAAGTCTCTCACTTTCTTCTTGGTTCTCCGAGTTAATAAAACTTTCGGTAAGGTTAATAAAATTCTGCCAGAAGACAACAAGGCCCACCGTGAAACGTGGTAGCCACTTGGCGATGCGACGGCAACCCCGGAGCAAAGCCCACCGAGCGCAGGTTGGGAGCATCGTTTGATGCGAACCTTCGTCCTTCAGCCTTCGGTGGCAGTCAGACGGCAGGAACTTCCTCTACGGAGTGTGCCCTTGTCGGTTGAAGACTGCTACGACAAGAGGGGATGCAAGAACCGAAGTGCGCCCGCCCGGTTCACCGAACCAAGTACGTGAGCCGTCATTGTGGCCCGGCAGTCGAGAGGTTGCCGGAGGTGACAACACAGTGGCTACGCTCCCTTGGCCAAGGGGGACAGAGAGGTTCATCAAGAGACGACAGAGAGGTTTTGATGGATTTGTGAGAACCGTTGTTACCACTCTTGGTGGTTCTCCTCACTCGGTGGGGGTTCACCAAGGCGACACCCGTCGGTGGATGTTGGAAGTAATCACACTGCCTCGGCTTCTTTCTCCCAACCGGGGCAGTGGACAGAAGGCAGGTCGCGTGTGATTAGAACACCTTGAACCACTACTGGAGGTGTCAGCACATCGAGGCCGTAACGGTGAAGGAATCCTTGGCAGAGTGTTGGGTCACACCAACACAGAATTACCATCTTGCACCACTTGTATCGGCTCACACCCTTTGCCGAACCGAAGTCGGAATCCGGAACCGCAGTCTCAGAGTGGGTGTGTCTTTGCGAGCGGTTTGCGCACAGTTGAGGATGGGCCGAGACTTTGCGTTTTAAAAAAGAATGCCGTGGCTCTCAGCTACCCATATTGGTTGTGACACAAAATTTCGAGAAACAACCACGCCCTTACCGATAATCGGCCAAATAGTATTACAAAGTACTACTGCTGAAACGCTAACTCGTACTTCTGTTTGTCCGACTGCTCCGATTCCTGCTGCTCGCTCATTGTCTGTTGTTCGCCGAGGTTGCGTAAGAACCTGTTGACAGTAGGGCGGCGCCGAGCGTAGGGAGGGGCCGCCGACAAAGCGAACGGCGACGCGCCGGTCGATTTTGTGCGACGGTCTGGCACGGACAGCCGGGTTTATATGACTGCCAGTATAGTGGACACACAATCAGAGTATGGCCGGGTACGTGTGCACGATTGCGGGCGGGAAAGGCGGCGTCGGGAAGACGACGACCGCCGTCAACGTCGGCGCTGGACTACAGGAGCAGGGGTACGACGTCGCCGTCGTCGACGCGGACCTCGGCATGGCGAACCTCGGAGCGATGCTCACCGTCGAACCGGAGAAGAGCCTCCACGAGATTCTCGCCGGTGACGCCGCCGTCAGCGAAGCACTCACCGACGCGCCCGGTGGGCTGACTGTCATTCCGGGCGAGCAGTCCTTGGAGGCGTTCGCCGACGCGGACCCGGCGAAACTCCGGAAGGTCATCAAGACGCTCCGGAACGCCTACGACGTGGTCCTCATCGACACCGGGGCGGGCCTGAGCCACGAGGTGGCAGTCCCACTCGGACTGGCAGACGGCATCGTCCTCGTGACGACGCCCGACGACGTGGCCGTCGGCGACACCGTCAAGACGGCGGAACTCGCCGACCGCATCGACGGTAAGGTCATCGGCGCCATCATCAACCGCGTCACTCGACACACGAACGTCGCCGACATCGACGACCAACTGGCGTTCCCCTTGCTCGCCGTCGTGCCGGACGACTCGCAGGCGACGACGGACGAACCGCTCGTGTTGAACCGCCCGGAGAGTCCGGCCGCCGATGCGTACCTCCGGTTGACCGACGCGCTCGAAGGGCTGTTCTTCGAGGGACAGAGCGTCGACGAGGACGTGGAGACCATCGTCGAGGACGGGTGGTTCCTCGACGAGGACGAGGAGTCCGACGCCGACGACGAGGGGTCGAGCGGCGGCGTGTTCGGCCTGTTCAACTGAGCGGCGGCCTTTTCCCCGACCCGGCTTACATCGAGTCCGGCGCTTCGACACCGATAGCGTCGAGTGCGTTGGCGACGGCGTGGCGCGTCCCGGCGACGAGCGCGAGCCGTGCGGCCCGCGTTTCCGCGTCGGCCGAGAGGACGGGACACTCGCGGTAGAAGGCGTTGAACGTCTCCGCGAGGTCCCGCGTGTAGGTGGCGACGGTGTGGGGCTGGAGGTCGTCGGCGGCCTCGTCGATGACCGCGGGGAAGCGAGCGATGACCCGCAGGAGGTCGCGTTCCTCCGGTTCGGAGAGATGCGCGATGTCGGGGGCGGACGGAATCTCGCCGTCGTCGGCTTCGTCGAGAATCCCGCAACAGCGGGCGTGGATGTACTGGACGTACGGCGCGGACTGGGCCTCGAAGTCGAGCGCGCGGTCCCACTCGAAGGTGATACCCTTCGTCGGCTGTTTCGAGACGATGTCGTAGCGGACCGCGCCGATACCGACCTGATGGGCGATGCGCTCGATGTCGTCTTCGGTCAGGTCGCCGCGAGAGCGGTCGTCGAGTCGGGACTCGACCTCCGCGCGGGCGCGGTCGATGGCCTCGTCCAAGAGGTCGTCCAAGTCGATGCCGGTCCCCTCGCGGGTGCTCATCCCGCCCTCGGGGAGGTTGACCCACGAGTAGAACACCTGCCGGAGTTGGTCGGTGTCGTTGCCGAGGAGGTCGAGGGCCGCGTCTAGCTGGTCGGCCTGCAGTTTGTGGTCCTCGCCCAGCACCGTGACCGCGCGGTCGTAGTTGTCGAACTTCCACTCGTGGTGGGCCAAATCGCGGGTCGTATAGAGGGAGGTGTCGTCCGAGCGCAGGAAGACGAGATTCTTTTCGAAGTCGGGGAGGTCGAGTTGCCACGCGTCCTCTTCGTAGACGGCGCAGTCGAGTTCCTTCAGGCGGTCGACGAGGTCGTCGGTGCTCCCGTCGCGCATGAACCGCGTCTCCTTGACGAACTCGTCGAAGACGGCGGGCAGGCGTTCGAGCGTGGCCTGCATCCCGCCGAGGACGGTGTCGACGACTTCGGCGACGCGGTCGTAGGTCGCCTCGTCGCCGTCCTCTAAGCCCTGCAAGATGGCCTGCACCTCGGCCTCGGCCTCCTCGACCTTGTCAGCGTCCGCCTCTTCGAGGAACGTGTTGCCCTTGCGGTAGTACCGGACCATCTCGTACTCGGGGGAATCACGCTCCGGTTCGGGCAAGTCGGACTCGTCGAAGGTTTCGTAGGCCCACGTGAACACCGCGATTTGGCGGCCCGCGTCGTTGACGTAGTAGTGGCGGTCCACGTCGTAGCCCGCGTAGTCGAGGACGCGAGCGACGGCGTCGCCGATGATGGGGTTGCGCGCTCGACCGACGTGGACGGGGCCGGTCGGGTTCGCGGAGGTGTGTTCGACGACGACGCTCGTCTCTCGGTCGGGCAGACGGCCGTAGTCGTCGTCGGTCGCGGCTTCGAGCGTCTCGGCGAAGTAGGCCTCGCTCGGCAGGAAGTTGACGTACGGTCCCTGTGTCGTGACCTCGCTGACGTAGGTGAGGCCCTCGGTGTCGATGGCGTCGGCCACGTCGGCCGCGACTTTCGGCGGCGGCGCGCCGACTTCGCCGGCCAACCGGAACGCCGCGCTCGACGCGAGGACGGCGTCGACGTCTTCGGGCGGCTCCTCGATACCGAGGTCGTCGGTCGGGAGGTCGAGGTCCGTGAGCGCGGCGGCCAGCGCGTCTTCGGCCTCCGCACGGAGCGCTAAGAACATACGCCAATCTCTCACGGCGGGGAGTAAATGGGTAACGAAAGGCGGTCCCTACGCGAAGAACCGCGGCCCGAACACCATCAGGATGAGGCCGCCGATCATCGAGACGGTGACGGCGATGGTCACCGCCGTCGTCAGCCGTCGCCGGTCCGGGACGGGGAGCCGCGAGACGACCGATTCAGTCCCCGCTCGGAGGATGTGTCCGCCGTCCAGCGGGAACGTCGGCACGCAGTTGAACTGGCCGATGACGACGTTTATCCAGCCGGTCCAGAACAGCGCGTTCGCCAGGAGGAAGACGGGCGTCGTCCCCAGCGCCGCGAGCGGTCCCTCGACGGTGTAGAAGTTGGTGGCGATGCCGGTGAAGCCAGCGAAGTTGTAGCCGAAGCCACCGGCCACCCCGATGAAGGGGAGGATGATGGTCGCGAAGATTCGCTGGACGAACGAGAACTCGCGGGCGGCGTTGGGGTCCTCGGGGTTCCCGCCGATGAACTCCAGGAACGCCGCGGCGGGGTACTCGTCGATGCCGAAGTCGTTCACCTCGAACCCGCTGATACCGGCCCGGAACGTGCTGGTCAGCGTGCCGCTGTCGGCACCCTCGCGCTCGGCGAGGGTCACCGCGTAGGTCTGGCGCTGGCCGTCGACGTACCCGACGACGGTCGCCCGCTGACCGGGGTCGGTGTCGGCGAGCGCCCGCCCCAGCGCGCTGGCGCTCTGGGTCCGCTGGCCGTCGAACGTCGTGACGATAATCGATGCGCCAGCGGGCGCACCGGCCTCGTTCAGGGGGCTCCCGGCCGCGACGCGGCCGTACGCGCCCAGCGGCGTCGTCACCGTCTCGCCGTCCTCGGTCTGGATGGTGGCGACGGTGTGGTTGCGGGCCACCCGTTCGAGGTCACCGGTGGTGTAGACGGCCGTGTCGTTGACCGCCGTGATTGTCGTTCCAACCCCCAGCGGCGCGCTCTGGACCGCGCCGACGACGATGGGCGCGCGGTCGACGGTTACCGTCGAGGCGTCCTTGCGGGCGACTTCGACGCTCCGTCGGTCGTTCTCGGCCAACACGGCCGACAGTTCCCGCCCGTTACTCACCGGTTGGCCGTCGATGGCGGTGATGACGTCGCCGGAGTCGATGCCCGCCTCGGCGGCCGCCGAACCGGGCAGGGAGTCGCCGACGGGGACGCCGTCGACGACGGCCACCGCCCCGGCGACCGGCCCGAACAGTAACAGGAGCGCGATAATCGCCAGCGCGAAGTTGTTCGTGACGCCCGCGGCGTACATCCGGGTCTGTGCGCCGCGATTCGACCGCAACAGCTCTTCTTCGTCGGGTTCGACGAACGCGCCGACCGGAATCACGGCCAGCAGCGCCAGTCCCATCGATTCGATGTCGATGTCCTCGACGCGACAGAGCAGGCCGTGGCCGCCCTCGTGGACGATGAGTCCGAGCGCGAGGCCCAGCAGGATTTCGGGGGCGACAGACAGCGGGAGGAAGTCGTTCACGCCGGGAATCGCCAGCGCGTTGCGGGGTTCGTTCAGCGCGGAGGGCTGGGGGTCGACGATGGCCTGATACGCTCCGAAGACGACCAGCAGGAACGACCCGACCATCACCACGAGGGCGACGCCGACGCCGAGGTTCCCCCAGGCCCGCCAGAACCGTTTCGGGCGGGCCAACCAGTCGAGAAAGACCTTCCCTTTCTGGGTGTGAATGGTCGTAATCGGGCCGCTGAACCGAATGAAGTCCGGGACCACGCCGCGGGTTTGCAACAGCATCGCGACCAACGTGTACGCGACGAGTCCGACGAGCACCCACGTCAGCGTGTTTACCATTTGTCGGACTGTGGGGCCAGCAAAGCAAGAGGGTTCGGGTTCGACCCGTTTCCGTCGGCGCTTATCGCTCGACGAAGACGAAGGGCCGGTCGGCGACCCACTCCGCGTCGTCTATCTTGGAACCCACCGATTGTTGGAGTCGGTCGGCCTCCTCGGCGGCGTAGGAGAACCCCCGCGATTCGAACTTCTCTATCCAGTACTCTCGGGGGGCTTCGTTCACGTGGTGGGTCCCCTTGTGTCCGGGCGGGGCGGCGGTGAAGACCACCCGCGGTGCCGCGGCCGTGAGGGTGTCGACGAGGGTGTCGGCGAACCGGGCCGGGATGTGTTCGGCGGTTTCGATACACAGCGCCAAATCGTACCGTGCGTCCAGTTCCAGCGGTTCGCGGAGGTCGTGGATAGTGAGGGCGGCGTCCGGTATCTCGGCGTGGTCTCGGGCCTCCGAGAAGCCCTCGACGCCGTGGACGGTGGCACCGTGGGCTTGGAACCCGGTGAGATACCGGCCGAGTCCACACCCGAAGTCTATCACGGAGTCCGGTTCGTACATTTCGTAGAGGACGTCGGCGATGGCGTGGGCCTCTTCGGTCGGCGTGAACGACACCAAGCGAAGCCAGCGGTCGCCGAACCCGTAGATGTGGTCGGGGGTGGCGATGCCGAGTTTGTCGGCCGTGGCGAGCATCCACTTACCGACTGTACTGACGTACGGATGCATACCACGTTGTTCGAACAGCGATACATCACTATACGTCGCCTACTCGGGGGCGTCGGCCCTGCGCCGCTGGATGGCGGACAACTGGCGCGTCGACTGAGAGACGTAAATCGGTTGCTACGGCGACGGTAACCGGACGCTTATCGGTTATCGAGTGGCTTCCCGTCTGCGCCCCTCAGTCGTCGGACACCACCGGGTCCGAGACGGGTTCGTCCTCCTCGGCCAGCACCGACCGGAGGTCGAACCGCTTGCGGACCACGTCGGCGGTGAAGATGGCCGTTCCGAGGATGATGAGGGTGTCACCGGGCATCCGCGCCCAGAACAGCAGTTCCACCAGCGGGCGCTCGTAGAAGGCGACGCTCCGGGCGGCGTCGTACCCCTGCGTGAACGCCGTTTCCAACTGGAGGAAGCCGACGGGCGTCACCGAGACGAGCACCATCAGCGCGAGTCCGACGTTCCAACACCAGAACGCGTAGCGGAGCCACGACCCGTCCCACTCGCTCGGGTCGACGCTGATGCGGAGCATGTACGTCGCCATCCCCAGCGCGAGGAAGCCGAACGCGCCGAACATCGCCGCGTGGGCGTGTGCGACGGTGAGGTACGTGCCGTGTTCGTAGTAGTTCACCAGCGGGAGGTTGATGAAGAAGCCGAGCACCCCGGCCCCGACGAAGTTCCAGACGCCGGAGGCGACGATGAACATGAAGGGGAGGGTGTACGGGAAGCCCTCGCCACCGGTCGCCATGGCGCGGTACTCGTTGATGGCCTCGTAGAGGATGAACACCAGCGGGACGAGTTCCAGCGTCGAGAAGGCGCTCCCGATGGGCACCCACAGGTCGGGCATGCCTATCCACCAGTAGTGATGCGAGACGCCGATGACGCCGGTGCCCATCACCAGCAGCGCCTCGAACATCACGGCCTTGGCGGCGCTCTGGCGTTTCAGCAGGTTCATCGACACCAGCGTGATGCCGACGATGGCGACGATGAAGAACTCGAAGGCCCCCTCGACCCACATGTGGACGACCCACCAGCGCCAGAACTCCGTGACCGCGATGTTGGTCTGGGGGGTGTACAGCATCCCGGCACAGAACAGCAGCGCGATGGAGCCACCCGCATAGAGGATGAGGTGCGAGAGGCCGTACTTCGGTTCGTCGTCCAACAGCGGCTTGAACCCGCGGTACGCGAGGCCGGCCCAGAGCAGGAAGCCCGCCAGCAGGCCCACCTGCCAGAGGCGGCCGACTTCGAGGTACTCTAACCCCTCGTTGCCGAGTATCCACCACAACTGGCCGTCGAAGTACCCCTGCGCGCCGAGCCAGATGCCCGCGAGGCCGCCGACGCTGACGACCACGAGCGCCCCCAGCAGTACGTTGACGAAGGTGCCCTGCCGGGCGGGTTCGCGGCCGGTCAACAGCGGCGGGAGGAACAGCCCGGCGCCCAGCCACAGGGTCGCTATCCAGAGGATACCGAGGTCGATGTGCCACGTCTTCGCGATGGCGAACGGGAGCCACTGGAGGACGTTCACGCCCAGTAGCTCACCGAGGCCGAAGAAGGCGGCCCGTTCGACGTAGAAGTGCGCGAGCAGGCCCCCTAACAGGACCTGCCCCAGGAACAGGCCCGCCGCGACGGGGATGAACCGCGTGGCGGCCCGCTGGCCGGGGAACAGCGCGACCTCGTCGGGCGCGGGCACGTCGATGCCCTCGACTTCCGGTTCCGGCAGGTCGACGGCCCGGTAGAGCCAGACGGCCGCGCCCGCACCCGCCACCAGCAGGATCATCGCGACGACGCTCCACGTCATCGCGGCGGCGGTGGCGTCGTTCCCGGCACCGGGGGCGTACGGCCACTCGTTCGTGTAGGAGTGGTCGCCCGCCGGGCGGTCGGCGTGAGAGAACCACGCCGTCCACATGGCGAAGTCGGCGAACTGGCGAGCGGCGGCCTCGCTCGCTATCATCCCCTCGGGGACGCCCCGTTCGTGGCTCCCCTCGTGGTACCGCTGGACGTACTCGTCGCGGACCTGTCGATGGGCGTACGTCTCGGCGGCGGAGTACCGGACCACGTCGCCGTCGGCCGTCCGGTCGAGTCGCTGTTCGACGCGGGTGGCGACGGCGGCCTGTCGTTCCTCCGAGAGCGCGTCGTAGTCGGTCCCGTACTCTTCTCGGGCGTGGTACTGGCGCATGTACTGGACTTTCAGGTCCAGCGCGTCGGCGGTGTAGTCGACGCCGTAGTACGCGCCGTTCCCGAGGATAGAGCCGTGGTTCATCAGCCCGGCCTTCTGGAAGGTGGTCTTCCCGGTGCGGATGTCCTCGCTCGTCGCGATGGTCGCGCCGTCGGGCCCCTCGATACGGTCGGGGATGGGCGGGGCCTTCTCGTAGGCCAGCGCCGCACCGGCCCCCATCACGACGAGGTTGACGACGAACGCGACGACGAGGAGTCGCGCGAGCGTCTGCCTGGTTACGTGCATACAGATGGGGGTCGATGGGCCACACGCTTCAACGACGGACGGCGTTCCCAGCGGGCGGCAGTGTGGTCGAACGTGTTCGGTCATCGGCTGACTACCGGCGGGGTCGACCGGTTCCCGGCGGCCGAGAACGGGGACGACGTTTTACCCACTCGGGCGACGGACCGTCGCGTATGGAGCGTGTCACAGTCTCGCGACAGTTCGAGGCAGACCCCGGGACGGTGCGCGACGCGATAGCCGACACCGCCGCGTTCATGCGCGGTGCGGAGTTCGACACCGTCGAGTACGACGGCGACAGTCTCTACATCGAGAACCGGGTGGGACTGTTCAACATCGAACTCGAACTCCGCGTGGTGTCCGAGGCGGACGCGGCACTCGTCTACGAGCAACGCGAGGGGGTCTTCGAGTCGATGCGGACCGAGTACCACGTCGAGGGCGGCGACGGCGGGACGACGGTCACGGCGACGACCGAATACGAGTCGCTGGATCTCTCGGTCGTCGGCGAACTGCTCGATTCGAGCATCGTCCGTCGCCAGCGCCGAAAGGAGCTAGCCTCGCAGTTCGACTGGTTGGCCGAGCGCGTAGAGTGACGAACATGTTCGTGACACGACTCTGGCCCGCGGCGATGCAACCGTCGGGTATGGTGACGAGCGACGACGCGTCCCTGACCGACCACGTCCACGAGAACTCGTGGTCGGCGAACCTGGAGACGCCCGACCACGCCGAGGACCGACAGTTGGTGACCGAACAGGCCGTCGAGGCCGTCGCGAAGACGGCGTCGGGCCACCACGTGAATCTGGTGACCCACGGGGACCACGGCCACCCCGAATCGTATCTCTACGCGGTCCTCGACGAGCGGTTCGACGAACGCATCGATTACGAGTACGTCGAGCAGTGTGGCTGTGGCGGCCACGTCACGAGGGTACACGTCCACTGATGTTCGGAGACATCGACTACGACGAGCGACCGCTGGTACTCATCTGGGAACTGACGCAGGCCTGTGAGTTGGCCTGCAAGCACTGCCGGGCCGACGCCCATCCCCAACGGCATCCCGACGAACTCACCACCACGGAGGGGAAGGCGCTGTTGGACGAGGCCCGGCAGTTCGGCGAGGGGCAGTTGGTCGTCCTCTCGGGCGGGGACCCCCTCGCGCGCGAGGACGTGGTCGAACTGGTCGACTACGGGACCGACCGCGGCCTCCAGATGACGCTGACGCCGAGCGGAACCACGTCCCTGACCGCCGACGCCCTCGCCGACCTCGACGACGCGGGGCTTCGGCGACTGGCGCTGTCTCTCGACGGCGGGAGCGAGGCGGCCCACGACGCGTTCCGGGGCGAGGACGGGAGTTTCGAGGCCACCGTCCGGGCGGCGGAGGCGGCCCGCGAGCGCGGCATCCCACTGCAGGTCAACACGACCGTCTGTGCTGAGACGGTCGAGCAGTTACCGGCCATCCGTGACCTCGTCGCCGACCTCGGGGCGGTGCTGTGGTCCGTGTTCTTCCTCGTCCCCGTCGGCCGTGGACGGGTCCTGACGCCCGTCGCGCCCGAGCGCGCGGAATCGGTGATGGAGTGGCTCCACGACGTGGCAGACGAGGCCCGCTTCGGCGTCAAGACGACCGAGGCCCCTCACTACCGCCGGGTCGCCGCTCAGCGGGCGGACGGCGAACGCGACGGCCTCCGCCGCCGGAAGGGGGTCCGGGCTGGCAAGGGCTTCGCGTTCGTCAGCCACACCGGCGAGGTGTACCCCTCGGGGTTCCTGCCGGAGTCGGCCGGAACCGTCCGCGAGGAGTCGGTCGTGGACATCTACCGCGAGGCCGACCTGTTCGAGTCCCTGCGCGACGACGGTGCCCTCCGCGGGGACTGCGGGGCCTGCGAGTTCCGCGCAGTCTGCGGTGGGAGTCGGTCCCGCGCGTACGCCCACACGGGCGACCCGCTGGCCGAGGACCCGCTCTGTGCGTACGAACCGGGGACGGACCGACAGCCAGCGGACGACTGAATCGCCGTCCACCGCCGCACCGAGCGCGGGCGGCAGTCATTTTCGCCGTCTCGCACGGCTCGAACGTCGTAGCCACCCAATCGACCGGTGGCAACCACGCCGATACCGCTGGCCCGTATAAAGGCCGGTCGAACATCTTCGTGACTGGTTCTCATGCCGTGAAAACGCGTTTCAGGGGCTGAGAAGGCCCTACTCGATATTTGTGTCATCCACACTCACATCCATCTGTACGGAGGCACACAGGATGTCCACGATTCCGACCGCGACGCGCCGCCGTGTACTACAGGCGCTCGGTGCCGGAACCGCCGTGATGGCGGGCTGTGCCGGCGCGCCGGGCGACTCGGCGGAGGAACAGACCACCGAACAGCGGACCGAACCACAGGAACCTGCCATGAATCCCGCAAAGAGCACCGACGTGGACCGTGTCGCAGCCGACCCGACCGACATTCCCGACCCCATCAGCCGTTCGTCTCCGACGTCCCACAGTTTCGAACTGACGACCCAAGAGGTGGTCGCCGAGGTCGAACCCGGCGTCACCTACACCTACATGACCTTCGACGAGCAGATTCCCGGCCCGATGCTCCGGGTCCGGCAGGGGGACACCGTCGAACTGACGGTCACGAACGAGTCGAGCAACTCCATGCCCCACAACGTCGACCTCCACGCCGTCCGCGGCACCGGCGGCGGCGCGGAGGCGTCGATGGTCGCTCCGGGCGAGACGGCGACGTTCAAGTTCAAGGCGACCTACCCCGGCGCGTTCATCTACCACTGTGCGGTCCCGAACATGGACATGCACATCTCCTCCGGGATGTTCGGGCTCATCGTCGTCGAACCCAAGGAGGGCCTCCCCGAGGTCGACCGGGAGTTCTACTTCGGCCAGCACGAACTGTACACGACCGGCGAGGCCGGTGAGGAGGGTCACCACGACTTCGACATGGAGGCGATGGCCGCCGAGGACCCCACCTACGTCTTGCTGAACGGCGAGAAGTACGCCATCACGCCGGATCGCTACGGCGCGCCGACCCTCGAAGTCGGGGAGACGGCGCGGGTGTTCTTCGTCACCGGCGGCCCCAACTTAGACTCCAGTTTCCACCCCATCGGGAGCGTCTGGGACAAGGTCTGGCAGCAGGGGTCGGTGGCCGGCCCCGCAAACCGGTACGTCCAGACCACGCCCGTCAAGCCGGGGTCGGCCGCCGTCGCGGAGTTCCACGCCGAAGTGCCCGGCCCGATAAAACTGGTCGACCACGCCCTCTCGCGGGTCGCCCGCAAGGGGATGCTCGGCATCATCAACCGCGAAGGGCCGAAAAACGCCGAGGTGTTCGACCCCGACCCCTGACCGGCCCTGGCCCCTGAGACGGGGGACCGAACCGATGCCTGTGTCTCGCTCGCCGCGCCCATCCTGAACCGGGCGCGTCTCGTTCTCATCGTCACCAGCACCACCAGCCGTTAGGCCGCCGGTCGACGCTTCAGAACGGGAGGTCGTCGGTCGCCGCGGGGCCGGTCTCCGGACCGTCTCCTTCGATATCGTCTGGGACGGTTCCGGTCTCGCGGTAGGCCTGTTCGAGTCGTTCGAGTCGCCCGTTGATGGCGGCCGACTGCTGGTGGACGGGTGCGACCCGGACGCGAACGAGGTCGTACTCGTGGCGGTCGGCCAGCCCGTTCCACGCCCGGAACGCGCCGACGGTCAGGGTGTCGCTCTGCGGGCAGAACGCCGTCGTCGGCGTGAACTCCGCCCGCAACGTCCCGTCTTCCTCGGGGTCGAGCGCGTAGCGAAAACCGGCGTCCTGGTGACGGTGGTCGAGGTTGAGGCGCGCGAGGTTGTAGCCGAAGGTCACGTCGTAGACGCCCCGTTCCTCGAACAGCGCCCGCGTCAGGCGGTGGAAGGCCGCGTGGTCGTCGCCGGTCAACACGTCGCCCGCCGCGAGGAAGTCGCCGGGGTCCGGGAGGTTGGCGGGCCGGTACTCGTCGTAGCCGTCGAATCCCTGGTCGTCGGTCCCGCGGAGGCCGGAGAGGAAGCTCATGGCTAGCATTCGGGTCGCCACCACACAGGGACTGTCGCCGAACACGTTCGGGAAAAGGCGCTCCCGGCGTGGGTTCGAACCTCCGGCGATGCCAGCGACCACACTCGACCTCAGAGAGACGCCGCCGACCGAGCGCCACCCGAAGATTCACGACGCCTTCGCGGCGCTCGAATCCGGCGAGACCCTCCGCATCGTCAACGACCACGAGCCGAAACCCCTGTTCTACGAGTTCGAGGCCGAGGTCGACGACTTCGACGCCGAGAACTACGACTGTCGGCGCGAAGGCCGTGAGAAGTACGTCGCGGACCTCCCGAAAGAATGAGCGACACTGAACGCGTCTCACTCGACGACCTCTCGGGTGCCGGTCGCCAGTCGCTGTTCGAGGGCGAACCGAAGACGGTCCGTCTCGCCCTCGACGCGGGCGAGGAAGTGCCGCCACACCAGCACCCGGAGCGCGACATCGTCTGTCACCTGCTGTCTGGTGACCTATCGCTCCGTCTCGGTTCCGAGACGGTCGCGCTGTCGGCGGGGGAGGTGGTCCGGTTCGACGGCGAGCAGGACATCTCCCCGCGGGCCGAGACGGAGTGCGAGGCGCTGTTAGTGCTCGCACCCGCCGTCTGAGCCAAACAGCGCGAGCGACCGCTCGACGGCCGCGTCGTCGCCCCCGGCGGCGAGCCGTCGGAGTCGCCGTTCCGGGACCGCGAGCAACCGCTCGACCAGCCGTTCGCTCAATCGCTCGACGGCCTCGCGCTGTGCGTCGCAGAGGTCGTCCCCGTCGAGTTCCGACAGCGCACGGTCTACCTGTTCCGCTCGCACGTCCTCGCCGCGGGTTCGAATCGCCTCGATGGCCCGGTCGGCGTCCGCACACCGCTCCGGCACGTCGTCGGGTGCGCTCATTCCTCCCAGATGGCGGTCACCGTCGCCTCGTCCGTCTCGACGGTGTCGTATGCGAACCCGCGGTCGTCCAGTTTCGGGTAGAGGTGCTGTGGTGCCCGGTCGTTGAGTTGGAGGAGGACGGCCTCGCTGTCCAGGTCCGCGAGCGCCTCCAGCGTCTCAGTCAGCGGCTTCGGCGGCCCTAGCGAGCGCACGTCGAGGCGTTCGGTGGGGGCGTCGGTCGGTGCGTTCGTCTCCCGGAGGACGGACGGTATCTCCGTCGACATACCTGTCAGTTGTCGCGGGCGGCCCCCTGCTGTTTCCCCGAACACGTTCGGCCACACGTCCAGCAGGGCGGCGCGGCTACTCATACGTATGAGCGCTGTCCCGGGTGACATCGACACCGACGCTGGCCCACCGATGACCGTGCCACTGCGCCACTTCGTCGTCGCGCTCTCGTTCCTCGTGGCCGGGGTGGCGGTCGGATGGGCGGCGGGCCGTCGAGGCCACCTCGCACAGGTCCACCTGCTGGTGGCAGGGTGGGTGTGTCTCACCGTTATGGGCGCGATGACGCAGTTCGTCCCCGTCTGGTCGGGGGTCGCGTTGCACTCTCGACGGCTTGCGGCGCTCCAACTTCCGCTCGCGGCGACGGGGTTTGCCGGACTCGCGTGTGGCTTCCTGCTCGACGTTCCCGTCTTGCTCCCCGTCGCGGGGGGAGTCGCCGTCGCCGGGGTCTGGACGTTCGTCTACAACGTCGGGCGCACGCTCGCGACCGCACAGCGAGACGTGACGACCACGCACTTCGCGGTGGCGCTCTGGTGGTTCCTTGCCCTGACGGTCCTCGGCCTCGCGCTAGCGCTGGACCACGCGACGGGCGTCCTCGCCGACGTGGGTCTCGTTCGCGCCCGTCTCTCGATGGCCCACGCCACCGTCGCCGTCTTCGGGGCGGTGCTGACCACCGTCGTCGGCGCGCTCGCGCAACTCGCGCCGATGTTCACCCAGACTGACGCCACCCGTCTCGACACCGTCCTCAAGCGGTTCGAGGCGGTCGGCTACCACGTCGGCGTCGCGGCACTGGCCACCGGTCGCCTCGTCGGGGCCCCGGCGCTGGCCCGCGTCGGTGGGGTGCTCGTCGCGGCCGGGTTGGGTGCGGTCGCCGCCGTCCTCGCGGGCCGCCTCTACCGGGCGCGCGTCGAGTGGAACCCGATGTTACGGCGCTACGCCGTCGTCGCCGTCGCGGTGCTGTGTTGGGCGCCGCTGGCGGCGCTCGCGTGGCTCCGAGACCCGCTGGCCTACGCGACCCTGTTCGGCCATCCCGCGACCGGGGCGCTCCTGTTGGTCGGCGTCGTCGGGTTCGTCGTCGCCGGGACGCTGTACCACGTCGTCCCGTTCATCGTCTGGGTCCACCGGTACAGCGACCGACTGGGGTTCGAGAGCGTCCCGACCATCGAGGACCTCTACGACGGTCGGGTGGCCGCCGCCGACGGCATCGCGATGGCGCTGGCCGGCGGACTCGCCGTCGCACACGAAGCGGGCGTCGCGCCGCCCGCGGCGGCGGTGGGGGCTGGCGTCCTCGCGTTCGTCGGGGCGGTGCTCCTCGCGGCCAACCTCACTGGCGTCGTCGTGGTCCACGGCCCACGGTCGCTCCCCGAACTGGCCGGCGGTCGGGTCGGGGCCGACAGTTCCGACCGATGAGGGATGGCTACCCGAACATGTTCGGCAACACTTACCCCCCGCTACGGCGAACATATTCGCATAGACGATGCCACGCGCCGAACTCACTCTCACGGTGCCGGAAGACACGTGGATAGGGGCGGTATCTCGGCGGTACGACGCCGCAACCGTCCGAATCCTCTCGGCGTTCCCCGGCGAGGAGACCGGCGTCGGACTCGCCGAGGTGACCGCGGAGGACCTCCCCGAACTGCTGAGCGACGTCGAGGCCGCCGACGGCGTCGACTCGCTCGAACTGCTCGGGCACCGGGACGGGACCGCTCTGGTCCAGTTCGAGACCAATTCGCCGCTCCTGCTGTCGCCGGTCCAAGGCTCCGGCGTCCCGCTGGAGTTGCCCTTCACCATCCGCGACGGCGAGGCCCGGTGGGAGATAACCGCCCCACAGAGTCGCCTCTCGGAACTGGGTCGCCAACTCGACGAGTTCGGCATCCCGTTCCGCGTCGAACGCGTCGAACAACACGTCGAGACGGACCGGTTGCTGACCGAGAACCAGCGCAAGTTGGTAGGGGCCGCCGTCGAGGCGGGCTACTACGACACCCCTCGGCAGTGCTCGCTGACCGACCTCGCCGAACGAGTGGGCATCGCGAAGTCGACCTGCAGCGAGACGCTCCACCGGGCGGAAGAACAGATAATCAAGCAGTTCGCCGAGAGCGAGACGGCCGGGCCGTCGTTGTCCTGAGCGACGGGCGCGAATCCACCGAGGGCGTCGCTACAAACCGAGTGACACCCTCCGGAAGTTACGTGGGTGGTCCCCTCGTGGGTCCTCCCATGCCGACCAGACGCCGACTCCTCACCGTCTGTGGCTGTCTCGGAGCCTCGGTCGTCGCGGGGTGTCTCGGTGCCCCGTCCGATACCGGCGGCACGGGAACGACCGACGACACGGCCACACCGACGACATCGCCCGAGGACTGCCTCCCGGCCGAACGACCGGCACCGTCCGACGCGTCGTCGTCGCCGCGGCCGTATCCGGACCGCCCAGACGAACTCACCGCCGAAACGGTCGAGACGTACGTGCGAGCGTTCGAGCGAGCGTACCGGTACAACAGCGCCCTCGCGGACGACCCACGGAAGGTCGGACGGACGAACGCGGTCACGGTGTCCGTCGCAGACGTGGCCGTCGAGTCCACGGCCGACGGGTTCGCCGCCACCGTCAGCGGGGCGGTTCGGTGGGAGATCCTCGACGCCGAATCGACGCCGGAGACACCGACGGCGACGCCGCTCCCGATGGGACAACGGCCGTTCGAGGCGTCCTACACGGTGGCTTCCGGGACGGTACGTCGGGACGGCGTCGTCGTCGCGTGCTGATGACTCGACGGCTCGTCGGCCACTTATTCACCCTTCCCGGCGCAACCGCTCGACGACGAACTCCCGGTCCAGTTTGGCGATGAAGGGGCCGAGTTGCGGGCCCTGCGTGTCGTCGAACAGCAGGCGGTAGCCAGCGGCGAAGAAGTCGCCGATTTCGATGTCGTGGCGCTTGGCCGTCTCGTAGATTTCGCCCTGAATCGCCTCGCCGTCGTGACCCGCTGCGACGAAGTCGGCCAAGTCGTCAAGCGCGGCGGCGGTGTCGTCGTCGAAGTCGACGGCGGGCATCTCGGCCCGTTTGAGTTCGTAGTCGAACTCGTTTCCGGTCCTGCGCGCCCAGTTGCGGGCGCGTTCGACGCGGGCCAGTGCGCCGTCGACGGCCCACTCGGGGGCGTCGTCGGGGATGTGGCCCTCCTTGCGGGCGATGTCCTCGCGCAGGGCGGGGTCGTCGGTCATCCCGAGGACGGCGGCGAAGGTGTAGGGGACGCGGACTCGCTCTTTCCGGGGGTCGTCGACGACCATCGGATACGCGCGGTCGGCGAGCGCTTTCTCCGCCTCGTCGCGTGGGTCGACCTCGTCGAAGTAGACGGCTTCGAAGCGGTCGAAGTCGTCGACCAACTGGTCGACGTTCGCGACGGAGAAGTCCCGCTGCTTCCGCGGGTTCTTCGTGAAGAAGTACTTGAACACCTCTGGTTCGAGAATCTCCAGCACCTCGTCGACGGTGACGACGTTGCCCGAGGAGGAGGAGAGCGGTTCGCCGTCCAGCGTGAACCACTCGTACACCATCGGGACCGGGGGCTGGATGTCGAGGACGTTCTCGGCGATGTCCTCGCCGGAGGGCCACGAACCCTCGGCGTGGTCCTTCCCGAACGGTTCGAAGTCGACGCCGAGAATCTCCCACTGGGCGGGCCACTCGAAGCGCCACGGGAGTTTCCCGTCTCGGAGGCCAGCCACGCCCTCGTGCCCGCACCCCTCGATAGTCTGGTCGCCCGCCTCTACGTCCGCACAGACGTAGTGGACCTCGCCCGCTTCCAAATCCACCTCGGTGACGCCCTCGGTGAGTTTCCCGCAGTCCTCACACTGGGGGACGAACGGGACGTAGTCGTCGTCGACCTTGTTCTGGTACTCCGCGAGCACCTCCCGGGCGCGGTCGGCGCGTTCCAGCACGCGTCGAGTCACGGCCTCGAACTCGCCGTCCGCGTACAGTTGGGTGTTCGAGACGAACTCCACGTCGACGCCGACGAGGTCGGCGCTCTTTTTCAGGAGGTTCGTGAAGTGCGCGCCGTAGGAGTCACAACAGCCAAACGGGTCCGGGATGTCCGTGTAGGGTTTCCCGAGATTCCGGCCGAGCGCGCCCGCGTCGACGTCGCCGAGGCCGACGATGTTCCAGTCTAAGTCGGCGAGTTGCCGGGGGACCTTCCGCAGGCGGTCCTTGTCGTCGGCGGTGAACACCTGTCGGACCTCGTGGCCCCGGTCGCGCAGGGCTTCGGCGACGAAGTAGCCCCGCATAATCTCGTTGAAGTGCCCGATGTGGGGGACCCCGGAGGGCGAGACGCCGCCCTTGATGACGATGGGGTCCTCGGGGTCACGGCCCTCGATAACGTCGGCGACGGCGTCGGCCCAGAACGCCTGTGTCCCGTCGCTACCGACTTCGTACGGGTCTTCGGCCATGATTACCCCTCCGGCGTGATTTCGGTCCCGTCGAACTCGCCGTCTTCGACGGCCCGAACGAGTCGGTTGGGGTCGGTGCCGTCTAAGACGACCGTGCGGATGCCCGACCGCTGGATGACCTTCGCCGCCAGCAGGTCGACCGGGGCGTTGCTCCCGGCGTCCATCTCCATGTCGGCGATGATGTCGACGAGTTCGCCCGCCGGGAGTTGGTCGAACCGGGTTGCATCGCCGTCCTGCTTGGGGTCGGCGTCGTAGACGCCGTCGACGGAGGTGGCGTACACCAGCAAGTCGGCGTCGACGTACTCGGCGAAGGCCGCGGCGACGGCGTCGGTGGTCTGAGCGGCGACGATACCGCCGAGGACGGGGATGTCACCGCGACGGATCGCCTGTCGACCCTCGTCGTAGCTCTCGGCGGGGGGCGAGGCCGCGCGTCCGCCGAGGGCGGCGATGAGGAGGCGAGCGTTCAGGCGAGTGACGGCGATACCCAGTTGGTCGAGTTCTATCTCGTTGGCGCCCAGTTCGCGAGCGGTCCCGATGTACTCGCGGGCGGTCGGGCCGCCGCCGACGACGGCACCGAGGGTGTGGCCCGCTTCGTCGAGCGACTGGACGGCGGCCGCGTAGTCGGCCACCCGGTCCGGTTCGAGGTCGGGAGCGAGGACGCTCCCACCGACGGAGACGACGACTTTCATTGACCCGGCGTAACCGCGAAACGCTCTTAAGGGTTGTCAAGCCCGACCGACCCCGTATCAGGGCGTGTGGCTGACGTACGTCCGACAATTTACGGCAAGAAATGCCGAAAATGCGCGTGGAAACCTCCGATAATCGGGGGTCGGCGGTCGCAATATTCCGGTGTCTGTAGACTCCCTCTTACGCTCTCAAAAATCGTTGTAAAACGTCTAATCGACTATGGAACGGTTGTAAAAGATGCGTTTCACGTCGATTTGACCTGAAAGACCCCGAAGTGACGCGAAGCTTCACCCCTTTATATACTCTCTCCGTCACAAGACGTAGTCGAGGTGAAGAAAATGAGCGCTACTGCAACGCCCTCCGGTGAGGAAGAGCCCTCCAAAGAACAGCGACTCAAGTCCTTCCTCGCGGAGAAGGCCGCCGACGGCGAGATGTACTTCAAGAGCAAGTTCATCGCCGACGAAGTCGGCCTCTCCCCGAAAGAAATCGGCGCGCTGATGGTCAAACTGAAGGACAGTGCCTCGGAAATCGAGGTCGAGAAGTGGTCGTACACGAGTGCGACCACCTGGCGTGTCGAACCCGCGTAACCCCAGCTACTGCCCCCCAGCAGCACCCCCGTCACACGCGGCGAATCCCGACCAGCCCATTGGTCCCCTCCGTTTCTGTTCGGTTCTCGCTGAACGCCACTCGCTGAACACCGTATATTTGTGTGCGCGGGCTGTACCAATCGATGATGAGTCGCCCCGCCGACGACCCTCCCGCTCCCGCCGATTTGGCGGGCGTGTTCCGCGTCGCGACCGTCCGGCGAACCGGTGAGACGGTCCGCTACGTGGGCGACCCGCTCGTTCCGCCCGACGCCGTCGACCGCGAACTCCGGTCGACGTTCGCCCAGCACGGCTACGACGTTCGACTCGAACGACAGCGCCCCGCGGGCGAGGCCGGACAGTCGCTGCCCGGCCTGGGTCCGCAGTACGTCCTCGTCGCGGAACCGACCGACGACGGCGGCATCCCGTGGCTGAACGTCGCCTTACTGCTCGCCACTATCGGGTCGACGCTGTACGTCGGCGCGAGCGGGTGGTACTACATCCCGGTGATGGAAGCGCCGCTGCGAATCTTCGAGGCGTGGCCGTTCGCCGTCGCGATGCTGGGCGTCCTGGGTATCCACGAACTCGGCCACTACGCCGCCGCCCGGTACCACGGCGTGGACGTGACGCTGCCGTACTTCATCCCCTTCCCGTCGCTCTTGGGGACGATGGGTGCGGTCATCAACATCCGCGGGCGGATTCCCAGCAGGCGCGCGCTGTTCGACATCGGCGTCGCCGGACCGCTCGCGGGGCTGGTGGCGACGGCTGTCGTCACCGTCATCGGTCTCTCGCTCGACCCCATCGCCGTCCCCGAACGCGTGCTGAACGGCGGGGCCGAGTACGCATTCCGCTTTCACGACCCGCTGTTGATGCAGGCCTTACAGGGACTGGTCGACGCGCTGGGTATCGGGACCGACTACGGCCCGAACGAGGCGGTCCATCCCGTCGTCTTCGCCGGATGGGCGGGGATGTTCTTCACCTTCCTGAACCTCCTCCCGGTCGGCCAGTTGGACGGCGGGCACATCGTCCGGGCCATCGTGGGACGGCGACAGGAGACCATCGCGGCGGCCGTCCCCGGGGCGCTGTTCGCACTCGCCGGGTTCCTCTACTTGACCCGCGAGGCCCCGCCCATCGGCTTCGGCGTCTGGACGCTCTGGGCGTTCTGGGGGCTGTTCGCGACGGGACTGGCGTACGCTGGACCCGCCCGCCCGACCGTCGACGAGCGACTCGACGGCGGCCGGGTGGCGCTCGGCGTCGTCACCTTCGTCCTCGGCGTCGCCTGTTTCACGCCCGTCCCGTTCGAAATCGTCGCGGCGGCGTAGATGGGCGGTCCGGTTGGCAGCGGTTACCGCCGTTTGAGCCTTCGTACCCCGACATGCCCCGTTGTGAACGGAGACGAAACGTCGTTAAACGTGTAAAATCACGAGAACAATCGCTCCGTTATAGGGGGTCTGCGCCCCAACGACTGACTACGATGCGCGCCCACCCCGCAGACGACGCGAACCTCGACATCGACCCGGACGCCGACGTGGGGGCGGCGGCCCTCTCTCACGACGAGCGCAAGACGGCCGCCCTCCACGCCGTCGAGCAGGTCGCGCTGGCCCTCGCCCGGAACCGTCAGTGAGAGTAGCCCCGGTCCGGTAGCGGCTCTCCGTCCAGTGTGATACCGGTCGCCGTGACGGTGCCGATGCGGTGAAGCGGACACGGCGTCGCCGCCTGCGCGTCCGCGACGGCCGACGCCGGTACCGTACACACCAACTCGAAGTCCTCCCCGAAGAACAGGCCCAGTTCACGCCGGTCAGCGGCGTCCTCGGCCACCGCGTCGACAGCGTCGGCTATCGGTAGCGGTTCGTCGAGCGCCGCGCCGCAGTCGCTCGCTCGGCAGAGTTGATGGACCGATCTCGCGAGGCCGTCGCTCGAATCGAGCATCGCCGTCGCGTAGTCTCGGAGCGCGACGCCCGCCCGGACGCGCGGTTCGAATCGGAACAGGTCGTTCGCACGCGCCGTCTCGCCGCGGTCGAACAGGCGGAGTGCGGCCCCGGACCGCCCGAGCGACCCGGTCACGCAGAGCGCGTCGCCCGGCGAGGCCCCCGACCGCAGTATCGGGTCGTCGGCGTCGCCGATGGCCGTCGTCGCCACGGTGAACTCCGCGTGGCCGTCCAAGTCGCCGCCGACGTACTCGGCCCCGACCAGTTCGCACACCTCGCTGGCCCCGTCGAGAAAGGCGGTCAGTTCAGCGTCGTCGAACGTCGGGGCGGCGTAGACGGCCACCGCGGCGGTGGCGTCGCCGCCCATCGCGGCCACGTCGGACAGCGACGCGCCGACGGCCCGCCAGCCAGCGGTGTAGCGGGTCGTCCCGTCCGGAAAGTCCGTCCGCTGGTGGAGCATATCGGTCGTGATGACCTGTCCGTCGACGACGGCGCAGTCGTCGCCCGCCACCGACAGTCGGTCGCCGATGAGCGCGAGGGCGGCTTGCTCGTCCATACCGGTCGGTGGCGACGCCGCGACAAAACGACAGGGGATGTCCGGCCGCCGGTCGGTACGTTGAAAGCCGAGACGGTCGACGCACCCTGTATGGACGGCAACCGCGTCGCGACTGTCGCCGGATTCTTCGGGGCGGTGGCCGTCCTCGCCGTCCTCGTCTGGGTCGTCGGCGTCGAGCGGACGCTCTCGGCGCTGTTGCGGGCCGACCCCGCCGCCCTCCTCGTGGTCGTCGGCATCGCCTCCGTCTGGCTGACGGCATGGGGACTGGCGCTGTGGTCGGTGTTGCGGGCGCTCGGAACGCCCGTCGCCCCGTACACGGCCGTCCTCGTCTACGCGGCCGCCGTCTTCTCGAACAACGTCACGCCGTTCGGGCAGGCCGGTGGCGAACCGCTGTCGGCCCTGCTCATCTCCTCGGCGGCCGACAGCGAGTACGAGACGGGCCTCGCGGCTATCGCCAGCGTCGACACGGCCCACTTCGTCCCCTCCATCGGCTACGCCATCGTCGGGTTCACGTTCGTCGCGGCGGGCGCGGTTCGTCTGGGCCGGAACCTCGTGTTCGCGGCCGTCGCCGTCGCCGTCCTCGCGGTCGGCCTCCCGGTCGGAGCGTACATGGGGTGGCGCTACCGCTACGAACTCGAAGCGACCGTCGTCGACCTGTTCACGCCGCTCATCCGCCTGCTCGGGAAGGTGGCCCCGCGCCGGTCGCCGCCGACCACCGACGCCATCGAGGCCCGCATCGAGAGCTTCTTCAGCGCTATCGACCGCATCGCCACGGACCGGCGGACGCTCCTCCAGACGCTCGGACTCTCGGCGGTCGGGTGGGCCTGTCTCGCGGCGTCGCTGTGGACCTCGCTGTACGCCGTCGGGTACGTCGTCCCGGTGGCCACCGTCCTCTTGGTCGTCCCCGTCGGAAGCATCGCCAGTATCGTCCCGCTTCCCGGCGGGTCGGGTGCCATCGAGACGGTGCTCGTGACCCTGCTGGTGTCGACGTCGCCGGTCCCGGCGGCCGCGGCGACCTCAGCGGTGCTCATCCACCGTGGGGCGACGTACCTCTTGCCGACGCTCGTCGGGGCCGGGGTGGCGAGCGCCCTCGGTGCGGACCGCGCCGTCGCCAGCGCGGGGGAGTGAACCGTTCACGCCCGCAGGCGCGAACGATGCGCTTAAATGACGCCGACGGAAAGCAAGTGCCAATGACGACACTCTACGACGCCCCGGCCGAGGACCTCATCGAGGCCCTCACTGCGACGCTCGACGAAGAGGACGCTATCGAAGCCCCCGAGTGGGCCACCTTCACGAAGACCGGCGTGGACCGCGAACTCCCGCCCGAACAGGACGACTTCTGGGCGCGCCGCGCCGCCAGCCTCCTTCGGAAGGTCGCCGTCGACGGTCCCATCGGCGTCAACGCCCTCCGCTCGGAGTACGGCACGTCCAAGCAGGGCACCACCCGCTACCGCGTCCGTCCGCACCAGAAGTCCAAGGGCTCGGGCAACATCATCCGCACCGCGCTCCAGCAACTCGAAGACGCCGGCTACGTCGAGACCAGCGAGAACGACGGTCGCCGCATCACCGGCGAGGGTCGCGCGCTCCTCGACGACACCGCCGGTGAGGTCCTCGAAGACCTCGACCGCCCGGAACTCGAACGCTACGCGTAAGTCCGGTTCTCTCTGTTTCTGTCCAGCGAACAGGGGTCCGAAATCGTTTTCCGGCAGACGCCGGTAGTTCCCTATAGCTATGAGTGGCGACCCCAGCGAGGAGGAACTCGAAGAACTCCGTAAAGAGAAGATGGAACAGCTGAAAGAACAGCAGGGCGAGGGCGACGCGGAGGCCCAGCAGGCCGCCCAAGAACAGGCCGAGGCCCAGAAGAAGGCCCTGCTCCGACAGCACCTCTCCGACGGCGCGCGCAAGCGGCTCAACACCGTCAAGATGTCCAAGCCGCAGGTCGGCGAGCAGGTCGAACAGCAAATCGTTGCGCTGGCCCGCAGCGGCCGGATTCAGGGGCAGGTCGACGAGGAGAAGATGAAGCAACTCCTCTCGGAACTCACGCCCGACTCGAAGAGCTTCGACATCAAGCGCCGCTAGATGCACTGCGGGTTGCTGTACAGCGCTGGGAAGGACTCGACGTTAGCCGCACTGCTCCTCGAGGATTTTTACGACGTGACCCTCGTCAGCGGCACGTTCGGCGTCGTCGACCCCGACCCGGCCCGCGAGGCGGCCGAATCGGTCGGGTTCGACCACGAGACGGTCGACCTCGACCCCGCCGTCGCACGGGAGGCCGTCGAGCGGATGTACGACGACGGCTACCCGCGAAACGGCATCCAGCGAGTCCACGAACACGCCGTCGAGCGCGTGGCCGAGGGCGAGTGGACCGAATCGCTGGACGCCGTCGCCGACGGGACGCGCCGGGACGACCGCGTGCCGACGGTCGACCGACCGCTGGCCCAGAGCGTCGAGGACCGCTTCGGTGTGGCCTACCTCGCACCGCTCGCGGGCGTCGGCCGCGGCGCTATCGACGCGATGGCCGCCCAGTCGCTGGACGTGGAGACGGGGCCGAGCGCCGAGATTCCGAAAGCCGATTACGAGGTGGAACTGCGGGCGCTACTGGTCGAGGAGTACGGGGAGGGGGCCGTCGACGAGGTGTTCCCCGACCACATCCAATCGCGGGTTCGCGGACGGTCCGAGTGACGTGAGCGTTCTCACAGACTGACGACGCACACCGGGGGCTAAGTGGCTCTCACTCGGATATTCACGTGGAGGGGGTACACGTGACGGTATTCGTCCCGTACGACGGCACGCCTATCTCGACGGACGCGCTGTCGCGCGCGCAGTCGCTGGCCGAACAGAGCGACGAGCGACTGGTCGTCGCCACCGTCGCGCCGCACAACCGCCGCGAAGCGGTCGAGTACGGTTGGCTGGCCGACGACGAGTCGTTCGACACCGAGACGGTTCGAACCCGGCTAGCGGTCCGCGTCGACCGCGTCGCCCCGGCCGCGGAATTCGTCTTCGAGGTGGCCGACGGCCGCATCTCCGCGGGCGGTATCGCCCGCGAACTCCGCGACATCGCCCGCGCGGCCGATGCCTCGATGGTCGTCGTCGGGAGCGAGAACGTCGGGCGGCAGGTCCGACCGTCCAACACCGTCGCGGGCAGGGTGGCCGCCCGATTAGAGACGGACCTCTACGTCGTCCAGACGGCCGACGCCGGGTTCCATCCGCTGCACGAAGGGCACTGAGGCGGAACGGACAGTTTCAAGCGCGCCCTGCCTGTACGCGCAGGTATGTACGACCGCGTGAAGGGCTTTCGCGATTTCTACCCCGAGGAGATGCAGGCGCGTCGGTGGGTCATGGACACCATCGAGGGCGTCGCGACCCGCTACGGCTTCCGGGAAATCGGGACGCCAGCGCTCGAACCGACCGAGATGTACGTCGACAAGAGCGGCGAGGAAATCGTCGAGGAACTGTACCACTTCGAGGACAAGGGGGGCCGCGACGTGGCGCTCACCCCGGAACTGACCCCATCGGTCGCTCGCATGTTCGTCGAGAAACAGCAGGCGCTCTCGAAACCGGTCAAGTGGGTGTCGACGCGCCCGTTCTGGCGCTACGAGCAGGTCCAGCAGGGGCGCTTTCGCGAGTTCTACCAGACGAACGTCGACATCTTCGGGTCGTCGGACCCGGCGGCCGACGCCGAGATTCTGGCCGTCGCCGTCGATATGCTCACCGACCTCGGGTTGGCCGACGAGGACTTCGAGATTCGCGTCTCCCACCGGGACATCCTCTCGGGCTTGCTGGAGTCGTTCGACGCCGACGTGGACACGCGCGAGGCCATCCGCACCGTCGACAAGCGGGCGAAGATAGACCGCGAGGAGTACCTCGACGACCTCTACTCGGCGGGCCTCAGTTACGACCAAGCCGAGACGTTCGACGACTTGCTCCAGAGCGGCGAGGAGGAACTCGATGCACTCGCCGACCGGTCCGAAGCGGTCGCCGACGCCGTCTCGAACCTGCGGGCGGTCCTCGACGCGACGGCGGACTTCGGGGTCCGAGACGCCATCACGCTCTCGCTGACCACGGCCCGCGGCCTCGATTACTACACCGGCGTCGTCTTCGAGTGCTTCGACTCGACCGGCGAAGTCTCGCGAGCGGTGTTCGGCGGCGGCCGCTACGACGACCTCATCGAGGGCTTCGGCGGCCAACCGACCCCTGCGGTCGGGTTCGCGCCGGGCCACGCGACCCTCCAACTGCTCTGTCAGCGCGCGGGCGTCTGGCCCGAGGAGGAACTGTCGACGGACTACTACGTCCTGCAGGTCGGCGACACCCGCGCGACCGCCGCCCGCATCGCCCGTGACCTCCGCGAGAAGGGCCACGTCGTCGAGACGGACGTGGCAGACCGCTCCTTCGGCGCGCAGATGGGCTACGCCGACGGCATCAACGCCGAGACGGTCGTCATCGTCGGCGAACAGGACCTGGCGAACGACGAGGTGACACTCAAGGAGATGGACGAGGGCGAGCAGATTTCCGTCCCGGTTGCGGAGTTCCCCGGCGACCGCGACCGGCCGACGTTCGAGGACTACGCTTAGAGCGGGCGCTCCATCTCGTGTTCGGCCCGGTCGCGCAGTCGCGTCTCGAAGCCGACCTTGTCGTACAGTTTCATCGCGACGTGGTTCGTCCGGGCGACGGCCAACCAGACGTGGTCTCGGCCGTTCGCCTGGCCGTAGCCGAGCAGAGCCTCGATGAGTCGCGTGCCGATACCCGCCGACTGGTACTCGGGATGGACGAAGATAGCGAGTTCCGAGGAGTCGCGCGAGGGGACCAGCACTGCGTGGCCGACGGCGGCCTCGTCGTGCCAGACGACGACGTTCAGCCCCTCCTCCAGTAGCGTCTCGACCCACTCGCGAATCTGCGTCTCGCCGCGCGGTGGGACGCCCTGTGCTCGGGACTCCTCGTCGAAGTCCGTGTACATCGCCACCAGCGGGTCGGCCCCGCCGTCGTACGCCTCGATGTCGACCGTCCGCGCTCGTTCGTCGGTGAACGTGAGCGGCGGTCGCGGGAACTGACGGACTTCGTCGGCGGCAGGTGTCATTGCTCGAAAAGAGGTGACGGACGCTCCTAAACCCGTCTATCGTTCCCAACCAGTGAGAGTCGGACTGCACAAGTGCGTCCCCGCCGAAACGGAGGTATGCGCGCGTACCGGGTCGCCTACGACGGGCGGCCCTACAACGGCTTCCAGCGCCAACCGGACGTGCCGACGGTCGAGGGGGCGCTCCTCGACGCGCTGGCCCGACTCGGCGCGTTCGACCGGGACGAGGGGACGCCGCCGGGATACGCCGCCGCGGGCCGGACCGACGCGGGCGTCTCGGCGGTGGCACAGACCGTCGCCTTCGCCGCCCCCGACTGGCTCTCGCCCGCGGCGTTCAACAGCGAACTCCCGGCGGACGTGCGCGCGTGGGCCAGCGCGGCCGTGCCCGACGACTTCCACGCGACCCACGACGCCGCCGAGCGCCGCTACACCTATCACCTGTACGCGCCCGACGCCGACGACGAACTGGCGAGCGCGGCGCTGTCGGCACTTCGTGGCGAACACGACTTCCACAACCTGACGCCGGACGACGACGGGACGGTTCGGACGCTTTCCGGGTCGCTCTCCCGGGACGGCCCGTTTCTCGTCGTCCACTTGCGGGCGGGCGGGTTCTGTCGGCAACTCGTCCGCCGCGTGGTCGGTCTCCTGTCGGAAATCGCGACCGGCGAGTCGCCGCCGTCGAAGGTCGACCGCGTCCTCGCCAGCGACCCGTTGCCGGGACCGGCGGGCGTCGCCCCGGCCGCCCCGTATCCGTTGGTGATGACCGGCGTCAGCTATCCCGGTGTCTCGTTCGCCGCCGACGCCGACGCCGTCGAGAGCACGCGGGCGGTGTTCGCCGACCGCCGGGCCGAACGGCTAGCAAGCGCGCGGGTCGCCGGGTCGGTCACCGACGGCCTGCCCGACGGCGAGTGACCGTCCCGGGTCGTTCGAGTGACGGTCTCGGACGACGCTCGGGACGCGATTCGGCGGCCGACGGCCGGAAAGGCTTACTTCCGGGCGGGTACTACGCCGGGCCATGAGTTCGGTACCCGCCCGCGAGGACATCGACGAGACGTACAAGTGGGACCTCGAATCCCTCTACGCGACCGACGAGGACTGGGAGGCGGCCTTCGAGGAGGCCGAGAGCCTCGTTTCGGACCTCGAAGCCTACGAGGGGCGCGCCACCGATGACGCCGCGACCCTGCTCGCGACCTTAGAGACCTACGAGGAACTGATGCGGACCGTCTCGAACGTCGTCTCCTACGCCCGGATGCGCCGCGACGAGGACACGACCGACGACACGTATCAGGCCCTGACGGCCCGCTCACAGTCACTCTCCTCCGATGCGAGTAGCGCGGCCTCCTTCCTCGAACCGGAATTACAGGACGTAGAGTGGGCGGACATCGAGGCGATGATGGCCGACGAACCCGACCTCGCGGCCTACGAGCACTACTTCGACGACGTGCTCCGGATGAAAGAACACACCCGCTCGGCCGAAGTCGAGAACCTGCTGGCCGAACTGGGCGAGGTCACCGGCGCGCCAGGTGAGGTGTACAACATGCTCGCCAACGCCGACATGGAGTTCCCC
The DNA here is from genome assembly GCF_024218775.1 of Haloarcula marina. NCBI lineage: Archaea > Methanobacteriati > Methanobacteriota > Halobacteria > Halobacteriales > Haloarculaceae > Haloarcula > Haloarcula marina. The sequence continues at coordinate 3,101,832 of NZ_CP100404.1, read as the reverse complement.
GTCGTCGAGGACCCCGACGGCGACGACCAGCCGATTACCCTCAACAACTTCACGACGCTCCAGAAACACCCCGACCGCGACTTCCGCCAGCGGGTGTACGAAGCGTTCTACGACGAGTGGGAGACGGTCCGCAACGCCGTCGGCACGGCCTACAAGAACGCCGTCAAGACGGACGTGAAGATGGCCCAGGCCCGCAACTACGATACCGCCCGCGAGGCGGCGCTCAACGGGCCGAACGTGCCGACCGAGGTGTACGACACGCTGGTCGACACCGTCCACGACAACATCGAGACGCTCCACCGCCACGCCGAACTGAAGCGCGAGGCAATCGGCGCGGACGAACTGCGGATGTGGGACCTCTACACGCCGCTCGTACAGGAGGAGTCGCCCGAAATCGAGTACGAGCAGGCCTGCGAGTACGTCACAGAGGCCGTCGCACCGCTGGGCGAGGACTACCAGTCCCGACTCGCCGAGGGCCTCGAATCCCGGTGGGTCGACGTCTACGAGACGAAGCACAAGCAGTCGGGCGCGTACTCGGGCGGCACCTACGACTCCCAGCCGTTCATCCTGATGAACTATCAGGACGACGTGGAGTCGATGTACACGCTGGCCCACGAACTCGGCCATTCGATGCACTCGGAGTACACCAGCGAGGAGCAACCGTTCGTCTACTCGGGCTACGAGATTTTCGTCGCCGAAGTCGCGTCGACGGTCAACGAGACGCTGCTGACCCATCACCTCTTGGAGACGGTCGAGGACGAACGCCTCCGTCGGCACGTCCTCAACGAGTACCTCGAACGGTTCCGGTCGACGCTGTATCGACAGACGATGTTCGCGGAGTTCGAGCACAAGACCCACGAGATGGCCGAGGCGGGCGAACCGCTGACGCCGGACCGCCTCGACGACCTCTACGCCGACCTGAAAGGCGAGTACTACGCGCCCGCCGAACTCGACGACCGCATCGCCCGCGAGTGGATGCGCATCCCGCACTTCTATCGGGCCTTCTACGTCTACCAGTACGCGACCGGCATCTCGGCCGCCGTCGCGCTGGTCGACGGTATCCTCGAAGCGGGCGAACCGGCCGCCGAGCGGTACATCGACTTCCTCGGCAGCGGTTCGCGCGAGTACCCGCTGGAACTGCTCCGCGGCGCTGGCGTCGACATGGCGAGTCCGGACCCTGTCGACGCGGCGCTATCGACGTACAGCGAGTACTTAGACGAGTTCGCCAGCCTCAGCTAATCCGGCGGACACCGTCGAACGTATAAATACGTTTCAGTCCCCCACCCACCCAAAGGCACTTTGTATCTCAGCCGCGTAGTGCCGTCTATCCAAATGTCGCGTAGTCCCTCGCTTCCGGAGCGACCGCGGTTGGACCTCGACCCCGATATGACCCCAGACGAACGGCTCGAGGCGCTCCGGGACCACTTCGAAGACATCGTCAGAGTGAACGAACAGCTTACCGACCAACTGGACAGCGCCCGCGACCGGCGACAGGGGCTCGCCGACGAAGTCGACCAGCTCGAACGCGAAAACGAGACGCTGAAGACCTCTTCGCTGTACATCGCCACCGCCGAGGAGATAACCGACGACGGCGTCGTCGTCAAACAGCACGGCAACAATCAGGAGGTGCTGACCGAGGTGTCGCCGTCCATCCGGGAGACGCTGGAGGCTGGCGACCGCGTCGCCATCAACGACTCCTTTAGCGTCAAGGAGATTCTCGACCCCGAGACGGACGCCCGCGCGCAGGCCATGCAGGTCACCGCCTCGCCCGACGTCACCTACGACGACATCGGGGGCCTCGAAGAGCAGATTCGCGAAGTCCGCGAAGCCGTCGAGGAACCGCTGGTCAACGCCGACCGCTTCCGCGAAGTCGGCATCGAACCGCCCAGCGGCGTCCTGCTCCACGGTCCGCCGGGGACCGGGAAGACGATGCTGGCGAAGGCCGTCGCCAACGAGACGGACGCCACCTTCATCAAGATGGCTGGCTCCGAACTCGTCCGGAAGTTCATCGGCGAAGGGGCGCGACTCGTCCGCGACCTGTTCGAACTGGCGAGCGAGCGCGAACCGGCTATCATCTTCATCGACGAAATCGACGCCATCGCCTCGAAGCGAACGGAGTCGAAGACGTCCGGCGACGCCGAGGTCCAGCGGACGATGATGCAACTGCTCTCGGAGATGGACGGCTTCGACGAGCGCGGTGAAATCCGCATCATCGCCGCCACCAACCGCTTCGACATGCTCGACCAGGCGATTCTCCGCCCGGGTCGCTTCGACCGCCTCATCGAGGTGCCGGAACCGTCGCTCGCGGGCCGCGAGCGCATCCTCGAAATCCACACCGAGGAGATGAACTTAGACGAGAGCGTCGACCTCGTGGCGATGGCCCAGCAGACCGACGGACTCTCCGGGGCCGAACTGGCGTCGCTGGCGACCGAAGCCGGGATGTTCGCCATCCGCGACGAGCGGACGACGGTCCAACAGCGCGACTTCGAGGACGCGCTGAAGAAGATAAACCACGACGAGGAGACGGGCAGTCAGCCGGTCGCGTTCGCCTGACCGGCGTCCCGGTCGTCGTTTTCTGCGGATTTCGGCGTTTCAGTTCCCGCGAACCTCGATTCTCGCGGCCCGTCGAACGGGCGTGTAGACCGACCCGGCGGTGACGGCGTACGTTCCGGGTCCTAGTTCGGTCCGTGCCAGCGCGCCGTCCCGGCAGGTAGCCGCGATGCAGGTAGCCGCATCGCGGGCGGCCGCGCCGACGGCCCGCCGGTCGCGCCCGCCGGGCGACAGCGGCGCGACCGCCGTGTGTCCGCTGGTCGAACGGCCGACCCACTCGCCCTCGACGAGTTCGAACAGCGTCCAGCGGTCCCGACGGACCGGACCGTGGCTGTGGTTGACGAGTTCGACGGCGAGTGGGTCGTCTGGGCCGACCCGTTCGCGCGTGGGCCGGAGATACGTCGTCGTCTCGGCGTTGGCCTCGTGGAACCACGCGACGCCGCCGTCGCCCGGGAGCGCTGGGAGCGACTCCCCGGCGAACCGAGAGCGGGTGGTCGGGCCGGGACTGTTCGAGTCCCAGAGGGTGAGCGTCGCGCTCGTCTCGCCGCCGAAGCGGTAGGTCCCGGTGGGACGAGCGGCCGAGTCGGGACCGCCGACGAGGCGGTACTCCAGCGGGACCCACTCGCCGGGAGCGAGCGCGTGTCGCCCGGTCAGCCAGCGGTCGGCGTCGGCGCTGACGACGCGCCAGTAGTCGCCATCGGCGGCTACCTCGGGAGGTCGCTCCGCGAGCGGATTCCGAGCGGTCGGCGCGAGATACAGGGTCGACTCGCCAGCGTCGTGACGAGCGGTAACGCTCCCGACGGCGGCGAGTCGCCGGAGGCTGAACACCCGCTCTGCGTCGCCGGTGTTGCGGAGCCATCCCTGCACGCGAGCGGGATGGTCGGCGGTCGCGGTGCGGTCGAACCACAGCGCCGCCGACCAGTCGGCGTCCGGCGGGACCGAGAGCGACAGCGCGCAGGTCCGCGGGCCGGTGTCGAGGGCGACGACGGGCGACGCCTCGGGCGGGCGGTGTAGCCGTAGCCACTCCTCGCTCGTCTCGGGCGCGGCGGCCAGGTCGGCGGGGGTGTGCATCGCAGACCCGGTCGGAATCTCGTCGACGGGCGTGTACTCCGGCGTCCTAGCGCGCCCGAACGAACACCCGGCCAACCCGGGCACGGCGGCGGCCAGCGAGGACAACACGGTACGGCGTCGCACGGGCGAGTGCTACACAGCATCGTACAAACCGCTTCCGACTCGTGAATCGGTCGTAGAGGCGGTAATTCAGCCGAATTGTGACGTTTCCAGACTCGGTCGGTTCGCCGCGTCATTTATCCCGTCCCGGTCGGTACGGGGGTGCGTGAACGAGCGCGGACACACGCGACGGGCGTTCTTGACCACCGTCGGCACCGCCGTCGTCGGGTCGGTCGCTGGCTGTCAGTCGGGATTCGACCCGCTGGCGTCGACATCGCTGGACGAATTCGCGGCCACGCAGTTCCGGAACGGCCTCCTGAATCGGGGCTACACCGACCGGCCGATACCGACGAGCGTCGAGAAAGCGTGGGAATTACCGACCAACCGCGGCGACCACACTGCGGCGAAGGGGAGTCCGGTGCTCGCCCCGACCGGTGACTTGGTCGTGGCCGACGACACCGGGCGGATACGCGCCGTCTCGACGGACGGCGAGGTGCAGTGGGCGACGACCATCACGCAGGCGGGTCGGGGGAGCCACGGGACGGCGGCTATCGCGAACGAGACGGCCTACATCGGGACGTACGACGGCGTGCTGTCGGCCGTCGACGTCGAGACGGGCCAGCGTCGCTGGCGGACCGACCTCGGGGACGCCATCGGCGCGAGTCCGACCTACTACAACGGGGTACTGTACGTCGCCGTCGAACACGCCGCGCCCAGCGGCAGTGTCGCGGCCGTCGACGCCGCCACCGGGAGCGTCCAGTGGCGCGACACGCGGCCGACGAACCACCCGCACTCGACGGTGGCGCTCGACCGCGAGAACGGTCACCTCCTCTTCGGGTCGAACGACGGCCACGTCTACGCGTGGACCTTTCCGGAACTGGAGCGGTCGTGGACCTACGACACCGGCGGCGACGTGAAAGCACCCATCGCCGTCGCGGACGGCCTCGCCGTCGTCCCCTCGTGGGCCGGGACCGTCACCGCGCTGCACGTCGCCGACGGGTCGATGGAATGGGAGTTCGAGGCCGACGCCGACCTGATGTGCGCTCCGGCGGTCGACGGCGGGACCGTCTACGTCGGCAGTCACGACGACAACGTCTACGCCATCGACCTCGCGACCGGCGAGGAACAGTGGCGCTTCGACACCGGCGGCTGGGTCATCGGCAGCGTCGTCGCTACGCCGGAGCACGCGTTAGTCGGGTCTTACAACGCCACGCTGTACGCGCTGGACCGGAAAAGCGGCGAGGTGGCGTGGGCCGTCGACAACCGCGGCCACGTCACGAGCGCACCGCTGGTCACCGAAGACGCCGTCTACTACACCGAGCGAGCGGTCGACGGGGCGGCCGACCGGCCGGGTCGCCTGTACAAACTCGTCGGGCAGTAGGTCTCAGTCCGACTCGGCGGTGGCGTCGTGACTCGCGGTCGCCTGCACGTCCGCGCCGTCGGCGTGGAACGACCCGAGAACGTTGTACAGGCCGCGCTCGTAGATGTCCGGTTCCTTGCTGATACCGATGTGTGAGCCGATTTTGGCGTCGGCCCAGTACGCCCGGTGTGGTCCCTCGAACAACCGTTTGAGCAGTCGGGGTTCGACCTCCATCTTCACCCACCCGTCGTCGTAGTCGTCGGTGTCCACGTCGGTGACGAACTCGAATCCCTCTCCGTTCATCGACAGCTCCAGACAGACGCCGTCGACGAGCGGAATCAACACCGTCGTATCGGTTTCGTAGCCGATGCGGGCGCGTTTCCCCTCCATGTTCTCGTAGGCCAGCGGGACGTACGCCCGGAACTCGTCGATGGTCGGCATCGGGTCGTCATCGAAGTCGAACGACCGGGGAGCCAGTTCCTCCTCGATGTAGCGCTGTTTGGCCGCCTTGTCGACGGGCGTGAAGGGGGCCGACCGCTCGCCCGTCGCCACGTCGATGTGCTCGCCGGAGTTGAGGAAGACGCACTCGTGGGCGTCCGTGTCGACGTGGGACTCGAAGAACGCCTTCGCCTCCTCGCGCGGCGGGTTCGCGGTGTACTCGTTCAGGTGCGCGAGGTCACCGGCGAGGACGTACTCCCCGGCGAACGGGAGGTAGTACGTCGGTTCGAACAGGTCGATGAAGTTCAGCGCGAGTTCGTGTTTCTCTTGGATGACCCGGTCGCGCTCGGCGATTTTCTCCTCGTGGTCGTAGTTGGTGACCGCCTGCGGGTAGAACTGCGCGGCGCTGTACTGGTGACAGAGCATGTCGATGTCGCCGTAGTCGGCCTTTATCTTCTGGCAACTGGACTCGGCCATCGGGTAGGGACAGTCGTTCGTGTTGACCAGCGTGTGCTCGCCGTCGTCGATGACGGCCATCGAGTCCACCTGCGTCGACCCGGTCTGGTCGGCCTCCGTGTCGTACCACGTACAGCCGAAGAAGTTGCCACAAAGTTCGGGGTCACAGCCGTCGGCCGCGAGGACGTTGATGTGGGTGTCGCCGCCGAGGTGGGTGCGCTCGTCGTGGGACAGTTCGATGGCCTCGAAGCCGAGGTCTTCGACGGCGTCTTTCAGGTAGTCCCAGCGATAGTCGTGGATGAGGACGGGGATGTCCGTGTCCATCCGCTTGAGCGTCTCGGGATGGAAGTGGTCGGGGTGGACGTGCGAGATGTAGATGTAGTCTACGTCGTTGAAGTCCTCCGGTTCGAAGTCCGGGTCCGGATAGTGGGCCCACGACCCGTAGTACGCGCCGTCGATCAGCCACGGGTCACAGAGAACGTCCACATCGGCCGTTTCGACGAGAACCGCTGCCGATTCGAGATACGTGACTTGCATAGCTTCCGGGTAGCGTCGCCATGTAATTGTTATCGATTGGTTGATTCGAATAGTCTGGCGTTATCAATTCGGGAAATGCCGATTACCGGCCGTAGTCAGATTGTACCCGCTGGGAGCACCCGTTTTTCTGTGGGTGGGTGTCGGCTCTCGGAAACGAAACCCCTTACCGGTCGGGTCGTCGATGCCCTCGTATGAGTACGATTCGGGTCGTGTGGGGGGCCGCCACCGGGCCGACCGCGCTGTCGTCGTACGACGCCGCGCTCGCCGAGGCTGGCGTCCACAACTACAACCTCGTGACGCTCTCGTCGGTCATCCCCGCCGGACCGGCAATCGAGATCGTCGGGACCGCCCCGGACCTCGGGCCGCCGGGCGAGGCGCTGGAAGTGGTCCAGTCGGCGGCTACCGCCGCGCCCGGAGAGCAGGCGGCCGCCGGTATCGGGTGGGCACGCACGGCCGACGGCCCGGGCATCTTCTACGAAGTCGACGGCACGGACCCCGAGGCCGTGCGCGCGGAGATTCGAGAGGGACTGGCCGCCGGGCGCGAACTCCGCGAGTGGGAGTTCGTCGAGCAGCAAGTCCGCGTCGAGTCGGTCGCTCCCGAGGAGTCGTTCGCCAGCGCCGTCGTCCTCGCCACCTACGGGCAGAGCCATCCCGTCGTGTAGGCGGTGACAAATGCCGTAGATAACCGTCGATAACGGCCGATTTCGCACAGTCATTGGGTTTTTAGTACCCACCCCCCTAATCTCATGAGAACGTCTATGTATGGTAATTCGCCGCTCGGTGGCGAGACGGAGAAGGTGACGCTCACGCCGGAACAACGGCAGACGCTTCGGAAGGACCTCGCGGGCGTCGCCGCCCGAACCCGGGAACTCCTGCCGGGCGAGTTCGTGGTTGGCTCCGAGATTAGCGACGGCCAGAACGGTCCCCGGGCGACCATCGCCGTCCAGCCACCGGTCGGGTCTGTCGTCAGCGCCGACTACACGCCGGAGGACCCGGAGAACGCGACCATCTCCGACGACGAACGAGACGACCTCGCACAGGGTATCGCGGCCTCCGCGGCCCTGCAGGTCAAGCAAGTGATGGGCGATACGGCGACGCCGACAGCCCAGTAATCTACGCCGCGGCCGGTTCTTCTTCGGGCGGGTTGTAAAACAGCGCGTAGCCGATGGACCCGCTCGCGGTGAGACTGCCCGCACTCAGCGCCGTGACGACGCTCAGCGAGGTGAGAACGCCGCCGAGACCCGCCAGCACCATCGAGAATGCGATACTCGCGAGGACGAGGTCGGCCGTCGAGAGCGTGTGGGCGGCTCCGAGCATCGTGTCTCCACGGAGACACGCCTGCTAATTAAATATTATTACTCGGTGTGAGTCCGGGCTTCGCCGTCGGTGTTCGCGGAATCGTTCCAGACCCGATTCGTCGCTACTTCCCCCAGAAGGGGTCCCGATTTCGATGCTTTTCGAGGTACATCGACAGCGCCTCTCGCTCGTCGACGGAGATGTCCTCTTTCAGTTCCTGTTCCAGTATCTTGGCGTGTTTCTCGGGAATCTCGACCCAGAGGTCGTCGCCCTCTTCGATTTGGCGGCCGACGGTGGGGCCGTCGATAGAGGCGGCCAGTCGTTCGCCGGTGCGGGCGGCGTCGATGTCCTCGCCCTCGTCCTGTAAGGACTTCAGTCGGCCGACCCGTTTCGGATCGCCGCCCTCCCACTTCACGACGTTGACGTTCCGCCGGAGTTCGCCCGACAGCACCTCGATGCCGACGACGGCGGGGTCGGACTGTCGGAAGGTGTGGTCCGGCAGGACGCGGAACTTCGCGGGGCGGGTGATGTTGTCCAGAATCTGCTCTTGCTGGGCTTCCTTGATGCCGGTGACGTGGTCGTCGTACTCCTCGATGAGTTGGTAGATGACGTCGTTCTCGAACAGTTCGACGTCCTCCTGTTCGGCCAGTGCGCGGGCGTCGTCGAGAACGTCGACGGAGAACGCGAGGATGGCCCGATGGGTCGGTTCGTTGGCGGTGTCGGCGACCCGGATGTCACGCGGGGCGACGGCCCCGACTTCGGCGCGCATGATGGGGATTTCCTCCTCGGCGAGCGTACTGGAGAGGGCTTCCAGCGACCCGAGCGTGTCGGCCTTGACGACGACGCCCTCCTCTTGGGTGGTGACCTCGATTTCGGCCAGTTCCTCCTCGACTTCGGCGATGACCTCGGCCCGGTTGCGGTTTCGGATGACGCGAATCGGCGCACCGGCCATCGCGTTGTCCAATTCGGGGGCGGCTATCTTCACGCCGTCCGCCGCGGCGACTTCGTCGACTTGCTCGAACTGCTTCTCCGTGCGTATCTCTTCGAGCGGCCGTGGGCGCAACAGCGCCCGAACGTCGGTGACGATGGGGCCTTGGAGGCCGCCGACGACGATGGTGTCGTCCGCGCGGATAGTGCCGTCGTAGATGATGGCGTCCAGCGTCGTCCCGAAGCCCTGGGTGTCTTTCACTTCGAGGACGGTGCCGACGCCGGGGCCGCTGGCGTCTATCTCCATCTCCTCTTTCATGTAGCGCTGGGAGAGGCCCATCATCACGGTCAGGAGGTCCGGGACGCCCTCGCCCGTCTCGGCGGAGACGGGGACGACGCCGATGTTGGCTTGGAAGTTCTGGACCCGCCAGTACATGTCGGCAGAGAAGCCGTTGTCGGAGAGTTCGCCGATAATCTCGTACAGTTTCTGGTTGAGGTCCGACTGGACGCGGTCTGACTGGGCGTCCATCGTCGCCTGGACCGGCATGTTCTCGTTGGGGTTCCACCCGGGGACGGTGTCTATCTTGTTCGCGGCGACGATGAAGGGCGTCTGCGTGCGTTTGAGGATGTCGATGGCCTCCAGCGTCTGCGGTTGGAAGCCGTCGTTCACGTCGACGACGAGGATGGCGATGTCCGCGAGCGCCCCGCCGCGGGAGCGAAGCGTCGAGAACGAGTGGTGGCCGGGCGTGTCGATGAACAGCAGGCCCGGCAGGTCGAAGTCCGTCGGGTCGACCAGTTCGCCGGCGATTTCGGAGATGACCGACAGCGGTACGGCGGTGGCGCCGATGTGCTGAGTAATCGCGCCGGACTCTCCGGCCGTCACGGCGGACCCGCGGATGCGGTCCAACAGGCTCGTCTTCCCGTGGTCGACGTGGCCCAGCACCGCGACGATGGGCGTCCGGAGGGTGTGGTCCGTCTCTGTGGTGGCGTCGGTGTCAGACATAGATGGCCCCAGAAGTTACCGGAAGGTGTCGGTGACGGTAGTTAAGTTCGTCGTCATGCGCTCACGGCCGCGAACTGCGCGCTTCACTCGGTGACGGTGAACGAACCGGCCATGTCGAGACTGCGGTGGGGCGCGCAGTAGTAGGCGTACTCGCCGGGCACGTCGAAGGTGTACGCGTAGGTGTGGCCCGAGGAGAACGTCCGGCCCGCGTCACCGGGCGTGCCCGTCCACTCGCTCCCGTCCGGCGTCGTCTCGGCTTTGACGTTGTGGTTGCTACCGCGCCACTCCCACAGGACCGTGCTACCGACCGGCACCGAGAACGTCGCCGGTTCGAAGACGAAGTCGCCGGGGCCGACGAGCACTCGCTGGGCCACGTCGGGCGTCGGCGTCGGGGTGGCCGACGGCGTCGCCGTCCCAGCGTCGGTCGCCGTTTCCGTCGGCGCGTCGGTGGCCGTCGCGGTCGGCGTCGGTGTGTCGGTCGCGGCGTCGGTGGCCGTCGGGGTCCCCGCGTCGGTCGGGGACTCCGACCCGCCGCCACAACCCGCCAGCGCGCCGGTGACGCCCGTCGCCATCGCCGCGAGGAACGACCGTCGACTCTGTTCCATGACAGTACTGCGGGCCAGACGCGTAAAACCGTGTTGCGGGCGTCAGACACCCCCGTGGCGTTTATGTAATCTCACACGGAAGGGCGAGTATGGCTGAGATACTCGCCGAGAATCTCTCGGGGAAAGACGTCATGGGCAGCGACGGCAAAGAACTGGGTAGCCTCTACAACATCACGATGGACCTCTCCTCGGGGGCGCTGAAGAACCTCGTCATCGACCCCGCGGAGACGGTCCACAACACCGACTTCGAGTACAGCGAACAGGGCCGTCTGCTCGTCCCCGTCGAGCGCGTGACGGCGGTGAAAGACCATATGATCGTCGACCGGTAGATGTACGTTCTCGATTCGTCCGCGTTCATCCAGGAGTATCACACCGACGAGCAGATAGCGTCGATTCCGCTCGTCCACGAGGAACTTGAAGGGCAGGCCGCCTTCCGCTTCGACGCGCTGGAAGGCTCCGGGATGCACCTCCACATCCCCGAATCGGGTACCGTCGACCGAATCGAACGGGCCGCCCGCGAGACGGGCGATTTGGCGGAACTCTCGGACACCGACGTTCGGCTGCTCGCGGCCGCCTTCGAACTCGACGGGCGACTGGTAACCGACGACTACGCGATGCAGAACGTCGCCGAGAAGATGGATATCGACGTGGAGGTCATCGCCCGCGACGGCATCTCCGAACAGCGCGACTGGCTGTTCCAGTGTGCCGGATGTGGTCGGGAGTTCGACGAGAACCACGACCGCTGTCCGATCTGTGGCAGTTCGCTCTCGCGGAAGAACCCCGCCTAACTCAGACCGACTTGCTTTCTACGTCTTCGAGGCCGAGGTCGATGAGTTGCTTGAGGACTTCCTCCTCGGTGATGCCGTAGCGACGGGCGAGGACGCCGATGGCTCGGGCTTGGCCGTCGTCGCACACGACCGTGTACCGAGTTGCCATGTCCCTGAGTGCAACTGCCGATTGCATAAACACCCGTCAGACAGCCGTCACACGGCCGAACGGCTCAGACCGGCAGTTCCGCGCCGGTGGTCACGAGGTAGTAGTTGAGGACGAACAGCCCGGCGTTCCAGAGGCCGTGGGCCAGCGCTGGAACGGCGATGCTCTCGGTGTACTCGTAGATAGCGCCTAACACGAGGCCCAGCGACCCGGCGACGAGGATGTACGTCCACGCGCTGCCGGAACTGATGGCGAAGTAGTGGCCGACGCCGAACAGCGCGCTCGCGAGGACGAGGCCGGGCACCAGTCCGAACGACCGGCGGAGCAGGCCTTGGACGACGCCGCGGAAGACGAGTTCCTCGGCGGGACCGACGAACAAGAGGGCGACGGGGACCATCCAGAGGAACAGTTGCGGGTTCGACCGGCCCTGCGTGATGATACTGTTCTGCCCGGTTTCGACGACGACGCCGAACAGGGCGTCCGCGAGGTAACTGAGTACTTCGACGACGACGCCCATGACCATCGCGCCGACGAAGATGCCGACGACGCCGACGAGCGCCCATCCCACGTCACCTAGCGTCGGCGAGCGAACGTGAATGAGCGAGCGGTCGTCCCTGACGACGACGAACCCGAGGGCCGCGACGATGAAACCGACGAACGCGAGGGCGTTCAGCGCGGCGTAGAGGCCCGGCGCGACCTGTGAGGGGTCTAAGGTGTCGACACCGAACGCCGCCATCCCGAGTTGGCCGAACAGCGCCGCGAGGATGAACGCCGCCGCGACGACGGCCAGCGCCCGGACGACGCTCGTGACGACGGTCCGGCCGTCGGCGACCGAGACGTACGGAGGGGTGAATGCCATGGCGAAACGTGCGCGACAGTAGGCGTGCGCCCCTCAAGACCCCACCGATTGGCGCATCGAGCGTCGCTACGCCGTCCGGTCGTCGATGTGATGGATTGCGCTCGGCGAGAGCAACCGACCGGTCGGGAGCTTCACCCAGCCGTTCGCCAGCACCCGTAGCGCCCCTTCGTGGAGCACCGTCTCTTGAGCCATGTCCGCGTAGACGACGGCGTCCTCGGACTCCTGTACGATGTTGTCGACGGCGTCGCCCCAAACCGGTTCGTCGGAGATGACCATTGGAGTGTCGTCTCGGCGGCGAGACAAAACAGTGTCGCGGCGTCCCTCGCGTCCGCCGTTCCCCTCCGAGACCCCTCCCTCCGGTCGCCGTCTCGCTACTCCACTACGTAACTCGGCCGGTCGGCGACGGTTCGCGTCTCCTCGGTGTCCTCACCGGCGAGCAGGCCCCGAGCGGCGCGTTTCCCCCACTCGACGGCCGGTTGGGTGAACGTCTCCACGTCGGCCAACTCGCCCACGAGGACGCAGGCGGCCTCCATCGCGTAGAGGAGTTCGCCGAGGCCGTGGGCGTCCAGACGGTCGATTTCCACCTCGACGGCGGGCCGCCCGGCCGCCGAGAGACTCGCCACCGTCGCGTCGTACTCGGCGTCCAGCAGTTCGCCGAGGCCCGTCCCGGCGAAGTACGAGAGCGAGTCGTGGTCGGTGTCGGGCACGTCGACGGCGGCCCGTTCGCGGGGGCGGACGACGGTCACCATCTTGTCCCGCGGGCCGGCCCGGTACAGTTGGAGTTGGGAGTGCTGGTCGGTCGCACCGAGGGCGCGGGCGGGGGTCTGTCCGCGGCCGTCTTTCCCCAGACTCTCGGCCCACAGTTGGGCGAACCACTCGGCGAAGAACTCCAGTCGCTCGGCGTAGGGCATGACGGCGTTGACGCTCGCGCCTTCTTCTTCGAGTGCGTAGGCCATCGCGCCGTAGGCGTACGCCGGAGTGTCGTACAGCGACGGCCCGAGGCCGTCGGCGACGCTCGCCGCGCCGTCGAGCAGTCCCTCGATGTCCAGTCCCAAGATAGCGGCAGGGACGAGTCCGACCGAAGACAGCGCGGCGAACCGGCCGGGGACGCCGTCCGGAACCGGGAGCGTCGGCAGGTCGTGTTCGTCGGCCAGTTCCCGGAGCGGTCCCGACTCGCCGGTCGTGACGACGGTCAACTCGGTCCAGTCGATGTCGAGGTCCTCGTAGGTATCGCGGACGACGAGGAAGTTCGCCAGCGTCTCCGCCGTCGTGCCGGACTTCGAGACGACGTTGATGGCCGTCTCCGCCAGCGGGAGCGAGTCCAGCGTCCGGCGGACGTGTTCTGGGTCGACGTTGTCGAGGATGACGTGTCGGTCGGGGTCGTCGGCCAGCGCCGCCGTAACCGTCTTCGCGCCCAGCGCGGACCCGCCGATGCCGACGGTGAGGACGTACTCGGCGTCCGCGACGGATTCGACGGCCGATTCGATGGCGGCCGCGTCGGTTCGCTCGGGGAGGTTCAGCGCGGCGTAGCCGAACTCGCCGTCCTCGCGGCCGCGGGCGATGCGTTCGTGGGCCGACGCCACGCGGTCGTCAAGGCCGTCGAGGGCGTCCTCGTCGACGCCGGGGTCGGCGACGGTGCCGAGTGCGGCACCGATGTCAACGTACATACGCGCCGAATCGGCGGCCTGCTACATAGGTCCCGTGGACCCGATAGCGGGGCGTTTAACCGCCCCGTTCACCTAGCCCCGACGATGACAGACGCGACGACGGTCGAGGGTGCCGAGGGCAAGACGTACAACGGCCTCCCCGGCGCCTTTCTCTACGCCCTGCGAACCAGCGAGTCGTGGCTGTTCAAGGGCTACGTCGTGTTAGCGCTCTTGTTGACTCTCGCCATCGGGTTCGTGTTCGTCTCCGGCCTCCTCTCCATCCTCGCGGCTACGAGCACGGTCCGGGGCGGGACGTTCACCTTCTCGCGCTCCTTCTTCCTGTTCGTCGGCTTGCTCGTCGTCGCGCCGCTTCTCGCCCCGGTGTTGCTCGTCGCCCGCCGCCACCGTCGCTCCGTCTCGACGGTCGCGTACGACCGCGGGATGGCCCTGTCGGCGCTGGGGTTCGTCGCGACGCTGTACGTCGGCCTGGTCGTCTCCGTGCCCCCGGCCCTGCAGGAATCGACGAGCAGTGGGGTTATCGCGGCGCTGTACGACCTGCCCCAAATCGCGGGCCTCGTCCCGCCACTCGTCGGCGTCGCCGTGATGTACGCGGTTCACCGCGTCCTTCGGTGACGGGTCGAAACCCGGAAAAACGCCGCCGACGTACCGCCGCCCATGAGCACGAAAGACGGGACGTTTCTCGTCACCCACGCCGACGACGAATCGGTAACGTTGCGCGACGTGGCTGACTCGCAGGTGCTGACCCTCTCGGAGAATCCCGGTCTCGACGTCGGCACGGTGGTCGAGGCGACGGTCGAACCCGAACCGCCGATGGAGGTCACCTACACCGTCGCCGACCTCCGCGACGAGCGGACCATCCCGGTCGAACGCACCGACCTCGAACCGACGGCACAGGCCAAAGACCTCGCGGCCGACCAGCCAGTCGGCGACCTCACGACGCGCGAACGCGCCGGTGAGGGCGAGATTCACGTCCTCACCGTCGACGAGGACGGCGCGGACGCGGCCGCCGACGAAGTCGTCGACGACGAGGCGACCCTCGCACGGGCCGCCCGTCTCGGCGTCGACCGGGTGGAGGTCCGAACCGCCACCGGCGTCGTGAGCGTGCGGTATCTGCCGGACTGACGCGGGCTGTCGGTTTTCGACGGTCGCGTCGCTCCGTGGTTCTCACTCGCGTCGCTCATCGAGGCACGAAACGCCTCGCAACCCTCGCAGATTAAGAAGGCTTATTCGGAGGCGTGCCACACCCACGGCCATGGTCGCGTTCGAGGTCCCGGAAGTCGATTACACGCAGTACACCAACCGCCAGTTGGTGGCGATACCGCTGGTTGTGTTGGCGCTGGCACTCGTGGTCCTCGCCGCGTGGTGGGCGATGACCGGGTCGCCCGTCGCGCTGGGTATCGACTTCACGGGCGGGTCGGAGGTCACCGTCGAGACGACGCTCTCACAGTCGGAGGTCCGAGCGGCCTTCGACGAACCGGTCGTCTCGGTGCAGGGCGCACAAGACAACCAGTACATCGTCACGTTCGACTCGGCGAACATCGACGCCATTCGGACGACGGTGGACAGTAATCCGGACATGGAGCGGTTGCGGAGCGGCCGCACCTCCCCGATATTCGGGGAAGAGAACCAACTGATGGCCGTGGTCGGCGTCGGCGTCGCCTTCCTCGGGATGAGTCTGCTCGCCTTCGCCTTCTTCCGCACGTTCGTCCCGAGCATCGCCATCGTCATCTCGGCCTTCTCGGACATCGTCATCCCCGTCGCCATCATGAATCTCGTGGGCATCAAGCTCTCTCTGGGGACCGTCGCCGCCCTCCTGATGCTCATCGGTTACAGTGTCGACTCGGACATCCTGTTGAACAACCACGTCCTCCGCCGGTCGGGCGGGTTCTACGAGTCGACGTACCGCGCGATGCGCACCGGTGTCACGATGACGCTCACCTCCATGGCCGCGATGGCCGTGATGGCCGTCACCGCGACGCTGTTCGGCATCGACCTGATGGCGTCTATCGGCCTCGTTCTCGTGCTCGGACTGGCCGCCGACCTGATGAACACCTACATGCTCAACGTCACGCTGCTTCGCTGGTACAAGTACGAGGGGGTCAATCGATGAGTACGATTCGCGACAACTGGCGCATCGGGCTGCTCGTCGTCCTCTTACTGGCGAGTTCCGTCGCGCTGTTCGTGCCGGGCACGCCGCCGGGCGCGTCGGCCGACGACGGGGCTGGGAACGCATCGAAACTGACCAACCTCCAGTACGGCATCCAACTGTCCGGCGGGACCCGCATCCGCGCGCCAATCGTCGGAACCACCGCCGAAGGCGTCGACGTTGCGGCCAACGACTCGACCCAACTCGCCGAAACCGTCGCCGCGGAACTCGGCGTCGACCCCATAGACGTGGAAGTCCGGTCGGGCGGTCCCAACCAGAACGGGACTGTCGAGGTGTTCACCCGGAACGTCACCGACGAGGAGTTGCGGACCACGCTCGAACAGGCGGGCTACTCCCCGACGACCGTCCGCGACGGCGTCACCCCGGCGACGCGGTCCGAGATGGTCGAGAGCGTCACCGAGAAGATACAGACCTCCGCGCTCAGCGGCGGGCGCGTCCAAGAGGTGAGTTCGCCCGGCGGCCGGAGTTTCATCAGCATCACCGCACCCGACCGCGAACCGGAGGAACTCATCGACATCCTCGAAGAACGTGGCGTCGTCCGCGTCTATGCCGTCCACCAAGAGAACGGGTCGTGGGTCCAGGACGAGGTGCTCCAGCAGAACGAGTTCGCCGGTATCGGGACCGCACAGCAGCAAGACGGCGAAGCGTACGTCCCGGTGACCGTCGAGTCCAGCGCCGCAGAAGACTTCCAAGAGGAGATGGTTCGGGTCGGCTTCGGCGACGGTCAGACGGTTCGGTGTACGGCGAGTCGGGACGAACACTCCAGCGTGGAGACCATTCAGTCCAACTGTCTGGTCGCGACGCTCAACGGCGAACCGGTGTTCATCGGCGGCGTCGATAGCGGCCTCTCGCAGTCCTTCGCCGACGGGACGTTCGCGGACAATCCGAGTTTCCGGATGACGACCGGTCCCGCCGAATCGGGCGGGATGGACGACGCTCGGAACCTCGCGCTCAGCCTGAAGGCGGGTCGACTGCCCGCGCCGCTTGACTTCGAGCGGTCCGACCAGTTCTCGCTGAGTCCGGCGCTGGCCGAGCAGTTCCAGCAGAACTCCCTGCTGACGGGCTTGCTCGCCGTCGTCGCGGTGAGTCTGGTCGTCTACGCTCGGTACGGCCGCCCCGAGGTGGCGTTCCCGATGATCGTGACCGCCCTGTCGGAGGTGTTCATCCTCCTCGGGTTCGTCGCGTTCGTCCAGTACCCGCTCAATCTCTCGCACCTCGCGGGGTTCATCGCCGTCATCGGGACGGGGGTGGACGACCTCATCATCATCGCCGACGAGATTCTCCAGCAGGGGAAAGTCGAGACGGGCCGGGTGTTCGAAAGCCGGTTCCGCAAGGCGTTCTGGGTCATCGGCGCGGCGGCGGCGACGACCATCGTCGCCATGAGTCCGCTGATGGTCCTCTCGCTGGGTGACCTCTCCGGGTTCGCCATCATCACCATCGTCGGCGTCCTCATCGGCGTCCTCGTGACGCGTCCGGCCTACGGGGACATCCTCCGCAATCTCGTCCTCGACGAGGACTGAGTCGGGCGATTTCGCCCCGACGACCCGTCGCTCGACGGGGGACTGATTTGTTTCACACAAACTACAAATTGCCGTTTGGGACGTTGTGTCATATCTGTTCAGATTGACTTATCATCTCAGCCATCCTATGGTAGGTTGTCCCGTGGGAACGCGGGGACACACTGAACGACGTGTTTCAGACTGCCCATCAGGTAGAACGGGACGCGTTGGGGGCAACAACCAAGCAGTCCGTAACAGGATTCCGAGGTTAACGCTCTGAAGAAGAACCGCCACAGTCCACTGCTGGCCCGGCTAGCCGGGTCGGTGTGAAGGCCAAGTACCGGACGCCACGTAAGCGGCGTTCGAGAATCCAGTACGTCGGCAAAAGCTGGTGTAAGCCCAGTTAAAGCTCGCAAGGGCAACGCCGGTGGAAGCCCGGCTAACGTCGACAGTGAGTGCTGGAAGGGCCGTACGGACTGTCGAAAACATCTTCCGTTCAGGTCCAAGCCGCGTTCGCGGGATTTTCCGTTTTCTACCCTCTATCACGACAGTATCCGCTCCGCTTTCCTCCACTTTTCCGTACTCAGAAATCGCCGAGCGACGCCTGTTCGGCCGCCGCGAGAACGTCGTCACAGGTCGACCACGTGGTGCGGGCGCAGTCGGGGAGCACGCCGTTGTCCTCGACGTACGCCGCGAGGAACGCCCGCGTCGTCGGGTCGCTCGGATAGCCCGACCCGACTTCGCCGTACCGTTCGGCCAGCGCCGCGACGTGCGCGTCGCGGGCCACTTTTGCGACGATGGAGGCCGCACCCACCAGCGGGTCCGTTTCGTCTGCGCCGTGTTCGGCCGTGACGGTCACGGTCGCGTCGACGCGGTCGGCGACCCGGCGACCGAATCGCTCGGCGTCGGTGTCGCCCGCGTCGACCGTCCCGCCGAGACCGTCCGCGGCGACGCCCGAGAGCGCCTCGGCGTGGGCCGCGACGGTCAGCGTGTTCATGTCCGTCTCGGGGTCGTCGATACGCGCGACGGGGATTTCGGCGACGGCGACGGCGTCGGCGGCCGCTCGAATCTCCTCGTCCAATCGCTCTCGCCGGTCGGGCGCGATGCCCTTCGAGTCGCCGACGCCGTCGGGCAGGGCCGCCGTCTCCGCGCGGACGGCCGCGGCGAACATCGACCCCAGAACCGGTCCCTTCCCGGCCTCGTCGACACCGAATCGCATTGCCGGGCGGTCACCGGGGGCGCGCAAAGCAGTTGCGGTTGTCCGTTGCGGGCGCGTTCGATTCGGCCCGGATACCTCTTGCAACGATTATACGAAAGGTTGACAGTCCCGACCCGTTTTTCCAGAGACGATGGCCGAATCGGAGTCGCAGTTGGACCGCGTCTACCGCGCGCTCGCCGCCGAGGAACGACGGCTCGCGGTGGCGTGTCTCCAGTCCCATCAGGAACTGACGCTCCCGGACCTCGCGGAGTTGGTCGTCGAGCGCCAGCGCGATACCGACCTCGCCAGCGTCTCCGGTGAACGAGTCCGCGACACGTACTTCCTCCTGTACCACAACCACGTCCCGATTCTCGAAGAGTGTGGGCTGATACGGTACCGCCAAGACGACGATATGGTCGTCGCGTCGCCGACGCTCCCCGACGCGCTCGACCGACTCCGCGCGGACGTCGAGTCGCTCAACGACCCGGCCGACGGCCTCGTGGAGTGACGACTCGCCCGACTACTCGCGGAAGAACTCCTCTGTGGCGAACGGTTCGTCTTCGCCCTCCACGTCGACCACGTCGAGTGCGGTCACGACGGCGCCGACGCCCAGCAGTCCGGCGAGACTCGGTTCCGTTCGCCCCTCGTCGCTGGAGACGAGTTCCTTCACGTAGAGGCCGCCCTCGCCGTGGATGCGGATGTCGGCGTGACGGTCGTCGACGAGTTCGCCGCTGGCGGCGTACACCCCGCGGGTGCGCGTGAGGTCGGCGCGTCGGTGGGCGACTCGCTGTGGCGTGTCCTGCTCGATGGTCGCGCCTTCGAGGTCGTCGAGCGCGGCCTGTAGCGCCTCCGCGGTGACCGGGTCGTCGAACTCCACGTCCATCCGGTAGGTCTTCGAGGCGTCCAGTTCCTTCACGCGTTCGACCATGTCGTGGGTCGCCAGTCGAAGCCCCTCGACCTCGACTTTCCCGTCGGCGAACTCGTTGACGTCGCGTTCGAGCGCCGCGGTGTCGACGTCCCGAACGTGGGGGTCGGCCACCTCGATGACGAACGGGCGACCGGATTCGAGCATCAGCGCGTCCACGTCCTCACGGCCCGCGCCGTGGAACGTCGCGGCCTCGCCCTCCATGGCCTCGGTGACGACGGGCGCGGTCAGTTGCTCGACGCTCTCGTCGTAGCGGTAGCCGGTCCCATCACATCCCTCACAGGGCTGGCCCTGCCAGAGGCCCGTGCCGTTGCAGTCGTTGCAGGGCCACTTCGTCTGCGGGATGTCGCGCTGGAGTTTCCGGTAGCGACCGTAGACGAACGCGGAGTTGACCTGCACGTCCACCTCGTCGGTCGCCACGTCGAGCGTGAACTGCACGTCCGGCCGTCCGAACTCGACTTCGGTGTCGGTCAACCGGCCGATGCGCTTGCCGACCTCGCGGTTCAGTTCGGTCTTCAGGGCCTCGCCCGCCTCCTCGTCGAGTCCCACGTCCTCTCGGAGGAGCGCGTCGTTCTCCTCGAACAGTGGCGGGACCTTCGTGCCGACCTGATAGGTCGCGAACTCGTAGCCGCGCACCGCCGTCGCCGCCTGTTCGGCCCACCAGTCGACGCGGTCGCTCTCGCCCTCGCAGACCCAGCAGTCCTCGTCGGCCTCGAAGGGTTCGTCGGCGTCGAGCGCGAGGGTCACGCGGAGGGCGTGGCCGCGCTCGGCGTTGGTCAGCCCGAAACTCCGGTCGGCGAACAGCCGTCCGAGGCAGGCGTCACAGAGCGGGCCGGTGTCAAGCGCGGCCTGCGCGTCGTCGAGTATACTCATTGTCGGTGCGAGGCGTGCGGGCGGTAACTGCGTTTCGACCTCGCGACGATTTAGGGGATTTTGACGTAGTGATAGCCCGCCGACTGCAGGCGGACCACCTCGCTCACGCCGCTGTCGACCAGTTCCACGCCGTCCGGCACGTCTTCGTGGGCGATGTCGCGGGCGTCCAGACACGTCTCGCCGACGACGGCGGTGAGGTCGTCGGCCACGAGGTCGACGAGCCACTCACGGTCGGGGGCGTCCGGCCTGACCATCTCGACGGCGTCTCTGTGGAGGAGCAGCGTCACGTCGTCGAGGGCCAGCGACTCGTTGGCCCCCAAGACAGTCACCGACCGCAAGGCGTGCTGTCGGTCGGCTTCGTCGTTGCTGGTGAGGTGGACAAATGCGTACATTACAGTGACGTTACAGCGCCGAGTTTATGAATTGTTGACACGAACGCTGGCAGTTACCGCTCGTCGCGGCCGCCGTCGGTGGGGACCTCACCGCCGAACGCGTCGTCGCGCGCCTCGGCGAACAACTCGCCCGGCACGTCGGTCACCGATACCGAGACGTCTCGCTGTGGGAACGGAATCTCGATACCCTCCGTCTGAAAGCGCTTGTAGATGGCGCAGTTGAGGTTGTGGATGGTCCGAGCGTTCACCGCCGGATTCGACACCCAACACAGGAGTTCGAAGTCCAGCGAGGACCCGCCGAACTCCCGGAACCGAACGCGGGGTTTGGGGCGGTCGACGACCAAGTCCTCGGCCACGGCCAGTTCCAGCAGTATCTCCTCGAGGATGTCGATGTCGGTCCCGTAGGCGACGCCGATGGGGACGCGAATGCGCCGCTTCTGTTTCGGGGTCGACTCGTTGACGATGGCGGCGTTCGACAGTTTCGAGTTCGGCACGGTGACGAGGATGTCGTCGCGGGTCCGGATGACCGTCGAGCGCACGGAGATGTCCTCGACGCGGCCGCGTTCGCCGGTCTCCAAGACGACGAAGTCACCGACCTTGTAGGTCCCGTCGAGATAGAGCGACAGCGACCCGAAGAAGTTCGCCAGCGTGTCTCTCGCGGCGAGGCCGACGACGATACCGACGACGCCCGCCGACGCGAGCAACGGCGTCACGTCCACGTCCCACAGCACGAGCAAGAGGAAGACGGCGGCCCCGGCGATGAGTGCGCTCCAGACGTTCTGGAGGATGGGGACCACCTGCCGGTCGATGTAGCGGCTATCGGTGGCGACGTTCGAGGCCCGGCGGCCCACCCGCATCAGCGTCACCATCCAGACGACGATGACGAGCGAGAGCGTCCCCGCTTCGAGGGGGACGGCGACGGACGGGGAAATGTCGTACACCTGCGTCCCGACGTAGCCACCGGCGATGGCGATGCTGACGTACAGCGCCCGGTGGACGCCTTTGAGGACGATATCGTCGACCTGCCCGTCGATGTGGTCGGTGACGCGCCTGACGAACCGGTCGCCGAAAAACTGGACGAGCGCGGCCAGCACGATACCGCCCAGAATGAGGAGCGTAAATCCCTGCCAGACCGGCAACGCGGCGAGCGAATCGACGATACCACCCAGTTGCATACCATTGGTTGGAGAGCCGACCTATATATACTGCCACGCTCCCGCGACCGAACCGCCTTTGTCCCCCGCCGACCGCCCGATACGTGTGAACGCGATTCTCGTCGCCGTCTTGCTGGGCCTCTTACAGGGGGTTCTGGAGTGGATTCCCGTCTCCAGCGAGGGCGGCGTGGCGCTGGCGTCGACGGCGCTGTCGGGGCTGAACCCGGCCGACGCGACGCGGTTGGCGCTGTTCCTCCACGGCGGGACGGCTATCGCCGCCGTCGGCTACTACCGCGGCGAACTCCGCGACATCACTCGCTCGGCGGCCAGTCTCTCGCGTCGCCCGTTCGCCGCCGAGACGGCTGACCTCTCCTTTCTGGTCGTCGCGACGGCGGCGACTGGCCTGACCGGCCTCCCCGCCTACCTCCTCTTGGAGACGGCCGTCTCCGAACTCGAAGGGGGGCTGTTCCTCGCGTTCGTCGGCGGCTTGCTCGTCGTGACCGGCCTCGTCCAGCGATTCGCGGCCACTCTCTCGCTCGGCGAGCGGACGCGCCCGAACTGGGTCGACGCCCTCCTCGTCGGCGGCCTCCAGGGAATCGCCATCCTCCCCGGCGTCTCCAGGTCTGGAACGACGGTCAGCGCCCTCCTGTTGCGCGGCCACGAGGGCGAGTCCTCGCTTAGGCTCTCTTTTCTCCTATCCATTCCCGCGGCGCTGGCGGCTAACGCGCTCGTTCTCGCCGATACGGGAGTCCCGTCTATCTCACCCACCGAGGCCGTCGTCGCCCTCGCGGTCAGCGCTGTCGTGGGGTATCTTACGGTGGACGCGCTGGTCCGCCTCGTCCGCGAAGTGCCGTTCTGGGCGGTCTGTGTCGTCTTCGGCGGCCTCGGCGTCGTCGGCGGTCTGCTGGTGACTGTGTGAGGGCGGTGCTGGAACTTATATATCGTCGGGGGCCAACTTCCCGATGACTGCGGCTATGAGTGGTGACGAACGAAAGATACTGGACACGTCGGGGGATTTCCAGTACGCCGTCCGGGACGGCGAGGAGGTCACCGACCCGCAGTGGCGTTCCTGCCGCCTCATCGTCACCAACAAGCGACTCGTCCTCGCGACCAACGGGAGCAAACAGCCGATTCCGCACGCGAACGTCTCGCTCGTCGACGATGCCGACGCCCCCGAGAACGCGCCCGCAGACGCGACGGCGTTGGAAGTCGGCAACAACGTCCTCGTGGTCGACGCGTCAAACGTCGACGACTTCGCGTTCGAGTACTGTCGAGCGACGCTTATCGGGCAGGTCGTCCTCGCGAAACACCCGGCCGTCGTCGGCGGCGTCGTCCAAGAGGACGCCGAGTGGTCGAAGGCACGGTTTCGACTCGACGACGGCGAGGTCACCCTCCAGTTCCCCGGGGGCGGGTCGACGGCCTTCGACATCGACGACGTGGGGACTATCGAAACGGGCGACAGCACCGTCATGGGCGAGACGCGCTCGGTCGTCGAAGTCGAACACACCGACGAGGAGGGCCGGAGCGTCGAGACGCACTTCTCCGGGATGGGCCACCACACCGCCGCGCTCGAAGCGCTGTTCTCCGGTGTCGTCGACCGACGAGAGGGCGATTACGAACTCTCGGAGATGGAGAGTCAGGTCCTGATGGCGCTGTATTCGGGCGTTTCGCCGTTCGAGATGGCCGATTTCGTCGGCACGACGCCCGACGAAGTCGAGGAGATTTATCAGAACTTGCTCGACGCCGGTGCCGTGGACGAGGTCAGGACGCGGACGGAAGTGGCGCTGAACGCGCAGGGCCGGAATATGGCGAGCGAAGCGATGAGTGGGGAGTAGCGCGGTTCGGAACGAGCGACATGAGAACCGCGGAATACGAGCGACATGAGAACCACGAAACCCGAGCGGGGAACGGAGTACCCCGGACGGAAACGATGGTCGACTACTCGTCGCCGTCGCCCTCGCGGACGGCCTCCAGCGAGGCGAAGAAGCCGAAGTACGCCACGACACCGCCGAGCATCGTGAGGTAGTAGAGCCACTCCGGCGCGCCAGCGAACAGGTCGAAGACGACGGTGACGACCGTGACCCACGCGAACGCGAACACGAGGTCGACGAGCATCCCCGAGCGATGTTCGCGGACGTGGTCACCGACGGTTTCGAGCAGTCCCTTCGCGGTCATGGGCATCCGTTACTCCGCCTCGTGTTCGTCGACGACCAGTACCGGCACGTGGGTCGACCGAAGGACGCGCTCGGTGACGCTACCGAGCAGGGCACGGCGGACGCCCGAACGGCCGTGGCTCCCCATCACGACGAGGTCGATGTCGTTGTTGTCGGCGTAGCCCGCGATGACGTCGTGGGGCGTGCCGACGCGGACCTCCTCGTGGACTTCGATATCGTGTTCTTCGGCGGCCGAGACGACGGCCCCGGTGGCGCTCTCGGCCTTGTCCTGCAACTCGGTCATCTCGCCGAAGTTGCCCTGTTTGATGCGGTCGACCTGCTCGGTGCCGAGGCCGAAGTTCACCGCGTCGATGTCGACGACGTACAGGGCGTGGAGCCGTGCCCCGTACTTCGCGGCGAGGTCGACCGCGTGGTCGACGGCGACGTTCGCGGTGTCACTTCCGTCCGTGGGGATGAGGATGTTGTCGTACATTGTTAGTCGTCTGCGGGGGTTTCGCCGCCGTTACTGGAGACGATGTCTTCTGCGGTCTGTTGCTGACCCATCGGTTCGGGGCTGTGACACTGTCGGACCATCCGCTTGGTCTCGAGCGGCGGTTCCGGCGTCACCAGCGAGACGGCGATGGTGACGAGGAAGACCAGCGGCGTGCCGACGAGTGCGGCCCCGATGGGCGGGACGTACTGCGCGTAAATCGGGACGAGCGCCTGCCCGGAGCCACCGGCGATATCGGCGAGAGCGCCGATGTAGGCGGGCAGCACGCTGTTGATGATGGAGGTTATCCACAGCAGCAGGCCGACGCTCATACCGGCCAGTGCCCCCTGTCGGTTGGTGTTCTCCCACCACAGGCCGAGGAAGAACATCGGGAACAGGACGGTTCCGGCCAGCGAGAACGCGTAGGCGACGAGTTCGCCGATGAGCGCCGGCGGGTTGAACGCGGTCACCGTGACCAGCGCGCCGATGACGACGATGGTCGCCCGACCGATGAGCACCTGCTGGCGCTGGGTCGCGTCGGGGTTGATGAGTTCGGAGTAGATGTCGTGGGCGACGGCCGAGGAGGCGGTGATGAACAGCCCAGCGGTCGTCGCGATTGCGGCGGCCATCGCACCGGCGGCGACGAGGCCGACGAACCACCGCGGCAGGTTCGCGAACTGCGCGGCCAGCACGACGATGACGTCGCCCTCCGCGCCGGACATGGCCTGCTCGCCGGTGAAGACGGCCTCCGGAGAGATGTTGTTCACGGCAGCGAACAGGTCGACGCCGAAGGCAGCCATCGCGGGCGCGGCCCAGTACAGTAGGAGGATGAAGAACAGCCCCCAGACGGTCGACCAGCGGGCGGTCCGCTCGCTCTTGACCGTGTAGAAGCGCACCAGCACGTGCGGGAGACCGCAGGTCCCGAAGATGAGCGAGAACGCCGTCGCCACCCACAGGTAGTAGCTGTTCCCGCCGATGAACGGCTCGGAGAACTGACGACCGAGTTCGGTGAAGAGCGCGCCGTACTCAATCTGCGGTAGGATGGTGGAGTACCCCTGCGTGAAGCCGACCACGTAGACGCCCGCGAGGAACGCGACGATGAGGATGACGTACTGCACCGCCATGTTCTTCGTCGCGCCCAGCATCCCGGAGAGCGCGAGGTAACCGACGGTGATGGTCATCATCACGATAATCATCGGGATGATGTCCAGACCGAAGACGTACTGCCCGACGAGGCCCATGCCGCGGGCCTGTCCGACAGAGTAGACGTACGCGATGAGCAGCGTCGTGAAGGCGGCCATCGCGCGAGCAGTCGGCGAGTTGAAGCGGTCGGCGACGAAGTCAGGCGCGGTGTACTTCCCGAAGCGCCGCATTTGCGCCGCGAGGAAGATGAGCAGGACGAAGTAGCCCGTCGTCCAGCCGACGATGAACGCGAGGCCGTAGAACCCGGCGAGAGCGACCAGTCCCGCCAGTCCCAGATACGACGCGGCGGACATCCAGTTGGCCCCGATGGCCATTCCGTTCTCGATGTTGCCGATTCCCCGGCCAGCGACCCACATCCCCTCCGTGTCGGCCACTTTGAACACGTAGCCGATGACGAGGAACGACGCCATCATCAGGAAGACGATGATGGCCGGGACGAGTTTGAACGAGATGTCGAGCGCTTCGGCCTGCAACGGAACCGTCATCGCTCGACACCTCCGTCGGTGGCCGTCGCGTCGCCCGTCTCACCGCTGTCGCCGTCCTCGGGCGCTCCGGAGGTGTCGTGGTCGATACCGTACTTCTCGTCGAGTTTGTCACGCTGACGGGCGTACACCGCCGCGAGGATGAGCGCGCCCGTCGGCGCGCCGAAGGCGACGAGGAAGTAGTGCAACGGGAAGCCAAGTACCGGCATCGTCACCGTCATCGCGCCGGGCGCGACGGCCGTCAGCGTTACCGGCCCGAAGACGATGAGCGCCCAGACGATGAAACTCGTCCAGACGATTCTGAGGTGGTCGCGCATGAACGCCGTCGACGGCTTCAGGAGGTTCACCTCCTCGTCGAGATAGTTCGTCTGTCGATGCTGTTGTGCGGCCTGCGTCGGCGCGCCGCCGTCCGTCCGCGCAGCCGATTGATTCCTCTCTTCGTGCGTGGCTTTATCTGTCATGGATGGTGTGTTCGCGTGTCGTGATGCGGTGTGTCGTGTGTTCGAAAACCGATGCCCGACGCCTCAGTCGCGGCTGACCTTCGACTGGATATCGCTGACGACGTCGGGGTTACGAAGCGTACTCGTATCGCCCAACTCTTCGCCGTTCGCGATGTCTTCCAGCAGTCGACGCATGATTTTCCCGGACCGAGTCTTGGGGAGCTCGGGCGTGAAGATGACCTGTTCGGGCCGGGCGATTGGGCCGATGGCGTCCTCGACGCCCTCGATGATGCGCTGACGGAGTTCGTCGTTCTCCTCGTAGCCGTCCTCCGTGATGACGTACGCGTAGACGGCCTCGCCCTTGATTTCGTGTTCGCCGCCGACGACGGCCGCTTCGGCGACGCCCTCGACGCCGACGATGGCGCTCTCAATCTCCATGGTTCCGAGGCGGTGGCCCGAGACGTTCAACACGTCGTCGACCCGACCGAGGACGGTGATGTAGCCGTCCTGGTCGATTTTCGCGCCGTCCTCGGGGAAGTACACCCAGTCGGCCGGGTCGTCGCTGTCGACGTCGGAGTACTCGCGCCAGTACTCGTCGATGAAGCGCTCGTCGTTGTTGTACAGCGTCCGCAACATGCCGGGCCACGGCTTGTTGACGATCAGATAGCCCGCCTCGCCCGCTTCGACGGGACTCCCGCTCACGTCGACGATGTCGGCGCTGATACCCGGCAGCGGCGGCCCGGCCGACCCGGGTTTCATGTCGCCGACGCCCGGGAGGGTCGTCAGCATCATCCCGCCGGTCTCGGTCTGCCACCACGTGTCGACGACGGGGCAGGACTCGTCGCCGATGTGCTTGTAGTACCACTTCCACGCCCGCGGGTTGATGGGTTCGCCGACGGTCCCCAGCAGTCGCAGGCTGGAGAGGTCGTGGCTGTCGGGATACTCCTGGCCCCACTTCATGAACGCGCGAATCGCGGTCGGCGCGGTGTACAGTTGGGTGGCCTCGTAGTCTTCGATAATCTCCCAGAGGCGGTCCTTGTCGGGGTAATCCGGCGTCCCCTCGTACATCATCGTCGTCGTCCCGAGCGCCAGCGGGCCGTAGATGATGTAGGAGTGGCCCGTAATCCACCCGATGTCCGCAGAGCAGAAGTAGGTGTCATCGGGTTTGATGTCCAGAACGGACTGGGAGGTCCACGCGGCGTAGGAGAGATAGCCGCCGGTAGTGTGCTTCACGCCCTTCGGTTCGCCCGTCGTCCCCGAGGTGTACATGAGAAAGAGCATGTCCTCGGCGTCTCGGGAGACGGGGTCGACCGTCGCGCCCTCGTGGTCGGCGACGAGGTCGTCGAACGCCACCTGATTGTCGGCGTAGTCGTGGTCGAAGCCGTCGCCGTCGCGGAGTCGTTCGGCGACGACCGCCGTCTGGACCTCGTGGTCGACGCCTTCGAGGCCCTCGTTGGCCTTCGAGAGGTGGTCGAGGGGGTCGCCGCGTCGGTAGTAGCCGTCACAGGTGACGAGGTACTCAGAATCGGCGGCGTTCATCCGCGTCGCCAGCGCGTCCGCCGAGAACCCGGCGAACACGACCGAGTGGGGCGCGCCGATGCGGGCGCAGGCCAGCATCGCGATCGGCAACTGCGGAATCATCGGCATGTACATCGTGACCACGTCGTCCTCGCCGACGCCCTGTTCGCGCAGGGCGGCCGCGAACTCGTTGACCTCGCGGTGAAGGTCTTCGTACGTATAGGTGATGTCGTCCTCGTCGGTCGGTTCGCCGACCCATTCGATGGCCGCCTCGTCGCCGCGCTCGTCCAGATGGCGGTCCAGACAGTTCGCCGACGCGTTCAGCGACCCGCCCGTGAACCACTCGTAGAACGGCGGGTTGGAGTCGTCGAGGACGGTGTCGTACTCGTCGTCCCAGTCGAGCAGGTCGGCCGCCCGCTCCCAGCACTCGGGCCAGTTCTCCTCGAACTCGTCGTAGATGTCCGAATCGGAGACGTTCGCCTGCTCGACGAACGACGCCGGTGGCTCGAAGACTGCCTGTTCTTCCAGCCGGGCTTCGAGTTGAACGTCATCATCTGACATGGTCTATCACTTACAATCAACGGGGAACGTATAAACGGGGGGTCTAACTATGGCAACATTTGCCCGGCCTCTACTCGTCGAGCGCCGTCGGCGGTTCCGTCGACGCATCGGTGAAAAACGCCGTCAGAAGCTTCTGCTGGGACTTTCGAAGGTGTTTGTGGAGCGTCGGCGAGGAGACGGCGAGCGAGTCCGCCAGTTCCTCGGCGGTGGTTCCGCGCGGCCACTCGAAGTAGCCGCTGTGATAGGCCGCTTCGAGGACGGTTGCCTGTCGCTCCGAGAGGCGGTCCGACAGGCGTTCGCGAAAGCCCGTCTCCGTCTCGATGGAGCGCTCGGCCTCGCGTTTCGCGGTCAGCGTCGTCTCGGCGTACGTCTCCACGACGGCGTCGACGACTTCGCGGAGGTCCACGTCCCCGGGCAGTTCCGTCTCGATGGTCGTCGTACCGCGGTCGGCCGCGAGCGTGCGGATGCGGCCGCCGCTCTCGACGAGTTCGAGGGCGGGCGCGGCCGTCACGACCGCTTCGATGAGCGCGCCGTCGCCGTAGTCCTCGACTAATCGGGCGTCGTCGATGTCCGGATGCTCGACGGCGTACGACAGCACCGGTCCGGCGGCCGCGCCCTCGACGACCAGATAGTACAGGAGCGAGCGCCCGCCGACGGGGACGACGCCCGAGAGTTCGAGCGTACAGTCGAGCGTCGCCGTCAGGCCGACGGTGAACGCCTCGCTGTCGGTACATTCGAACGCCAGTTCGGTCACCGTGTCGGCGAGTAGGAGGCGCTTTCGCTCGACGGCCGCCAGCGCCGCGCCGACCTGTGCGCCGAGCGCTCTCAGCAGGTCGCGTTCGGCGTCCTCGACGACGCCGAGGGTCCCGATCGCCAGCACCCCGGCAGCGGTGTCCTCGCGGACGATCGGCACGAAGGCCGTCGGACCGTCTCGCCCGTCGGTGACGCGCACGTCGTGGCTGTCCATCGCCGCCGTCGCCGTCTCGCCGTGGTCGGCCACCTGTTCGGCGACCCGCGCATCGTCGATACCCGCCGTGGCACGGGGCGTGAGGCCGTCGCCGGTGCGCTCGGCCACCCACGCGAAGCGAAAGCCCTCCGTGTCGGCCAGTCGCTCGCAGACGAGTCGCTCTATCTCCTCGCCGGTGGCCGCGCCCGCCAGCGTCTCGCCCACGTCGGCGGCGACGGTAATCGCCCGACGCAAGCGGGCCGGTGTCGGCGCGGCTTCGGTGCGCTCGATGGCCTCGACCACGGCGTCCCTATCGGGGTCGGGCAGGAGGGGCGCGAGTCGTTCGAGGCGGTCCCACCCGCCCAACGCGCAGACGACGTGAGGCGGGACGCCGTCGTCGAGCAAGCGCGCCGCGAAGCGCCAGCGCAGGTCGCGCGAGGACACGTCGGCGAGCCGCGGCGCGGTTTCGGCGGCCCGGTCGGCCGCCTCGCCGACGAGCATCTGGAGTCGCCGGGCAGAGACGGCAAACACCGGGTCGTCGCCGTCGACACCGGCCGTGTTCGCGTACTTCCGCAGGTCGTGTTCGACGCTCGCGGGCAGATAGGCCTCCCGCGTGACGCCCGATTCTCCCCGAACGGTCAGGAAATAGTGGTCGCCCGCGCTGGTCACATCGTCGGGCCTGACTCGCGCCATCTCCGCCGGGCGCAGTCCCACTTCCGCGCCGAATCGCAAGACGAGGTCCGAACGGTGCGTCTCGGCCGCCCGGCGTAACTGCTGGTACCCGCGGGGACCGAGTACGTCGGCGGGGCCAGACATGTTTCGAAAATGCACAGGCTTGCGAAATAACTCTATGGTTTGTTTGGTGGCCGAGTCGACGACTCTATCGGAGGCGGGTGCGAATCTACCCGCTATCGGTTCGGATTCTGTTTCGCTGTATTCGAACTATCCGAAACGCGCTACGAATCGGGGGTGGCCGACTGCAATTCCCCGACTATCTCGGGATTGCGGAGCGCGCTGATGTCGCCCAGCGGGTCGTCGTTGGCGACGGCGGCCAGCAGGCGGCGCATCACCTTCCCCGAGCGAGTCTTCGGGAGGTCCGGCGTGAACACCACCGCCTCGGGTTTCGCGACGCCGCCGATGGCGTCGGTCACCGCCTCCGCGATTCGCTCGCGCAGGTCGGCCTCGGTGTAGCCGTCTTCGGCGGAGACGTAGGCGTACAGGGCCGTCCCGGTCGTCTCGTGGTCCGCGCCGACGACGGCGGCCTCCGCGATACCGGTGACGCCCGTAATCGCGGACTCCAGCTCCATCGTGCTGAACCGCCGCCCCGCGACGTTGATGGCGTCGTCGACCCGGCCGAGGACGGTGATGTAGCCGTCGTCGTCTATCGTCGCGCCGTCCTCGGGGTAGTAGCGCCACTCCTCGCCGCGGGCCGCGGCCGCGCCCCAGTCCTCGCCGGTCCGAAGCGCGTCGGGCATCCCGGGCCACGGTCGCGTGACGACGAGTTCGCCCGCCTCGCCCTCGCTGACGCCCTCTCCAGCGGGGTCGACGACGCCCGTCTCGATGCCCGGTAGGGGCTTCCCGGCCGCGCCGGGTTTCATCCCGTCGACGCCCGGGAGCGTCGAGACGAGAATCGCGCCCGTCTCGGTCTGCCACCACGTGTCGACGACGGGACACTCGCCGCCGCCGATGTGTTCGCGGTACCACCGCCACGCTCGCTCGTCGATGGGTTCGCCGACGGTCCCCAACAGACGGAGGCTGGAGAGGTCGTGGCCCGCGGGGTGTTCCTCGCCCCACTTCATGAACGCCCGCACCGCCGTCGGCGCGGTGTAGAACACGTCGACGGCGTACCGCTCGACGAGTTCCCACAGGCGGTCCTTCTCGGGGTGGTCCGGCGTCCCGTTGTAGAGGACGGTGGTCGTCCCGAGCGACAGGGGGCCGTAGACGATGTAGGAGTGGCCCGTAATCCAGCCGATGTCGGCCGAACACCAGTACGTGTCGCCCGGTTTGATGTCCAACACCGACTGGGCGGTCCACGCGACGTGGGCGAGATAGCCGCCGGTGGTGTGGTCGACGGCCTTCGGTTCGCCCGTCGTCCCGGAGGTGTAGATGCGAAACAGGGTGTCGTCGGCCGCCCGGGGCACCGGGTCGACTTCCGCCCCGTCGTGGGTCGCCCGCAGCGCCTCGTAGTCGTAGTAGCCGTCGCCTAAGTGCACGTCCAGCCCCAGTCGCTCGACGACGACGACCGACACGTCTTGGTCGACGGCGATGCGGGCGTTGTCGGCTTTGTTCTTCTGTGCGACGGCGCTTCCGCGGCGATAGTAACCGTCGCAGGTCACGAGCAGTTCCGACCCCGTCCGCTCCATGCGTTCGGCCAACGCGTCCGCCGAGAAGCCCGCGAACACGACGTTGTGGACGACGCCCAGACGGACGCAGGCCAGCATCAGAATGGGGAGTTCGGGGACCATCGGGAGGTAGATGGTCACCACGTCGTCCGCCTCGACGCCGTGGTCTCGTAGCGCCGCCGCGACGGCGTTCACTTCGCGATAGAGTTCCCGGTAGGTGTAGGTCGTGGCGTCGCCGAGCGGTCCCTCCCAGATGAGCGCCAACTGGTTCTTGCGCTCGGGGAGGTGTCGGTCGATGCAGTTGTAGGATGCGTTCAACCGCCCGCCGGGGAACCACTCGAAGGGGGGCCGCTCGTCGCCGCGAAACACGGCGTCGTAGGGGTCGTCCCAGTCGAGTAACTCGCCCGCACGGTCCCAGCACTCGGGCCACTCGGCTTCGAAGGCGTCGTACACTGACGGGTCCGAGACGTTCGCTTGCTCGACGAACCACGCCGGTGGGTCGATGGCGGGCCGGTCGTCGATGGCCGTATCGCGCCCGGTTCCGTCGCCCATCGTCATTATTCGATGCTTCGACGGCGCGGTCATAAGCCTTGGCGCTAGGGAACCCGGCGCGACGGCGGTGCTGCCGTTCTCAGATGCGACATTCGCGGCGGAAGCTATATTCACTCCCCTCGATTACGAACGGACGAGAGGCCGGTTCCGGGGTATGAGCGACACGGAAAAGAAAATCGCCGACACGCAGGGTCAGTACTTACAGGCCGTCTCGCAGGGCCAACGGCTCACCGACGCCGAGTGGCGCAACTGTCGACTCATCCTCACCACCGAACGCATCGCCATTCTGGGCGATAGCGAGCGACAGGTCGCGCTCGACGAAATCGACCGCATCGCCGACCGCTTCGACGTGAACCAGCAGAGCGCTGGGGTCTCCGAGTACGTGGGCTTTCACGTCGACGGCGACGTGCTCCTCGTCTCGGCGTCGGACCACGCCGAGTTCGAGACGGACCTCTACCGCGCGAGCCTCGACGGCCACATCGTCCTCGTCCAACACCCCGCGCTGAAAGGCGGCGTCGTCCAGAACACGGAGTGGACGAAGGGTCGACTGAAAGTGACCGACGAGGCGCTCCGCCTCGCGCTGGCCGACGGGCAGGCAGTCGACATCGTCCGCGCGGACATCGGCGGCCTCACCGTGGACGAAAAGCAGGTTTCGGGGGCCGAGCGGGCGGTCATTCAGGTCGAACACAGCCAGGACGGCATCAGCGTCGAGACCCACCTCGCGGGCGAGGAGTTCCAGGCCACCGTCTTACGGACGATGCTCGAAGACAGCGCCGAGCAGAACCGCGCCGACCTCGACCTCTCCTCGACGGAGAAACGGGTCATCATGGCGCTTCACTCGGGCGTTTCGCCGTTCGACATCCCGAGATTCGTCGGCATCGACGTGGAGAAGGCCGAGGCGATTTTCGACCGCCTCATCGAACTCGACGTCATCAGCGTCGTCCGCGAACGGACCGAAGTGGCGTTGACGACGAAGGGACGGAAGGTTGCTGGAGACAGGATGGGAGAGCAATAGCGAGAGCCTGAACGAAGTGAAGGGTCTCGAAGCGAAACGGCGAACGAAGTGAGCCGTGGAGCAGTAGGTCACGCCGAGCGCAACGAGCGGTCGCCGATAGCGAACGGGGAGCGACAGCGACCCGTGAGAAATAGCGAGACACCGAGCGGAGCGAGAGGTCTCGAAACGACGGATTCCGAAGCGCTTCGAAACGGCCAATCCCGCGCAAGAATTGCCGCCCGCCTTACCTGCAAATCCCGTTAGTTGCGCCATATTCAAATCCCTCCTCGCAGTGATACGTGTATGAACATCGACACGGCTGTGGTCCTCGCCGCCGGTGAGGGGACCCGTCTTCGCCCGCTGACGCGGAATCGGCCCAAACCGATGCTGCCCGCCGGAAATCGTCCGATTCTGGAGCACGTCTTCGACGCGCTCGTCGATGCAGGCATCGATGAACTGGTGGTAGTCGTCGGCTACAAGCGCGACCGGGTACAGGATCACTTCGGGCCGACGTACCGCGACGTACCGATAACCTACGTCACGCAGGAGAAGCAACTGGGGAGCGGCCACGCGCTCTTACAGGCGAAAGATGCGGTCGACGGACCCGTTTTGGTGCTGAACGGCGACCGACTAATTGACGTCGGGACGGTCGAAGCCGTCGCGACGAGGCACGAGGAGACTGACGACCCGGCGCTCGCGGTCGTCGAGCGCCAAGACACCAGCCGATACGGAGCCGTCGAGGTACGCGACGGCATCATCTCGGACCTCGTGGAGAAGCCACGCGAGGGCGAGTATCGACTCATCAACGGCGGCGTCTACGCCTTCCCCGAGTCGATTTTCGACGCCATCGAGGAGACGCCCCGGCAGGCCGGGGAACTGGCGCTGACGGATACGCTCGCGGACCTCATCGAGCGTAACCACGTCCGCGGCGTCGAGGTCGACGGGATGTGGGTCGACGCCACCTACCCGTGGGACCTGCTGACCGTCGCGCGCGAGGTGTTGGCCCGTGGTCGGGTCGTCGAGGCCCGACGTGACGAGGGCGTCTGGATCGCCGACTCGGCCCGCGTGCACAACGAGGCAGTCGTCCAACCTCCTGTCGTGGTCGGGGCTGACTGCGAGGTGGGTCCCGACGCCGTCGTCGGCCCCGACACGGCCCTCGGGCGGAACGTCACCGTCGGCGCGAACTCCGTCGTCCAGTACAGCGTGGTCGACGCCGACACGCGGGTCGACCCCGGATCGACGCTGTTGGAGACGGTCACCGGGCAGGACGTTCACCTCGGTGCGAACACCGTCGTTCCCGCTGGCCCGGCCGACGTGCAGGTCGGGACGGAGATATTCGAGGACCAGCGACTCGGCGCGGTCATCGCGGACCGCGCCCGCACACGCGGCGGGGTGACGTTCACGCCGGGGTCGCTCGTCGGCCCGAACGCGCACCTCGACACCGGTGTGACGGTCGACGGAAACGTCGCCGAGGGCGCGGAGGTGACTCGCTGATGTGCGGCATCATCGGTTGTGTCGGCCGCGGGGACGAGACGCTCGACACGCTGGTCCACGGCCTCTCGAAACTGGAATACCGCGGGTACGACTCGGCGGGCGTCGCGATGGCGAGCGGCGGCGTCGACCTGTGTAAGACCGCCGGGAAAATCGAAGACCTGCGCGACGCGCTCTCGTCGGTGTCGCTGTCGGGCAGCGTCGGCATCGGCCACACGCGCTGGAGCACGCACGGCCCGCCGACGAACGCGAACGCCCACCCCCACCAGGACTGCACCGGCGACGTGGCTGTCGTCCACAACGGTATCATCGAGAACTACCAGTCGCTCCGCGACGAACTCGTCTCGGCCGGGCACACCTTCACGTCGGACACCGACACCGAAGTCGTCCCGCACCTTATCGAGGACGAACTCGCCGACGGCACGGCCCCCGAGGCAGCGGTCCGGTCGGCTATCTCCCGACTGGAAGGGAGTTACGCCATCGCCGCCGTCATCGCCGGGACGGAAGCGGTGTTCGCCGCCCGGCACGACTCGCCGCTCGTCCTCGGCCTGACCGAGGGCGCGACGTTCCTCGCGAGCGACGTGCCTGCGTTCCGCGATTTCACGGACCAAGTCATCTACTTAGACGACGGCGAGTTCGCGCGACTCGACGCCGACGGGTGGGCGGTCAGCACGCTCGACGGGTCGCCCGTCGAAAAGGAGGTGAACGTCGTCGAGTGGGACCCCGAGGAGACGGGTAAGAGCGGCTACGACCACTACATGCTCAAGGAGATTCACGAGCAACCCCGTGCGCTCCGGCAGTGTCTCCGCGGTCGCGTCGACGAGATGGCCGGGACCGTCGACATCGAGGACCTCGGCGACCTCTCACCGACGGGCGTCCAGTTCGTCGCCTGCGGTACCTCCTACCACGCCGCGCTCTACGGCGCGCAACTGTTCCGCGAGGCGGGCATCCCCGCCCAAGCGTTCCTCGCCAGCGAGTACGCAACAGCAGTCCCGCCCATCGGCGACGCACTCGTCGTCGGCGTCACGCAGAGCGGCGAGACCGCAGACACGCTGTCGGCGCTCCGCGAGGCGCGCAAGCGCGGCGCGCGCACGATGGCTGTCACCAACGTCGTCGGGTCGACGGCGGCCCGCGAGTGCGACCACGCGTTCTACATCCGGGCCGGTCCGGAAATCGGCGTCGCCGCCAGCAAGACGTTCTCGACGCAACTGGCCGCGCTGAACCTCCTCATGCTCGGGATGACCAACGAAGAGGGCGCGCGCGAGGTCATCGCCGCGCTCCGGGAACTCCCCGGGAACGTCCAGCGCATCCTCGACGAATCCAACGCCGAGGCCGTCGCGGAGACGTACCGCGACGCCGATTCGTACTTCTTCATCGGCCGGGGCTACCAGTTCCCCGTCGCCTTGGAGGGCGCGCTGAAGATGAAGGAGATCACGTACAAACACGCAGAGGGCTTCGCGTCGGGCGAACTCAAACACGGCCCGCTGGCGCTGGTCACCGAGAACACGCCGGTCTTCGCCGTCGTCACGGGCGACGGCGAACAGGCCAGAAAGACCGTCGGCAACGTCAAGGAGGTCGAGGCCCGGGACGCCCCGGTCGTCGCCATCACCGACGGCCAGAGCGACGTGGGCCGCTACGCCGACCACGTCCTCGAACTCCCCGAGACGCATCCGCGAGCGGCCGCCGTCTTGGCGAACACGCACCTGCAACTCCTCTCCTACCACACGGCCGCGCTCCTCGGTCGGAACATCGACAAGCCGCGGAATCTGGCGAAGAGCGTCACCGTCGAGTAGGGAACCGACCCGCGGCGACTATCTGTCGTCGTCGGGCGGTGTCAACAGTCGCTTCGCCAGCGCCCACACTCTGCTGTCCGCGACGACAGCATGCAACGGATGAGTGGCCTTCGCCCCACGACGTACGCTTGTGCACAGTGTCGAGGTTCGTGACACCCGGACGAGCGCCCGGTATCCCGGTTCGAAGAATCGAATTATCGGCCCGACAGTCCGCGTCCGTTCGAGGTCCACGACCACCGTCGCTGGTTCCGGTTCGGTGGTGAACCACTGAACGAACGCCGACCGAGCGGTGACGGCCGCCGCTCGGTCAGTCGTGTTCTCGATAGCGCCAACCGAGACGGATGTCTCGCTGGCACGCGTACCCAATCGGTAGAGCGAGCGCACGGCGCGCGGAACGGCTCTGAGCCACGAGCGGCGAAGCGCCGTGCGTACCGCTCCGTCCTCGGGGTCGGAGCCGTCAATCATCCCTGTGAAGTGTTGGCCGTCCCGACTCGCTGGAGACGACCCGCGAGGACGGCGTCGTCGGTGACGACGGCGATGCGGTTGTCGACGCGGAGCGCCCGTCCGCCGAACCACGGCGTCCCGCTTCGGTTCCACGCCGTGAGTTCGAGGGAGATTTCGCGCGTGCCGTCGTCGGTCGGTTCGTCGGCGATACGCTCGATGGTCGCGACGTGGTCGCCGCTGACACGCACGTCCGTTCCGGGTGCGACCGAGTCCGCGACGCTCTCGTTCACGGCGATAGTGACGCCGACGCGGGTGGTCGGGAGCGCCGTGTCCGTCTGGTCGATAGCGAGGATGTCGGCACGGGTTCGGTGTCCGTGGGTCATCACTTCCGTCTCGTCGCCACCGTACAACGGGCGCTGCTGGTCTCGGAGGAGGCCGTCGCCCCACACCCACTCGCCGGAGAGGTCGCCGGTGTACGCGACGCGGGCAACGAGGTAGGCCTCGCCGTCCGGCGTGACGCTCCGGGTAACGGCCACCACGTCCATCGGGTCGCCAGCGGGTGCGGCGTCGAGAGTATCACCCGTTTCGAGGCCCGTAGCGTCGCTCGGTAGTGGGACCGCATACGCGAAGGTCGCGTAGCGGGTTGGCTCGTCCGGGGAGGAATTATCGGGCCCGCCGAGAACGAGTCCCGCCCCGGCGAGAACGGCCGATAAGAGGACGGCCACGACCAGAGCGTCGACGACGTTGATGACACCGAACAGCCGGCCCTCGCCGTCGATGACGCGTCCAGGGCCGTCGGTATCGGTCATGACATATCCCTTTCAGTGTCGGCGTATGGCTGTTTCGCTTCCTCGAAACGACTAGCTTTCCACATCGGCGACTCGCCGACGAAGGTAGCCGACAGCGTCATTTCCCACCTGATACAGCTGTCTGACGACGATTTTCACGTCGAACGCGACGGATTGGTTGCGGATGTACTCGATGTCCAACTGGAGTTTCCGTTGCGGGTCGTGCCCGGTGACGCCGCGTATCTGCGCGAGGCCGGTCAGCCCCGGTTTGACGAACCAGCGACTGCGCCACTCCCGCAGGTCGGCTTCGATGTCGGCGTCGAGTTCCGGGCGTTCGGGTCGCGGGCCGACGACGCTCATGTCGCCCCGAAGGACGGCCATCAACTGCGGAATCTCGTCTAAGTGGGTGGTTCGGAGGAGGCGACCGATATTGGTCACCCGGGGGTCGACCTCGCCCGCGTCGGCCGCCGAGATGGTCGCGCCCGTCGCTCGCTCGGCGTCGGGAATCATCGTCCGGAACTTCGCGACGGTGAACGTCTCGCCGAGCGTCGCCGTCCGCTCCTGTCGGTAGAACACCGGACCGCCGTCGTTCAGTTTGACGGCCGCTGCGATTGCCGCGGCGAGGGGCGACAACAGGAGGAGGCCGACGCCCGCGAACAAGATGTCGAAGGCGCGTTTGAACACTCTGTCTTGTACGTCCCACGGGTCGAGGTCGATTTCGACCAGTCGGTCGCCGCCGATGCCCCGGGTCAGCACCGCGTCGGCGTGGTCGCGGTGAGCTTTCGCCGTCACGCCGTGTTCGTAGCAGACGGTCAGCGCACCGAAAAAGGCGGTCCGGTCGGGTTGGCCGAACGCCAACACCGCCGTCTCCACGTCGTACTCGACGAGGATGGTGTCCAGTTTCGGCAGGCCACCGAGGCAGGGGATGTCGTCCAGCGCTTCGACGCGACCCCCGTCGGTATACCCGAGAACGGCCCGTTCGTCGGCCCGCACCGCCGCCACGACGCTGGGAGCGACGTAGCCGAGCACGTCGTCTTCCACGTCGTCGAGGACGGTTGCGACCCGGTCGGGACTGTTGCCGACGACGACGGTCCGCCCGCCGGTCGTCGGCCGACGACGGATACCGACGAAGTACAGCGGTAACGCGACGACGACCACCGAACTCGCGACGAGGAGCGTGGCCCGCGGTAGCTGATAGGTGTAATCGAAGTAGCCGACCGTCGCCAGCGCGAGGACGGCGATGCCGGTCCGCTGGACGCCGAGCATCCACGTATCCAGCAATCGGCGCGGTTGTGGCTTATACAGCGGCGCGAACGCCAGCGTCACGACAGTCGCCGCGGTCAGTCCTTCGAACAGCAGTTCTCGTCCCGTCGCGGCCTCGATAGGGAGGTCACCGACGACGGGGAGCAACGTCACGAACTGCTGGACGGGTGGCGAGTAAGCGACGGCTACGGCGAGCATCGTCGCCAGCACCGCCCCGCCGACGCCAGCGAGACGGTAACGCCACCCACTTCTCATCGTTTACCTCTCTTTGGTCCCTAAAAATAAGTCCACCGGGCCGACTATCACGGTTGACAACGAGAGTTAGGAGAGCCCTACCCGTCGCTGGCAAGCCGCGTTGCGAACTCCTTTCCGGCCGCGTGGAGCGTCCAGAGGCCGGGTGCGCCGTCGACGACCCAGATGACCGTTGCCGCGACGAACAGCACTATCTCGAAGGTGACCGTCGAACTGAGGGTCAACTCCGCGAAGTGGGCGAGAAAGCTCTGTTCGACGTCTGCCTCCGGGACCGGTAACACCGGCCACAGCAGGTAGGACAGGTCGCCGTAGTTGCCTTCGAGAGCGGCGTACAGGCCGTCCGAGAGGACGTGCGAGACACTTCCGAAAAGGAAGGGGAACGTGAGGTCCTGCCGTCGATACCGATGGCCGACGTACCACAGGACCGCCGCGAGGACGGTCAGGGTCAGCAACGAGTGCGCCAGCGAGCGCCCGCCGGGCAACAGGCCCAGTGTCCACCCGAGCGGTTTGTCGACGAGGTCGGGAAACTGCGTCCCGAGTCCCAGCGCGATGACCGACGACCCGGCCGGTGTCCGTCCGTTCGACCGGACGAGGAGTGCGTACAGGAGGTATCCGACGGCGGCGTGTCCCCAGGGCCACATGGATCCGCGTATGTGAGGGGCGGTGTTGAGGGTAGCGCTTCGGGGCAGAGAAACTCGGCACCGAGATAGGAATTGGTGGCTCTGTTGAAACCCGCACTCGCTGATAGTCGGGGTCGTGCTGAATAGCGGGGGCGTCTCGGTCGTCACCGGCGCGTGTCGTGGCTGTGGCGTGCCATCTCACGCCTGCCTCGAAAGGCCCTCTGACACGTCGACGCCATCTGTTGGCAGCGGGTTCGCGGTCTGCTGCGTGTGTCTCCAGGGTTGGCGTTGGAAGATTGTCGGATACCACTGGGTGCCGACACCGGACGCCCAATGCTCACCCGAAATACACCGCCGCCAGATATCCGGCGACCGCAACGTCGTAGATTACACAGAACGGGACGTACCATCCGACAATCTCCGTGCCGAATCCTGTCTCGGGGTGGTGGAGCGTGTCCCAAACGGCGTGGCCGACGTAGCCGAGTATCCACAACGGGGGCCAGACCCACAGGCCGAGGATGGCCACGCTACAGAAGAACGCGATGCCGACGAACTCAGCCGCCACCACTCATCGCCGACCGGCGACTTCTGTCCCGTCCTGCAGTCGGATATCCGCCCGTCGCAGGAGCTGTGCGTTCACCGCTACGATGACCGTACTCGCAGACATCAAAACGGCGCCAAGCGCGGGCGAGAGAAGGATACCCACCGGGGCCAAGATACCCGCGGCCAGCGGCACTGCGAACACGTTGTAGCCAGCAGCCCACACGAGGTTTTCCTGCATCTTGCGGTAGCTCTGCTTGCTGAGACGTATGAGGGCTACCACGTCTCGCGGGTCATTCTCCACGAGGACGACGTCTGCGGACTCGACGGCCACGTCGGTACCGGAGCCGATAGCGATACCTACGTCCGAACGGGTCAGCGCTGGCGCGTCGTTCACGCCGTCGCCGACCATCGCCACCAGCTGCCCGGCGCGCTGGAGCTCGACGATCTTCTCGTCCTTGTCCTCGGGCAACACCTCGGCGAAGTACGTGTCGATACCGAGGTCCTCAGCTACCGCGCGAGCGACCGCCTCGGAGTCACCGGTCAGCATCGCCACCTCGATGTCCATCGCGTGAAGCGCATCGATGGCCTTTCGGCTCTCCTCGCGGACGACATCAGCGAGTGCCACGGCACCGACCACTCGTGTCTCGTGGACGAGGTAGACGACGCCGCGGCCGAGCGCTCCCATCTCCTCGGCGAACGACGTGATGGCCTTCTCCGGGTCGATGTCCAATTCACGTAGCAGGTTCGGGCCGCCGACGAACACCGTCTCCTCGGCCTTGCCCCCCTCAGCACCAAGGAGTGCAGAGTCTGTCTCGACCGTCGCGCGGACGCCGCGCCCCTCCAGCGCCTCGAATCCGTGCGCCTCCGGGACGGCGAGGTCGCGTTCCGCTGCATGGTCGCGGATGGCCGCCGCAATCATGTGTTCGGAGTCGCCCTCAGCAGCGGCCATCAGTCGCACCACGTCGTCCTCGCTCCAGTCTTCGGTCGTCGCCACCTCGACGACGCCCTGTTCGCCTTTCGTGAGTGTCCCGGTCTTATCGAAGACTACGATGTCGAGGTTTCGAGCCGCCTCCATGGCGATGCGGTCGCGGACGAGTATCCCGTTGCGGGCAGCCAGTGAGGTGTTGATCGCGACGACCAGCGGGACGGCCAGTCCGAGCGCGTGCGGACAGGCGATGACGAGGACGGCGACCACCCGTTCGACCACGGTGAGGCCGAAGCCGACGGCGACCGTCCACGCGACGGCGGTGACGACGGCCGCCCCGAGCGCCCCGTAGAACAGCCACCCGGCCGCGCGGTCGGCTAGCACTTGCGTCCGTGACCGACTCTGCTGTGCCTCCTCGACGAGGCGCATGATACCTGAGAGGGTCGTCTCCTCGCCGGTCGCAGTCACCCTCACCCGGAGACTCCCGCTCCGGTTGGTCGTCCCGCCGATAACCTCGTCACCCGATGTCTTCTCGACGGGTGCGGACTCGCCGGTGACCAGCGCCTCGTTGACCGTCGACTCCCCGTCTTCGACGACGCCGTCAGCGGGGACGTTCGCCCCCGGCCGGACGAGGACGAGGTCACCCGCAGCGAGGTCGGCGACCCCCACCTCCTCTGTATCGCCCGACTCGGTCACCCGTTCTGCGATGTCGGGCAGCAGGTCGGCCAGTTCGTCGAGTGCGCCCGAGGCTTGCCGGACGCTCCGCATCTCTATCCAGTGACCGAGCAGGAAGATAACGATGAGCGTGACCAGTTCCCAGAAGAACGGCTCACCGACGCCGAACACGACGACTGCAAGGCTGTAGACGAACGAGACGGTGATGGCCAGCGAGATGAGCAACATCATCCCCGGCTCGCGGTTACGTGCTTCTACAGCCCCCATCCGGAGGAACGGGACGCCGCCGTAGGCGAAGACGAGGACGCCGAAGACGAGGGCGATAAACTCGCTCCCGGGGAATTCGATGGCGGTGAATCCGAGCCATGACTGGAGAGACGGACTGTAGTAGAGGACGGGAATCGCCAGTACGAACGAGACGAGGAACCGGCGTCTGAACATCGCCTCGTGGCCGGAGTGGTCGACCATCGCGCCGTGGTCGTGGCCGCCACCATGGCCGTCGTCCCCGGGGGTACCCGCCGTGTGGTCGGCGTGTCCCGCATGCTCGTCGCTCTCCAGGTCGTCGGCGGCCGTGCGGTAGCAGTCACACACCCGACACCCGGGGCACGCTCGGTCTGTCGGCCGCTCGTGATGGGCGTGGTGGGCGTGTTCCGCGTCGGCGTGTGAGGCGCGGTCGTGAGCCATCGGCGTCACTCCGACTCGGTGAGCCGTTGCCGACGGCGCTCGAACTCCTCGTCCGAGAGGTCACCGCGAGCGTAGGCGAGGCGGAG
This sequence comes from Haloarcula marina, assembly GCF_024218775.1. Classification (NCBI taxonomy): domain Archaea; kingdom Methanobacteriati; phylum Methanobacteriota; class Halobacteria; order Halobacteriales; family Haloarculaceae; genus Haloarcula; species Haloarcula marina. Next base: position 3,058,578 of record NZ_CP100404.1, on the reverse strand, counting down.
TTCGTCGAGCGCAGGGTCTGCGGACTCGTCGACCGTCCCGCCGAGGACGCGGTAGAACAGGTAGCCGAGGCCGCCGAGAACGGCCAGCGGGACGAGCCACATCACCATCCATATCAACGACCCGCCTCCGGTACCCCACATCCCGGTGTCGGCCATGTGGCCCCAGCCCCACATCCCCATCATCGGCATCATCACCACCATCCCCAGTACCGGGAGGAGCAGGATGGCACCGAGGACGATCAATAGCGTGCTGGAGAGGGAATCATTCCATGTCATGGGTGGTCTCGTCGTGTCGTAGTAGTCGGTGTCCGATACGTCCAGCCGGGGGTGACTCAAGCCGAGGCCTCGTACCCAGCGTCCTCAACGGCAGCCGCGAGGGCCTTCGAATCGGCCTCACCTTCGACCGTCGCCGTCCCGGCGGTGCGGTCGACCGTGACGCGGGTCACCCCGGAGACGGCCTCGATGGCATCGGCGACTGTCTGCTCGCAGTGCCCGCAGGACATCCCGTCGACGGTGATGGTGGTCGGCATACTGGTGGATATACGGTCCAACGCACTTTCCCAGTTTCCCCTTCGAATCCAAAGTCACGTGTAGGGGATAGAATTACGAGCATACGACGCTCGCTCCGCCCGCCGACGCGTCTTGCAACTTCCAGACCGACTGTTCGAAGCGTAGTGGTGGATTTTCAACTTTCGAATCATGTGGTAACCGCGCTTGGAACCTCAGTTTTACAGTAGGAATCGACAAGTCCGATGCCTACGTCAATTTACATATGGTCACCACACTCGTCAGCGGCGTCTTCGAGGCGCTCAGAATCGGTGTGGGATTCCTCTGGACGGCAGCGTGGGCCATCGTTCTCGGACTGTTCGTTACCAGTTTCGTGCAGGTGTACGTCTCGAAAGAGCGGATGGCGACTGTCCTCGGCGAGGGAGACGCTGGCGCCATCGTGAAGGCGACGGCGTTCGGCGCGGCCAGTAGCGGGTGCAGTTTCGGCGCCGTCGCCATCGGCAAGGGCCTGTTCAAGAAGGGTGCCCACGTCGTGAACGTCCTCGCGTTCATGTTCGCCTCAACGAACCTCATCGTCGAACTCGGCCTGATGATCTGGCTCCTACTGGGGTGGGAGTTCCTCGTCGCGGAACTGCTGGGTGGCCTCGTCCTCATCGTCGTGATGGCGGTCATCGTTCGTCTGACGCTTCCCGACGCGCTGTTCGACCGGGTGCGTGAGGAACTCACAGCGCGCGACCGAGAGGCGGGCGTCACCGTAGACCCGACCTGCGGACTAGAGGGCACCGAAGCGTACACGCTCAGGACAGACGGCGATGAGACGCTCCAGTTCTGCTCGGCGGGCTGTCTGGAGACCTATCGGCAGGAAGCAGCCAGCTATGGGGGGTGGCGTGAGGAACTGCGCTCGTGGGGCGGATGGTACAAATTCGGGAACCAGTACCGCAAGGAGTGGTCGATGATCTGGACGGATATCGTCGCGGGTTTCCTCATCTCCGGCTTCGTCATCGTGTTCGTTCCGCAGTCGGTGTGGAACGCGCTTTTCATACAGGGTGATGGTCTATTCGTGACCGCCGAGAATGCCGTTATGGGCGTCGCCATCGCCGTGGTGAGTTTCGTCGGGAGTATGGGTAACGTCCCGTTCGCGGTGGCGCTGTGGGGCGGCGGCATCAGTTTTGCGGGGGTCATTGCGTTCGTCTACGCCGACCTCATCACTGTGCCCGTCCTGAACGTCTACCGGAAGTACTACGGCTGGAAGGTGATGCTCTATATCCTCGGCGTGTTCTTCGTGACGATGGCGTTCACGGGGTTCCTCATGGAACTGCTGTTCGACGCCCTCGGAATCGTCCCGAACCTAGCGGGCGGGCAGACGGCGACCGAACAGACCTACTTCGAACTGAACTACACGTTCTACCTGAACTTCGTTGCGTTTGCCCTCTCCGGATTCCTGCTGTACGTCTACCGGCGTGGTCTCGGTGCCCCTGGGAAGTTCCGCGACCCAGTCTGTGGGATGCGTACCGACGAGACGGGGCCGAGTGTCTCTCGTGACGAGACGACCTACCACTTCTGCTCGGAATACTGCAAACGGCGGTTCGAGTCGAACGCAGAGGAGTTCGAGGGCGCGCATCCGACGGTATCGGAGTCCAGCGGTGGGACGGGCCACGACCACCACTGACACGGGGACGAAGCGTCGCTCACCCGAGTCGCGTCCGCTCGGAGTTCATTCGAGGATTTCGACAGAGCCGCTACTCCATCTGTCTGCCCGTCAGGACCGCCGGACCAGCGGTTCGTACCACTCGCGGTTCTCCCGGTACCAGTCGATGAACTTCGCGACGCCCTCTCGGATGGTGTGGTCGGCCTCGTAGCCGATGCGGTCACGCGCCTTCTCCGTGCTGGCGTGAGTGTGTTCGGCGTCGGCGTCGTGGCGCTCCTCGTAGACCAGGTCTAGGTCGGGCGCGAGTTGGTCGCGAATCTCCTCGGCGAGCGTCTTGATTTCGATGTTGTCCGTCGACCCGATGTTCATCGCCTCGCCGTCGGCGGCGTCTTCGTCCAGGAGGGTGACGTTCGCCTCGACGATATCCTCGATGAAAGTGAAGTCACGCGTCTGTTTCCCGTCGCCGTAGATAATCGGCGGTTCGCCATTCATACACCGCGAGACGAAGTTCGAGATGGCCATGTTCGGACGCATCCGCGGACCATACACCGTGAAGTACCGCAGCGCGACGACGGAGAAGTCGTACACCTCGCCGTACGAGCAGGCGTAGCGCTCGGCGGCGAGTTTCGACGCGCCGTAGGGAGAGACGGGCGTCGTCGGGTGTTGCTCGTCGTAGGGGAGGTACTGCGGGACGCCGTACACCGACGACGAGGAGGCCATCACGAACCGCTCGATGCCCTCGTCGCGGCAGGCGTCCAGCAGATTGAGCGTGCCGTCGGCGTTGACCTCGTCGTACTTCCGGGGGTTCTCGACGCTCGGGCGGACGCCCGCCTGTGCGGCTTGATGGTAGACGTAGTCGGCGTCGGCGACGAGGTCGGCGACGAGGTCGGCGTCGCGAACGTCGCCTTCGACGAGTTCGTACGCGCCGTCGCCAGCGTCGGCGGCTTCACGGCCGGTCTCGACGTTGTGGTGCTTGATGTCGAGGTCGTAGAAGGGGTCGAAGTTGTCCAAGACGGTGACCGCGTGCCCGTCGCGAGCGAACCGTTCGGCGAGGTGGCCGCCGATGAAGCCAGCGCCACCGGTGACGAGGATGTTCATTACTCGAATAGGGTCAGGGAACGGACAAAAAACCGTCGGGTCGGCTTACTCCTCGTCGGCGGCGATGGCGTCGGCCGCGAGGTCGGGGTCGACGCTGCCCTGTAGCCGTTCCTCTGCGGTGTCGCGGTCTTCTGGGTAGCCGATGTCGTTGCGCCAGCCGTCCATCCGGATGGCGTCGATAGTCCGGCCCGAGTGTAAGAGAAGGTCGATGGCGTCCGAAATCTCGTACTCGTCGCGGCCGGAGGGCTGGACGAGGTGACACGCGTGGAAGATAGCGGGCGTGAACGTGTAAAAGCCGGTCATCACCAGATTAGAGGGCGGGTCGTCGGGTTTCTCGACGACGTTGGTTATCTCACCGTACTTGTTGGTGTCACAGACCCCGTAGCGGGAGGCCTCGTCCCACGGGACTTCCTCGACGAGGAAGGCGGCGTCGGCGCGCTCCTCGGCCTGCCGATTGACCACGTCTTGGAGGTTGGCCTCGAAGATGTTGTCGCCGAGCATCAGCATGAAGTCGTCGTCGATGTGCTCTTCGACGGTCAGCAGGGCGTGGGCCAGTCCCTTTTGCTCGCGTTGGTGTGTGTAGGTGATGGGGACGCCGTCGAACTCGTCCTCGTAGTGGTTGATGATTGCCTGTTTCTTGTAGCCGACGACGACGAGGAGTTCGTCCGCCCCGAGGTCGATTAACTGCTCGAAACAGTGTGTGAGGATGGGTTTCCCGGCCACTTCGACCATCCCCTTCGGTTTCTCCTCGGTGAGCGGGCGAAGCCGGGTCCCTTCTCCGGCGGCGAGTACGACAGCTTTCATGTCACCGCTGTACTCCACCAACGCGTAAAATCTTTGTTCACCGACGGCTCGCCGTGTCGATAGCTTCTAACGGTTGGATAGATAATGGCCGCGCAATGGCTACCAGACGCCGCCAGCAGTTCGTCCACGGGCAAGCCCTGTGGATGCTGGCGGCAGTCGTCGTCCTTTCGGCAATCGGCGCGCTGACCCTCGAACTTTTCTTCGTCATCTCGCTCATCGGCTTTCTCGTCGTGGTGGAACTCACCGCGGCTATCAACGTCACGCCGCGGTGGCGGTCCAGACTGAAGTGGGTGATACTCGTCGGACTACTCGGATTTGGTTACATCGTCATCAGGCGAATCTTGGAAATCCTCCCGCCGGGGCTGATATAGATGGACTGGACCGACTACCCGGCTGTCGCGCTGGTGTGTCTGCTGGTCGTTTGCAATCTCGCCCTCGTGGTCGCGATGAGTACGTCGGGTGTCGCCTACGGCCCGTACAACTCAGATTGGGATGGAGGAACTGATCTCCGTGAGGTGGTCTCGGTGACCGGTGCCGATCCAGAAATCGGGACCAGCACTAGCGCCTATGTCGACGCCGACGCGAACGAGGTGGCGTTCGTGCTCGCGCCGACCGAATCCTATGGCCCGACTGACGTGACACGGGTTCGACAGTTCGTCTCGCGGGGTGGCACACTTATCATCGCGAGTGAACGCGCGAACACTACCAACGAACTGCTCGCGGGGCTCGACACTGAGACACGAATCAACGGCACGACGGTGCTTGACGACCAGACGAACTACCGGAACGCAACACTCCCCCGGGCGACGAACGTCTCGGAGCACGCACTCGTCACCGACGTTGAGGCGCTGACGCTCAATCGTGGAACCGTGCTCGACGTCCCGGAGCGAGAGGGACCGGTACAGCGCATCGAACGGCCGACAGTGCTCGTTCGTACGACATCGGTTGCGTATCTCGACCGGAACGGTAACGGGGCGCTTGATGACAACGAGACGATACAGTCGTACCCAGTCGCAGCTGTCGAGTCTGTCGGCACAGGGCGTGTTATCGTGGTGAGCGACGCCAGCGTCTTCACCAACACGATGCTCGAACGCGAGGGGAATGCGGCGTTCGCCCGAGCTGTGAGTCAGAATGCAACCACGGCACTACTGGATTACTCACACCGACCGCCGCTGCCGCCGCTGACGTACGCGCTACTGGCCGTCCGTGCAACACCGCTCGCACAGGTCGTCATCGCACTCTCGCTGCTCGGTAGTGTGGCACTCTGGGCCAGGCGCCCGACACTCGAACTCGCCGAACTAATCGATGGCGACGACCCACCGGCGCCCGACCGGACGCTCACCGAGGCAGAGGTCGTCGCGTTCGTCCGCGAGCGCCATCCCGACTGGGACCGCGAACGGGTCGAGCGCGTGTCGCAACACATTATACGCCAGCGACAGGATGCCTAACGGATGACCGACCCAGCCGCCCTGTACACCTCGATCAGAGACGAGATGGGGGAGGTCCTTATCGGCAAGGAAACCCTCGTCAAGGGCGTCACGATTGCACTGCTGACCGACGGGCACATCCTGCTCGAAGGGGTCCCGGGCGTCGCGAAGACGACGGTCGCGAACCTGTTTGCCGTCACGACCGGGTTCGAGTACAACCGTATCCAGATGACGCCGGACATTCTCCCGGCCGACATCACCGGCACGTCGATTTACCGCGAGCAGACTGGAGAGTTCGAACTCCAGCGGGGACCGGTGTTCGCAAACGTCGTCGTTGCCGACGAAATAAACCGCGCGACGCCAAAGACTCAGTCGGCGCTGCTTGAGGCGATGCAAGAACGTACTGTCTCCATCGAGGGGGAGACACTCGACCTCCCGGACCCCTTTATCGTCATCGCCACGCAGAACCCCATTGAGATGGAGGGAACGTACGAACTCCCAGAGGCCCAGCGCGACCGCTTCCAGTTAAAACTCACCGCTGATCTCCCCGAACGCGACGAAGAGGAAGAGCTATTGAACCGGTTTGACACTGACCCGAACCTGACTGCAGACGACGTCATACAGGTCGTCGACGCCGAAGATATCAAAGCGGCACGCGACGCCGTCTCCGAGGTGTACGTCGACGAGACGGTCAAATCGTACATCCTCGATATCGTCGCTGCGACCCGCGAGACGCCCGACCTTGACCACGGCGCGTCGCCGCGTGCATCGTTGGCGTTCCTAAACACCAGCAAGGCCCGCGCAGCAATCGAGGGCCGGGACTACGTCATCCCTGAGGACGTGAAAGTACTGGCCGAGGCAATTCTGGCCCACCGCGTGGGGCTGAGCACCGACGCGGAGTTGAGCAACCGAACCGCACGCGGTGTTGTCGCCGACCTCGTTGAGAACGTCGACCCGCCCGGCAGTCGCGTCGACCTCGAACCCGATATCGCTGCCGTCGGGGACGGCGGCACGACGAACGCTGACGACGGCTAGTCCTCACTCTGCGCTTCGTCGCTTGCCTCTGTGGTGTCCCACGTCAGCGTAATCCGATAGCGTCGCTCGTCGTCGGCTGGTTCTGTCTTGGCGGTCACCGGCTGTTCGAGACGGCGGGCGGTCACGCTCGCGAGGAACGAGGCAACGGGGTGGTCGAACTGGTCGACCGCGCCGTAGGCACTCTCGTCAACGACGACAGTGATTCGACCGCCCGTCGGGTCGGCGTCTGATGTTGCGCTGTCGACGAGTTCGAACTGCTCGACCAGCGCATCGCCCGCCTGGGTGGCGATATCCCGTGGCGCTGCTGCCGTGGTTGTCATCCCTCGGTCGAACTCGTCGGCCAGACCGGCACCTGTCGGTGCAAGCGAGATACCACGGGGCGAGTCGTCGTCGGTAACGACGAACACATCGCGTAGCGCGTCGTCGTCGGGGATGGTATACTCCGCATGTTTCGGGACGAACAGCCGAACGCCCACCGATTCGGTCGGTACGTACACCCGGTCGCGACGGAGACCGAGTTCGGTCGAGAGCGCTGATTCGTTGCTCGCGAGCGCCTCGTAGACACTCCGACTGAGCGACGCTGGAAGGAACCGCTCGGGGGTCAAATAATACGTCAACACGGAGAGAAATGCTCCCGTTCCACCGAGTGCGAACAGGACGGTCTGGCCCGTGGGGACCAGCAATCCGCCCAGCGCGGCAACGAGACCAAGGGCACCGAGACCAATCGCCGTCCGCTGGTACTGGCTCTGTCTCGCCCGCGTGTATTCGCTCCTCAGACGTTCGTTTTCCTCTTCAAGGAGTTCGACATGTGCCCGTAGCGTGGCCTGGTCATCAGTGACTTCGGTCTCGGTCTCGTCGGGTGCCCTCGCCCCGACGGAGTCTTCGCTACTCATCGGCTGGTTCCACGAGTCCGAGCGCGACGAGTTCGTACCGGTGGATGCCGTAGCCGACGAGCACCAACGCCAAAACGGTGAGAAGCGTCACGGCCAGCAGCGAACCCGTCGAGACGGCTAGCCACGCGAGAGCCGTTGCAGCGACGTAGCTGAGTACGGTTACTCCGAGTGTCGACCCGAAACCGTCATCGAAGATGGTAAGCAGTGCCACCGCACCTAGTAGAACCGATTCGAACAGCGCCACCGTCGCGAGTGGTGGGGGCGATGCAATTACGAGTAGCGCGCCGACGTGGCCAACCGCGAGGAGGGCGACGACCAGAACCGGCAGCGTCACTCCGGCGACCGTTTTCGGGTCAGTCATCGTTCGCTAAGGCGCAGGTCGGCATGTTGTATGTTCTGATTCCTACCGGCCGGTCGAGAGGACTGCGGCGAGTCGGTCGCCCGGTCCGACCTCGTACACCGAGACGCGGTCCAGCGCGGCGAGGTCCCTGCGGAATGACTCGAACTCGGTATACCGCGCGTAGGCGTCGTTGAGGTCGGCGAGCGCGCCGGACTCGAAGAGAACGTGCGGCGTCAGAAAGACGACGACGTGGTTCCCGTCTTGTCGTGCGATTTTGACCGCCTCGCGCAGTTCGGTCGGCTGGCGGTCGTCGGTGAATATCGCCGTCCACACCTCACCGCCGAGTCGGGAGAGGTACGTTTGTGTCGTGGAGAACAACGGGTCCTGCGCAATCTGTCTCACGTATCCGCGACGCTCACGAAGGTACGGCCGTAGCGTCGCGGCGAATGCCGATGTATCGCCTTGTAACCGTATTCGTGTGGCTTGTGCGGTTCCGGGACTGCGCGCGCCCATCGTTCGCTCCGCAACCGCCCCAGACGGTTCGAGGTCGTACAGCGTGTCCACGATGGTCCGGTACTGCTCCCCATCCAGAGAGGGCTCCAGTTCGGTCGTGAGTCCTTCGTCACCGACGGTGTATAGTCCCAGCGGGTCGTCGAACTGCTTGGCCTGTTCGGCGAGAGCTAGCGAGACTTCCCGTAGATAGTCAAGTTTCGTCTCACCCGGCTGCCCGGTGTCGAGTCGCTGACGATGGTCGACCAACAACATCGTTCGACGGTCCGTCTCCACCTCGTGCTCGCGGACGTACGGCTCGTTCAACCGCGCCGTGGCCTTCCAGTCGATGTCGCCCGCGGAGTCTCCGGCGGTGTACCTGCGCAGCTCAGCGGGGTCGATACCTTCACCGAGCGAGTCGGTCGCGTGCTCGCCGAAGGTCGCCAGCGCCGTCTCGCCACCCTGCCCGACGTGAAGCGTCCGGGCGGTGTGTGGTTCGACGCGGACTTCGGGGGTCGGCCCGCGTTCGATGGTTTCGGCGAACAAGCCGTGAGGGTCTACGACGCGTACTGTCGGCGCGCCAAACCGCATCGTCCCGACGACGGGCCACGTCACGTCGAACGTCGCCGACGCAGTCTCAGGACCGGTGATGCTGACCCGTCGCTCGGCTTCGGGCGGTCCGTCGGCACTTGCCGGAACCGTCGCCGTCACGGTGACGTTGAGCGGCGTCGAAGCGGATACTCCTCGGAGTATTGCGGGAACCGTCTCGTCCTGCGTAAGCAGCGTCCGCGGAACGGATAGGTCGATTTGCAGGCTATCGTCGAGTCGGTGGAGTCGGTGGACGAACACCATTTGCCGGGCGAAGAGATAGCCACCGATTCCGGCCGTCCCCAGCACCAACAGCGGACGCTCGACGAGCGGCGCGACCACCGCCAGCGCGAGAGCGGCTCCGACAAGTGCCCAGAACCGCCGCGTTACGTCCATCGGCCGAGTGCAGGAGGGGGCCGAATTTGAACGTGGTGGTCTGAGAGCTGTGACTGAACGAAAGAGTGTTTATATCGACACGGGACAACACGGGAGCGTGAGCACCGCCGACCGGCTCCGGAGCCGCGCCCTCCTCGCACTCGTGGTGATGAGCGCCGTCGTCATCATCACGGGGACCGTCGTCGGCGTGGTGGCCCCCGGAGCCGCACTCGGTGGGAACGAGGACACAGGGACCCATGCCGACCCGGCCAGTGTCAGTAGCGAGCGTGACCTGAGCGGACTCGAACGACAGATGGCCGACCGGTTGGCCTCACGAGCCCGAAGCGGCTCGCTAAACGTCAGTCGGGAGGATGCCCGGCGGGCACGGGAAGCGCTCAATGGCTCAGAGTATGAGTCATTGCTCAATCGGTATGCTGACGTAGCCGAGGAGACGGGTCAGGTCGACCGGGCAATCGCGTTCCGCCGCGTCCGGTCTGACCAACTGGAACTGACGACCGCTATCGACCGCTACTGGACGCTATACGGGCTGTATCAAGAGCCCAGAAACGGGACCTTCGAGTACTCACAGTACAACAACACGTCGCGTCAAGAGATCAAGCGAGACCTCGCACGCCAGTTAGAGGGAGAGTGGCAGACTATCAAGCAGAGCCGTAGCGAACTGGTCACCTCGCAACGACGGCTCGCGGAGGTAACCGGCGAGAACGTCACCGCGTCGCTTGACACCATCAACGAATCTGTTCGAGAAGTCAACGTGACGCAGCAGGAGGTCCGTGACGAACAGTTCATCGAGACGCGGTTGACCGTCGAGGCGGATGACAGGCAGGCCTCGTTCCGTGACCCGCTCGTAATTCGGGGACGGTTAGTTACAGAGGCAGGAGAGCCGATTCGCAACGATACCGCGACGTTTGCCGTCGGGAACCAGACGCTCAATACGACGACCGACGATACCGGGGCGTTCACTCTCAGCTACCGCCCGACGACGATTCCGGCAAATGCCACGACCGTCACCGTCCGGTACGCCCCCGGGAACCAGTCGCTATATCTCGGCGATGCGCAATCGGTTCCGGTTTCGATTACGCCCGTGGTGCCTACCGTGGATGTCAGCGTAACGCCCGAACAGGCCAGTTACAACGAGACGGTTCAGGTCTCGGGCCGCATTGGCACGGCCGAGGCCGGAGCCGGCAACGTGAGCTACCTGGTCTCGCTCGGTAACCGCGTGCTGGCAGCGAACAGGACCGCACACAACGGAACGTTCGCGCGGAACGTGTCGATTCCGACGTCCGTTGCGGACGGCCGACAGACGGTACAGGTGTTTGCGATATTCGATGAGCAAGCGTTGCGTCCCACAACCGGATCGACGACACTTGATGTCGCGGCGACCGAGACCACGCTGTCCGCCGACGCGACTCGCGTTGACGAGCGGACGATTCGTGTCAGCGGGTCGTTTGCGACGGCTGCCGGTGAGCCAGTACCCAACCAGGAAATCACTGTTCGCGCGAACGGTACCGTCCTGGGGACTATCTCGACCGGTTCTGCTGGGAATTTCGACACGCAGCTAACCATCCCGAGTGGTGTCGGGTCCGCGGGCCCGTTCGACTCAATATCGACCATCAGGCTCGAATTCCAGTTTGAGGGAACCGGAACGAATCTCCGTGAATCGCGTACTGGTGGGTCTGTGACGCTTTCATCACCACCGATAGGGCTCTGGGCCGGTGGAGCGCTCGGTGTCCTGGTCGTGTTGGCAGGCGCGGGACTGGGTGTGCGAAAGATACGGGAACGACGGCGAACTGGCGTCAGTTCGCAACTTGACCGAGAATCGGTTACGCTGGACACCGGCCACCCTGTTTCCGAGTACGATACGCAAACGTTGGTTGAACAGGCCAGGGACCGACTCTCTGCCGATAGACCACAAGAGGCTGCCAGAATCGGCTACATCGCGCTCAGACAGCAGTTCGCACAAACTTCGGATGCTGCCGGTCAGACACCGTGGGAGTTCTACCGAGACCAGACAGACTCAGAACTCGGGGAGTCGGCAAGCAAAACGCTACAGCGTGCCACAGAACTGTACGAATGGGCACGATTTAATTCGTCTTCAGAGTCGGTTCCTGCTCGTGATGTTGAATCGGTATTGAACGATATCAGAGAGTTACTTTCACAGTCAGAGTTCGCAGACTGAACCGTGGACCGGGTCACGCTATTAAAAATCGGAATCACTTCTCAATGGGATTGAGAGGCCGGTCATTACAATCACACTCTCCAATTCCAAACCAATAGTCCGAGTAGCAAAACAAGTGCTGGGTATAATGTGGGGAAGATTACCCCGCGGAGTATCCACAATCTCCAACGCAAGAGCGTTCACAAATATAATGTTAGTACTCCGCATTAAGTAAGTGGATAAATCTATCCCTTTTTATATTTGCAGTGTCTGCTCATGTTCATGCCTGAATTAAGGACTGCATATGCTATCTATAAAAAGAGAGGAATTTTATCACTCTTTCAATCGGTGTTGAGTTATATTATATGGAAGATTCTCCCAGAAGCGAAAACAAAGCGATTTATATCCCGGTCAGCATTGATATCTAATCTGTACTTCCACTTCAAAAAAACATTCAAATTTGAACAAAAGTCTATACTCCATGGGCAGGCTTTGTACCAAGAGTTAGAGGATAGCGGATCAAAACCCCAACATAGGGTTATTCGCCAGATACATCGAATAGAAAAAGGCATATCCATGAAGGACCGTCGAGATGTGTTTGCTGAAGGTTACATTCAGCAAACTGTCAACGATGTATCTAAATTGTGGAAGCAATCGAAAACAGCTGATACTCAACTCAAGTGGTCCATAGACGTACTATCAGAATATTTTGAAATTGTCGAAAAGACGGAACCGATTTCACGGGCGGAAACTAATTTCAAACATTTGCTCACAGAAATTGACTATGAACCAGAGGAGAAGAAACCAATCAAGCGTAGTGAGGTTGAATCAAATTCTGTAACATACCGCGACTTTCATGAACTAGCATTGCAACGAACTAGTACTCGATGGTTCGAACAACGGAAGGTACCGAGAGAGGTACTTAATAAATCACTGGAAACAGCACTACAATCTCCAAGTGCCTGTAACAGACAGTCATTCGAGTTCCGTTTCTACGACGAAAAAGAGTTGATACAAGAGATCACAGAGTTGCCAATTGGAGTATCTGGATATCGAGACAATATCCCCTGTCTAGCGGTAATTGTCGGGAAACATCGAGCCTATTCCGATGCACGAGATAGACATGTCGTATATATCGATTCTAGTTTGACGGCTATGAGTTTCCAATATGCTCTAGAGGCTCAAGGATTAGCTTCGTGCTGTATCAATTGGCCGGTCATCCACCGATTAGAAGTGGATATGGCCGACACAATTGGGTTAGATGATGACGAGGAGGTCATCATGCTTATGGCGATAGGATACCCTGATTCAGAAGCGAAAGTTCCTTTCTCTGCAAAAAAAAGTGTGGATGAGGTTGCATCGTTCAACGAGACGTAACCGCCAACTACAATACGTGAGACAAAAAGAAATAGCCCAAGATGTACAGTCGCATCCGGGCGATTGGGCAAAAATTTGCCTTCGGAACAGCGGTCACTGAACAGCTTATCTTTGATTCGCTCACATCCCAAGAATCGAGGAGCGAATTAACTGGAGAAAATATTGTCATTGTCGGTGGTGAATTATTCAACAAAGGTGCACAGGCGATGACCTTCACAGTTGTTGACCGACTCAAGCGGCGATTTCCGGGGAAGTCGATTTACCTCTTTTCGAACCGAGATTACCAACGAGACAGTATTGAGAAAGAACAGTACGATTTTACGATACTGCCGTGGTCTGGTGGTGCCCGGATAGATGCAATGTCTTCAATAGTGCCAGCAGTGTACGACGATCCGTATCCACAAACCGCTCACCAGGAAGTGAAGGCTGTACTCAACGATTGCGCCTTTATTATAGATATAAATGGCTACGCTCTCTCCTCACAATGGGGTTTTCAACAATCGTTACAGTATATGTCTAATTTAATTTCGGCCAAACGAAAGAAGATACCAATTTACATTTTACCACAGTCTATCGGCCCGTTTTCGTATCCTCATGCTGCTGCTACGATTCTCAAGCCACTGTTTTCCGCCTTTCTTCCTTCTGCAGAAGTTATTTGTCCGCGTGAGAAGGAGGGCATCAAGTGCTTGCGCCCTTACACAACAGAGAATGTCCAGTTGGAGTCTGATATTGTTCTTCAGTATCAGGATTATAACTTGGAAAACGTATTCACTGAGGTTCCGGAGTTTCAGGTTCCGGATGTTGAGGGAGATGCAGTTGGTGTTGTACCGAATTCAAGGCTCGTAGAGCGCAAAGAACGAGATCAATTGAAAGATATGTACATTGCGATACTCGAAACACTACTTGATCAGGGGAAGAATGTGTACGTGCTTCGGCACTCTTCCGAGGACGAAGAAATTTGTACGTGGATTAAATCCTTGTTCGATGATGACAATCACATCTATCTTCTCGACGACGAACTAAACGCAATCGAGCTAGAGCAAACAATCGAACAATTTGACTATTTGATTGGTTCTCGATATCATTCATTGGTCCATTCGTACCGAAATGGGGTGCCCGTCATCGCAATCGGATGGGCAACAAAATATGGGGAACTACTCGAAAGCTTTGATCAATCCGCATATTTTTTTGATGGTCGAAACAAGATTGACATCTCCCAATTAGAAGCAGCAATCCGTCAGTTGGATACAAAGAAGGAGGACGAAAAAGAGAGGATTCAAGAGCATATTGAAACAATTCATCAAAGCGATTTACTCACTCAGTTGTTCGGTGCAGTCTAATAAGAATGGAACGGAACCCGCTTCGAGCATTCGTTTCAATTCTGGGAACACGAGTCGGAAAGCTGGTACTTGCAGTGTTAATCACTCCGATTCTTGTTCGGCTACTCGGGAATAGTAACTACGGAGACTATGCTTTAATTCTGTCTATATTTGGGCTGATCTCTACTGTTGTCCATTCTGGAATATTTAATGGACTTCGGAAGTATATCGCCGAAAATCGAGAATTGGAAAGATGGGAGGACTACATTTTTACGTTCTACACACGGATTGCAGTTTTCATATCAATCATAGTGGGGCTGATAGTCTATGTGGCCAGTACGACGCAATTCGTTACCGAACAGTTCGGTCCAGAATTCCAGCAATATCTTTTACTACTCGCCTTCTTAATTGTTGCAAATCAACTGTACTCCGTTGCGCGTGGATCACTCATGGGATTTGGATTAGAGCACTACTCGGAACCACTCCAGATTCTTGATAAAATACTGTTTGGCAGTGTTGCAATTGGGCTCGTCTACTTGAACTGGGGAGTACAAGGCGCACTCATCGGAAGAATTGTTGCCATTACCGTCGTTGGTGTAATCGCGTTCTATGCAACTCATTCGAATGTATCGTTCAGGACATTGTTTCAGAGATTGCCAGAGAATATTCCACGACGTGAATTGCTAACGTTCAATCTCAATAGTATCTTACTAGCATTTCTCACAGTCTCATTATATCATGTAGACATAATACTACTCCAGCCGATTGCTGGGTCCGAGCAAACGGGATACTACAAAGCTGCCCTGGTAATCGCTGAGTTTCTCTGGTTTGTGCCTATGGCGATGCAATATACACTGGTCCAATCTGTTTCAGAGATGTGGTCAGAGGGCAAGTACGGTCTTGTCTCAAAGATTGCCAGCGACGTAACTAGGTATTCACTTGCGTTTATTCTTCTGCTGATCATCGGACTCACCGCTCTGGCAGATGAGTTCGTACCACTATATTTTGGTCCGGAGTTTGCCGTGGCCGTTGGTCCTCTACTGTTGTTGTTGCCCGGTGCTCTGGGGTTCGCTATCGCACGGCCGATCTTTGCGATTGGACAGGGAATTGGCGATTTGCAAAAGATAATCTATGCGACAGCATCAGCGTCAATAATTAATCTGCTGTTGAACCTGATATTGATTCCTCGGTACGGGATGTACGGAGCAGCAGTTGCGACAAGTATCGGGTACGGTTCAATGTTCTTTTTTCACGTTTGGTGCGCCCGCAGAATTGGATTCGATCCACTCAAGGAACTCCGGCTATCCCGTATCTTGGCGACGGCCCTACTCACAGCACCGGTTATCTTCGCTCTTGCACACAGTATCACTAGTACAGTACTGTTGTTAACTATTGTACCATCTGTGGGGCTTTTCGTATATTCCCTTCTTTTAATTAAATTTGGAGTGGTTCAACCTCAGGAGATCAAATCCATTGCCAATCGAATGCCAGCTCCGGTCGACGAAGTCCTGTATACTATCCACCGTTTATCATGATTTCCTCTATTCAACTTTAATTATCGCTACGATAAATAGCTCAAATCTCTTTCCGGTGGGTTTATTCGCACCTCTACGGTTACAATTTGTATGGACGACGTACGCGAGGCCACAGACGACCTCCTCGCGGACAGACCCGACGTTGAGTCTACAATCGAAGAGATTCTGAATGTCGACGACGACGGTCCCTGGACGTTCGACGACCTCTCTACCGACTCCGGAACGTTCGGTGAAATCGTCTCGCGTGGCATCGTGGAGAAGGGCAGCGATGGCTACAGGGTCGCCGACCGGACGGCTGTCCAAGCAGCACTAAATCAAGAGACTGTCGAAAGTGGTAGTGACACGGAAGGGTTCGACCTGTCGTTGATCAAGCTCCCTGATATTGACCGACAGACCACGCTTGCCGTCGGCGGAGTGCTGATGTTCGTTACGGTGGTGCGAATCGTTTTCATGTGGTCAAGCGTATTCCGCGGAAGCGACATCGTTCTCGCGGGCAATGACCCGTACTTTTACCGGTCCTGGGTCGATATACTGTTGGCAAGTAACCTGCAGGCGTTCGATTTTGGCGCGCTGACGCAGTTGCCTGAGGATGTCGCTAACCATGACGTGCTGTTGATCGTTGCTCTCTGGTGGACTGCGAGTCTTTTCGGGAGCGGGCAGACCGCGTCGGGTCTGGTGGTCGCCTGGTATCCTGTGGTAGTCGCTACTGCGACAGGGGCCATACTATATATCATTTCAACACGACTTACTAATGACCGGAGAGTTGGTTTAAGTTCGGTGTTGATACTCGCTGTTACGCCGGCACACGCGTTCCGCACTGGACTAGGGTTCGGTGATCACCACGCCTTCGATTTCCTTGTTCTAGCGTTCATTGTGTACACAATAATTGAGCTGGTCCGAATCGGTGATGACCAGCAAGCACATCGTTGGGGACAACCGTTAACGGCCCTGGGTCTCGGATTGGGTCTCACGACACAACTCGCGGCATGGCGCGGCGGACCTATTCTGCTGCTCCCGATTGCGATTTGTGTTCCAGCACTGGCTATCGGGGCTGTCCGGGCAGACCAGTCGCCAACCACAGTGACGAAATGGCTACTTGTTGGTCTCGCAATCAGTTCGATACTGACATATTCACTGCACGCTACATTGGGCTGGATGGGACTCTATCGGGGCATCACTCCTCTCCTACTCTTTATCGGCGCAGTTGGTTCTGTCGGAAGCGCTGAGCTATGGCACAGGAAGCACAGGTCAGCGCGGGAACTAGCCGCGTTCACAGTCACTGCTGCGCTTGGGGGCAGTGTCTCAGTGTGGTATCTTCTTCCGGAGCTTCGATCGGCACTGCTGATATTCAGGCAATTTCTCTCACAGTCTGGATCCGTTGCCGAGACGATGTCTATTTTCTCGACCGACATAGGGTTGATTTTAACACCGATACTCATTTACGGCTTTTTTTTCTTTCTCGCACTACCCCATCTCGTGTGGCTCAGTTGGCGCTCTGCACACGAATATCAGCCATCGTGGCTGGTTATCTGTATCTTCACTTTGACTGTGTCGTTGCTCACAATCAACCAAATCCGGTTTGCTGGTGAGGGGTCACTCTTCATCTC
Organism: Haloarcula marina; assembly: GCF_024218775.1. NCBI lineage: Archaea > Methanobacteriati > Methanobacteriota > Halobacteria > Halobacteriales > Haloarculaceae > Haloarcula > Haloarcula marina. Next base: position 3,041,360 of record NZ_CP100404.1, on the reverse strand, counting down.
AATTTTCGCCGGTATCGCATTAGTACATCTGGCAGCGAGCGTAAAAAGTGCACGGCGGATCGACTTCCGTGACCGCTCTCCAGTGTCGTTCCAAATTCCCGAGAAAAAAACAATCAGTGTATTGGTTGCCCTCTTTCTCCTCGTCGGTAGTATGGGGCTAGTCCAAACACCAGTCAAAATGAATCAGATTGCGACAGATAAAGATACCTATGAAACCGCCATTTGGATCGACCAATATGCAGCAGAAAAAGGACTCGAATATCCAGAAAATTACGTGCTCACGCGATGGGGCCAAAGCAGGGTCTACAATTATTTTGTCAACGGAGAGTCGCGCTCATACTCATTTTCGACAGTTTACTATTCGGACTTGATGCAGGCCGAAGATCCAGACGCCTGGGTGGAGCGGTCAACTATTGACAGCTCAGGACAGGAACTGTTCACAGTGAGGGGGTTCGTAGTGACTACCGGGGAATCCACGACCGCACAAGGAACTGGATTTGAGATCCTCCATAACCGGTATGGGAGTCAACGAGGGAACTCCCCCGGAACACAGTACTTCCGGGCAGTTTACGTCTCTGAAGATGGCTCAATAAAGGTATTCGAAGTCGTTCCAGGCACTCGCATTGTTGGACAGGCCGCGCCTCAATCTTCAGTTGACGTATCGACATCCGTCCTAATCAGAGGTGAGATAGTTACATATAATAGAACGGTGTCCACTGGTCAATCTGGTGGATTCAGTGTTATTGTTCCATACACCGGTCAATACCGTATCGGAAATCGCTCCCTGAACGTGACTGAGGAAATGGTCGTCAACGGACAGTCTGTGTCTTTGAATGGAACAGTCAGCGTATGACTCTAGGTGCGATAGACACCACGACTGGCTACGAATCTACATTACAGTATAAACGACGAAATTACCGCTCGAATATGTCCTACCCACGTGGTCTGTTGTGTTGAGATAAGCAAAATCAGACCTATTGTATCTAAACCCACCGAGCGTTTTGTCATAATACTGTCTGTCCATCCGTGTTACTACGATCTTTTGTCCACGGGGGTAAACGCTGTCAAGACTCTGATTCGCCATGTGTGATGGAATAAATGAGTACCGGGGTAGTCGATACGGTGTGCCGGAGTAGTTCAACTCACGCGTCTCTTCAACTCCATAGAGTGCATGTTTGTATCGCTGAGGTTGTGCACGTATCGCAGCGAAGTGGTTCTCCTCATTCCAGTACTCAAATGAGGTATCATAACCTTCCATTTGGGCTTGGGTGACATGCGCGTTTCGCTGGAAAATGTAGTTTGAATCGTGAATAGTTGCTCCGGAGAGTGTTAGGGCAAGCAAAAGAACAATCGCAACGACGGTATTTTTCGTAACACGTCGATCCATATGAAGGGTTTCACTCAGTTGGAACAGTCCGATGCCACCGGTCACAACGCCAAGTGCCAGCAGCGGAGTCAAGTTTCGGAATGACATGAATATCCCTGCTACAACTGAAAAAACAAAAAATATAAACAGTGTGACCATTCCACCAAACAATCTGAATGACCGCTTCGAAAATTCTTTCGAATAGTCGGTAAATGTATTTAAAATAAATATTGTTGAAGTGAGTGTGAAGATGATTGGTGCCGCGAATGCCCGTAGGGTAAGGGAAACTGGATTCACTCCAGCCTGAGTAGCCACACTAACAACCCCAGTAGTTACGCCTGCATTTCCCGGGTTGATATAAAATATACTAACAAGAATTATTCCAAGGGACCGGACAAGTTGCCCTTCAATCCACAACCAGACTATGAGCCCGAGAACCAGTATTGAAGAGATAAGATGGATCTTGCTCCGTTTCAACGCTGCATCTACGTCAGTCAGATATACAGTCGCTAATAGACCGACGGCATACAGTATCAGCGTCACTCCGCGGTGCGGGTGTAAAAGTGTGAGGACAAAACCAGTACAGATGACCAAAGCGTAATTCCGATACGACGGTTCGTCAACGGTCTTGTACAACAGGTAAGCTGGTAAGACGAAGTAGATAGCTGATTGCGAGGCGGGTTGGGCACTTACATTGGCCACGAGAATATTTATAATTGGGAAAAAACTCGTCGCTACGATTGCGACGATAATCGTTGGGCGACGGCGTCTAGTTATTGTCCGTGCGAAAAGTGGACAGGCTGCGACCAACACCAGCGTATAGCTCACCGCACCGAGGTAGATACCGTGACGGAGAGAGAAATCAGCCACGGTGCTCAGAGCAAGTGACTGGAGATGGAGAATGGGATATCTAAAGTTAGAAGGGTCAAGAGTTCCGGTGGCAATGTCTTGCAACCACCCAAGGTGAGTGAACGAGTCACCTGTCCCGTATATGTAGTATCCCCTGAATAGCGGGAGCAACAAGATGACAGTTCCGACAAGCAAGAGTGTTAATACTGATGCCAATTGGAGGGATGATTGACGGGATAGTGATACAATAACAGCAATTGCAACCGAGCCGAATAGGAGCCCCCAAACGATTGAAGGCGTCGATGTGTATAGGTTATACTCGTAGGTCACCGCCGGTGTCAAGTAGCTCAGCAAGACACCTGCGGCAATGGCTATATTACTGAGAATGAGCCAGAATTTTGCTCTCCGAATTACCACTATAGATTGATATCCCTCCAGTAGAAAATACATTGTGATTGCTCATATCGATGTAACTATATTGAAATGGAGCCATACTGATACAACCTGCATTTATCTCTGTTAGAGATACACCATTATAAACACAAAATACACTCACCTGATAATCTACCTGGAAAACGCTTCGTTCAAGTATGCAAGTTGAACGAAGAAGAATATTATAGCGTGGACTGTCAAATGTGGCCGTGCAAGATATGAGCGGCAACAATATCGTCATTGCTTCACATGCATTTCCCCCGCGAGAAACTGTCGGTGCTATCAGACCCGGGACGTTCGCTGACGTACTCCGTGAATATGGCTGGAATGTTGAGATAATCACTACTCCTGAGCCAAATCGGTGCCAGCAGGATGACGTGTTCCCAGCCGGGTCCTTGCTTCCAGAGAGCGTTGATTTCGGACGCCTCGGTTGGGCACCGATACTGGCTCATACGCTGTATCGGCGGATTCGTGTCCACCAGCCGGATGTAGTTTGGTTTACTGGGGCACCGTTTCCGCCAGCAATCGTACTTCCGGTATTGCAACGCCTCACATCTGTTCCCTACGTGCTAGATATGCGCGATCCATGGTTACTTGCACCATACAAAAATATCTCGTCACGATCGCAACAGTCGGTTCTAAAAGCGATGGAGAGTATTGTCCTCGAGAAAGCAAACGTAGTAACGACGACATCGGAACGGACATCAAAACGATACAGACAGCAATATCCTGAAACTGAATTCAGGACGGTCCGAAATGGTTTCCGAGCCAACCGGACGCTGAGGAACTCCAACAGACAATCCGAAGATACGCTTGAAATCGTTTGCCCGGGGAAAATTTATCAAGACGAGTCAGTACTGGCCGAGGCTCTTGTGCAACTTGCTCACAGGGATCCGCCCTCAGTCGCCTTCACACAGATTGGAAGACATTCTTCGACAATTGAGCGAATTACAAATGGTAGCAGACAGGTCAGGTACGAGTCAACGGACTACATCAATCATCAAACGCTCCTCGGCCTCATTTCGGAGGCAAATATTGGCCTGTTGACCAACCGGGATTCAGCGCAGATTCCAATGAAAACATATGACTATATCGCTGCCGACACGCCCATATTGGCGCTATGTTCAGAGGAAAGTTCGATAGGTGATGTCTTACGTCCATTCGAAGGAACTGGCTTCGTCGGAGAACCGACGCCAGAGCGTATCGCTAATACGGTCATCGCACTACAAGCGGAACAGTCGCTAACTAAGGGAGTTGACCGGTCCGAGTACTCTTTTCGCAGTCGCGGTGGGAAACTCCACAGAGTGTTGACAGAGGTGATAAAATCTGAATTCTGAGGGTCAGAAGTAATTATTGTCTGTTCTATGAGGGTTGGGCACATTATTATTAACTGACTTTCATGGTGGTAAGTTAATATTATATTTATATACTTGATGGGAAAATACTCTCCGCCTTCTCCTTCATTTATCATACTATTCTACAATCAAATTTGACACTCTTCGAGGGAACACCTAAATGTTCGGAAAATGAGCAGTCATCAGTAAAATTTATTGTATACTTCCTCTACCTTCTGACTTGACTGCGCCCAATTTAGTCTTGTTTCGATGATTTTTCGATTTCTACGTGCCATTTCAATGACAATTTCTGGTTCACCTAACAACTGGTGAAGAGACGAGGTAAATGCTTGGACATCACCTACTTGTTCTACTATTCCATTTCTTCTATGTTTGATTAATTCTGGTATACCTGAAGTATCTGTCGTGACTATTGCATTCCCGCCACCCATCGCTTCAACGATAGCGATTGGTGGACCTGCTTCAGAGTATGTTGGTAACATGAATACAAGTGATTCACTAAGCAAGCGGTGTTTCTCTTCTTCTGAGACGTAGCCGTGGTATTTGACAGAGCTGAACTCCTCATCAAGTTTTTCAAACTGGTCCTGTAACATACCGGTCCCAGCTAAATGGAACTTGACGTTGGTGTCGCCGCGATCAAGTACTTCACGAATTATCTCATCTAGATCAAGTATTCCTTTCCGATAAATAATATCGGAAATGAAGGTAATTCGTAATGGATTTGTCTGGTATTGTGGGTCGTAGGCCTCTGGCTCGACCGAGTGATGAATATGTGTAATCTTCTCATCTTCAGCCAGTGAGCTGATAGAGTCCCGTGAATATTCAGATATTGTTAGGATCTCATCTGAAATACTGAAAACTAGTCTCGTCACTTGGCGTTGCCAGAATGAAGCGGACTGTACGAACTGATCAAATTCAGATCCATGTACGTGGAAAACAAGTGGTCTTCTCCAGATATATTTTGTAATTAATGAATATATGATACTCCTGTAAAAATCTAGTCCGAAGCTGGCATGCACGTGGACGATATCCGTTCGGTGTCGCACAAGAAACCTGACCAAGCAATACGCAGAATAAATAGCCGCAACGAAAACTGCACCGGGCCAATCCTTATCTAAGGATCCAACATGGTGCGTATGTACATTAACATCATCAGAAAGGTTTTTTGTTAGATCTTCAATGTACTGAGACATGCCGCCTCTCGTGTGATTAACAGGCCCAACCATAATGACTGACAATTTTTCCATGATGTCAATAACCGGCTTGCCATTATATGTGTTCTTGTACTAGGATAGCAATTCCACTCTATTGAGTGGCTCTGATCACCACTTAACAGCGTTGGGTTCAACCGTCAGAACTAGGAAAATGAAGCAGGAAATGATCGATATCTCTGTCGAAAATCTCCTTCTTCAAGAGAAACCTCTATCAATTAGCTAAAAAATGCTGTTAGTGGACGAGGTGAAGTCGCCGCTTCGCAAAGCGGTGGTGGATTCGGAAAGTATTCTGTGGTGTCGATACATTATCTGTGGGCTTACCTAGAGAAATCCTACCGAGAAGCACTTGTTTCCTGAGTGGTGTGATATACATTTTCGGGGAGATCTGTCCGTAGTGTTCAGATAAGGATTGAAGAGTGAGGCACGGCGGTTTTGAAGTGTCTATGCCTAAAAACGCCGGCCTCAGCGGTAATCTTGACCAAATCGACTTAGATTTTGTGGAGCGAGAAGCGACACCGGAGCTGCTGATGAAGCTGAGTATTCAGTTGCATCTGGCTGGACTATCACTTTCGAATACTGTCTCAGTTCTTGAGATATTCGATGTCCAACGCGGTCGGTCAACTGTACATAATTGGGTTCACAAAGCAAATTTACAGCCCGAAGATGGACGGTCTCCGGATCACGTTGCGGTTGACGAGACTGTGATCCAACTCAACGATGAGAAGTATTGGCTGTACGCCGCTGTCGATCCGCAAACGAACAGATTACTCCATACGAAGCTAAGACCAACCACAACGACGGTTCTCACCCATTCACTCCTCACCGAGCTCAGTGAGAAACACGACGTCAACGACGCCGTGTTTCTCGTCGATGGCTCCAAATCGTTACAAGCTGCGTGTCAACGACATGGCTTCGATTTCAGATACGAAAAACATGGAAATCGGAATGCTGTCGAACGTGTCTTCAGAGAAATAAAACGCTGAACTATCTGTTTCTCAAACTGTTTCAGCAACGCCGAAGCAGAAACAGCCGACGATTGGCTCAGATCATTCAGCTTCGCATGGAATCAGCTTATCTGAACACGATGGATCTGTCGCGTTTGGGCCAATCTTCCCGACCATTCCACATAATCAGGTGGCTTGACAGAACAAAGATCGACTCGTCCAGCGGTCTCGTTGCTATTGATGCGACATTTTTCGGCGGTGAAAACGATAACAAAAACTGCCGCAGCCGGGCAAATTCCGGGTTCAGGCACTCAAAGCGACAGCTCTCATCGACACAGAAATCCAAGCCATTCTGGACGTTCACTGTACGACCGAGAAACGCCAAGACACACAGTACGGCTAGCAGGTCGCCAGCTTTGGGGCGGGGCGATCTAGCCAACATCTTTGCCGACAAAGGCTACGACTGGATGGAATTAAGTGAAAAATTCTGCGAAGACGGCGTAAGACCGCTAACCAAATATCGTGAGTAGCGGCCCAGATCCCGCCAGTATCTGTGAGACTGTCTTCTCGCCCATCAAGCGCACGTTCGGCGACGCCATGCGTGCACAAACTTGGTACGGTGAATTTCGTGAATTCGCCTTGATGTGGGACGTTCAAACATGAATCATGCTCTGAAACCGTGAAACCAAACCATGTCTGGCGATTTATCACATCCTTTTTATTTAGTGAACTGTCTTGATGTCGTCAAGCGTTTCACGAAATCATATTACTAGGAGTATCCCGTCCTTCTGGTGTCGGATTCCGCACCTTCATGTGCTTTTGGCGAGCAGACTGGCCACCAAGTCCACAACCTCGTTACGGACCATACGGGCTTGTCCACGACCGGGAGCGGCATCCTGCTGATCAATCGAGTTGATATAGTCGAGTATCGCCTCCGGCTCACGTGAGTGAAAGATCCGTCCTTCTGCTTCCATCTCTTTATCGACAGACAACAGCGTGTTCGGGAAGAAGGAGACGGCCGGTTTCTCCATACAGGCCGCCTCGCGTGCCATCGTCCCCGAACCGGTGAGCATACAGCGACAGTGCCACGCCAACTGGAGCCCGTTGAGGGCGGCGTCAGGGACGTACACCTGCTGGTCGTCGTACGGATCTGCGTGGACCTCGTCACCGCGTCCGCGGGGCAGATACACGACTGAAAGGTCACGCTCGGCGGCCCCCTCTAGGAGGTCGGGCACCAGCGAGCGCTCGGCATCGACGTAGGCCGCATCCAGTGCCTCGGGACGGATCACGATGTACTCCTCGAAGGGGAACTGGTCAGTGAAGTTTGGGTCAGGTTCGAAATCGGCGATGTAGATGTCCTCCTTGTACCCGTCGTAGGTGTGGACGCTGTCAGGGTCTGCACCGCGCTTGGTCAGCTCCTCGGTTTCGAAGGCGGCTGGAACGACGTTGTGGGTCGCCATCGCCTCCAGCCGGTTGTAAAGCTTCTCGTATTCAAGCCCATCGACGTGGGCGGTGATATCATTGTCCGTGAAGTGAATCGATGGAATCCCGCGGGCTTTGGACGCGAGCACGCACATCGCATTCCGGGAGGACAGCGAGATGTCGGCGTCGGGCGCGGAGACCGCGAGCTGCCCTGTCCGGAGCGGGATGCCGACCTTCCGCAACAGCGGGTTGTCGAAATCCCGTCCAAGGACACTGTAATCGAAGCCGACTTCAGCTGCTAAATCGACCGTTTCGGTCTTGTTCCGGACAGTGGTCCGGAAGTCGACGTTTGGAATCTCCGAGGTTAAGGCGTGGAAGAAGAACGGATGGGATGGACTTGCGAGGTCTATCCATCCAGTCATCGTAGCTGACATACTGGTACTCAGATACGCCGCAATGAGAACCCTTCTGATATCCACTCACGTTCCGGGAGCATATCTTTCGTATCCACGAGGAGGTCCCCAGCCATCGATTCGCATAGTTCTGCTGGCACCAATTCGGCGAACTCATCGTGGTCAGTAGTAATGACGACGGCGTCCGCATCGTTGACGGCCGCCTCGAAGTCGACGAGATGCAGAATTTGGTCATCGACGTGGGGGTCGTGGAGTCGCACATCGACACCGTCGCTATCCGACTGTATCCCGCCGTCGGCCGTCGCTTCCGGTGCTTCGGCGACAGCCTCTTGCAGTTCGTGTGCTAGGTCCAGCGCTGGACTCTGTCGAGTATCGCCGACGTTGCCCTTGTACGCGACACCGAGCAGTGCGATCCGCTTGCCGTCCAACGTACCGAGTTCTTTCCGGAGGATGTCGACGATGTGGCCGGCCATCCCGTCGTTGATCGTTCGCGCAGTGCGTATCAGGTCGAGCTGGTCGGAGCCATGGCCGAGGAACCACGGGTCTATCGGGAGACAGTGGCCACCAACACCCGGCCCGGGTTGGTGGAGGTCGACGCGAGGGTGTGTATTCGCCATCTCGATGGCCTCACGGGAGTCGATATCGTAGTCGGCGCCGATGAGCGCCAGTTCGTTCGCCAGCGCGATGTTGACATCCCGATAGGTGTTCTGGATGAGCTTGACGAACTCGGCCGTTGTCGCGTTTTCCGTCGTGTAGATCTCCCCGTCGACGAAGGACTTATACAGTCGAACGGCGGCCTCAGTCGAAACCCCGTTGACCCCACCAATGATACGGTCGTTCCCTTTGAGTTCGGTAATAATGTCCCCTGGGAGGACAGTCTCGGGACAGTGGACGAGTGCGAAATCTGCACCCGCGTTGAGCCCGGACTGTTCGAGGGCTGGCTGTAGCGTCTCGACAGTCGTACCTGGAGGGACGGTCGATTCAAGGATAACCGTATCGCCAGTCCTGAGATGCGGGGCGATGGCCTCGCCAGCGGCCTCCACGTAGTCAAGTGTCGGCTCTTTGCTCTCGTCGTCGAACGGCGTCGGGACAGCGATAATGTGATACTTCGCCTCACCGACCTCGTTGCTCACGGTCAGGTTGCCAGATTCAAGCGCTTGTGTGACGAACGCGCGAAGTCCGGGTTCCTCGATATGGATATCGCCGTCGTCTAGGCCCTCAATAATCTCCTCGTCGGTGTCGTACCCGGTGACCTCGTGTTCATAGTTGGCGAACATCGCTGCCGTCGGCAACCCGATGTATCCGAGTCCGTGGACGAATATCGTGCTCATTGTGGGACTTGCTGACCGTCTACCGACCGTTCACTTACCGTGTCAAGTATCTGTTCCGATGCTGTTCCGTTGCCAAATGGGTTCTCCCACTCAGTCGTTCTCTCGTACATCTCAACTGCCCCCGTTCTGATTTCGTTCGGGTTGACGCCGACCAACCGGTTCGCGCCGACATCGATGGTCTCGGGGCGCTCGGTGTTGTCCCGGAGTGTCACACAGGGGACACCGAGAATACATGCTTCCTCTTGCACGCCGCCAGAGTCGGTGAGAATCACCGACGCAGTCCGCTCCAGTTCGAGGAAGTCCAGATAGTCTTGTGGGTCGACCAACTGCACGCAGTCAGGAATCGTCAGGTCGAAGTCGTTAAGTCGCTGTTGTGCGCGCGGGTGAATCGGATACACAACCTCGTGGCCAAGCGCTGAGGCAGCCCGCTCAACGCCTGCGAATAGGTCAGCGAACCGGCCCCGGTCGTCTACGTTCTCCGCTCGGTGGGCCGTTAGCAGTATGAACTCCTCCGGTGCAAGCCCTAGTTCATCGAGAACGGTGCTCTTTTTCGCGGCGAAGTCGCTGTGTCGCTGGGCGGCGTCGACGATCGTGTTCCCGGTCACGTGTATCCGTTCTTCGTCCAAGCCCTCACTCCGAAGGTAGTCGGCCGATGTCGCCGTCGGTGCGAACAGATAGTCCGCCACGTGGTCGGCAAGAACACGGTTCGTCTCTTCAGGCATCTCCCGGTCGAAGCTCCGGAGCCCAGCCTCGACGTGTCCGATTTCGACTGGAAGCTTGCTCGCGGCGATCGTACCGGCGAGTACCGAGTTCGTGTCGCCTTGGACGAGTACCACATCGGGTTCTATATCGAGGAGAACCGCCTCAATCTCGGCGAGCATCGCACCGGTCTGCTCGCCGTGTGAGCCCGAGCCGACACTGAGATGGTAGTCCGGCTCTGGGAGCTCCAGTTGGTCGAAAAAGACGCTATCAAGCTCTTCTGAATAGTGCTGGCCCGTGTGGATGAGTGTACACGGAATGTCATGTTGATGGCACGCCCGGATAACGGGAGAGAGTTTGATGATTTCCGGGCGTGTGCCGAGGACAATCGCAATGTGCGTGTTATTGTTCATGAATTGTTGAAGGCTGGCGTCATTGTGACTCGGACTCATCGAGTTGTTCGAGCATGTTGCTTATACGGTTCAGTACGAGGCCGAGGAACAGTCCAATCGCCCCGATGACTGTCGAAAAGCCACTAACGAGCACTTTCGCGGGATAGAACTGACCGGTGTTCCGGAAGACAAGAACGGCATCGATGCCGTAATATGCTCCGATAGTCAGGAAAACCAGTCCGGGGAGGCCGAAAAACAGCAGTGGATGGCGGTCACGAACGAGTTGAAGGATGAAAATGACGACCGTCAGCCCATGCCGGAGCGGGTTCTGAGTCTGGCCGTCAATGCCCTCGTAACGGGCCTCTATAGGCCGTTCAGTAATAGACAGGTCATTCCGGGAGGCGAGGTCTATCATCTCCGTCTCGACCCCGAAGTTGTCCGTCGTAACCGCCAGTTCGTCGACTGCACGGGGAGACAAGGCCCGAAAACCGCTCTGGGAGTCAGTCACGCGCGTTTTCGACGGACCGAGGGTCAGGATATCCAGAATACGCTGGCCGACACGTCGATAGGCCGGTGTTTCATCCTCGGTGGAGTCGTCGAGATACCGGCTTCCGATGACCAGGTCAGCCTTACCGTCGTGTATCGGCTCTGCGATCCGTGGAATTTCGTCGGGGTCGTGCTGGCCGTCCCCGTCTAGCAACACAAACGTGTCGAACTCTCGTTCACGAACAGTCTCGAACAGCGTCTGGATAGCTGCACCCTTTCCCCTGTTTTCCTCGTGTTCGATGACCGTTGCACCGGCTGCTTTCGCGACCCCGACGGTGTCGTCGGAGCTCCCGTCGTCGATGACGATTACCTCGCTTGCGACCGATTTTGCCAATAAGACGATGCTACCGATACCAACTTCCTCGTTGTACGCCGGAATGCCGATAATCAGGTTCGACTCCGTCTCGTACTCGATATCAGCCGGAACGATGTATTCGGAACTGTTCTGGAGTCGGGCATTGCTAGACTCGAAATCGAGACGTTCCCCGGGCGATTCGAGATGGATGATACCGGGAAAACCATACTCGCGGGCAAGCGACCGGGAGTGCTCTTGGATAGGTCGGTTCGGGTCGTGCTCGACAACGGTGGCATCAAGCTGCCGAGTGAATTCGGCGATCTCCGAATCGCGGTCCTTACAGTAAACGAATACGTAGTGGCCGTGTTCCTTGGCCCGAAGAATCGTCGTAAGAACGCCCTCGCCCACGTGGTCGTCAGCCACCGAAATCACAACGACAGCCCGGTCACGGGCAGTTACGAGCGATGCGTCGTGTTTCTGATTCGTTGCCTCAGTCATTGGACACTGTCTATCAGTTACGAGGTTTGTTACTGTCCAAGGTTAAATACTAGATGGTTTGGTAATCTGTTGTTAGGACCAGGAAAGCCGTTACTGGGCAGTAACGTTAACCCAAATGTAGTTCGACCGGTAAGCCGAGTCTATATCTCGCTGTGGTGCTGGGTCATCCTTGTACAGCAGGTACGTCATGCGGAGATTCGTTCCCGTCGTGGTCGGCGTTATCTCGTGTGGCCGGTGCCACGTCTCGTTGTCTGCAACCGTCGGTGAGAACCGAGCCAAATCGGTTGACTCTCTAACGACCGTTTCGTTGTCGACAGCTTCGATCCGCTGGAGCGCGACAATGATGGTGTAACTCGTCCGTTCGTTCTCCTGGTTACCAACACCAACGACGAGTTCCTTGCTCTCACCAACCGTGAGTTCGGTCGGGTAGCCACTGGCGACGAGTTCGCCATCGTCGTTCTCCGTTAGCAGATAGAACTCGCTGAACGACTCGCCTTGTACTGGAACAGCGACAGCATAGACGATAGAGCCAGAGGCCAGTAACAGGCTACAAACTAACAAGATATTCAGTGCGGAATCGAGACGTGTTTCCGGCGAGATTAGCGCGTCGTGGCTATCAGAGACCCACTCTCGGTACGGGACCGAGAATCGCTCGTCTTCGGGGAGTGCTTGTCTGCGCAGTGAAGCAATGACGGTCGCAGCCGTGGTGAAGCCACCGACACCGACGAGGATGGGAGCCAGTCGAATCCCCCACGGAGTGAAGTTCAAGGCTAGGCCAATCAGCGGGACGACTGCGATGCTCAACCCGAACGAGAGCGCGACTCGCTCGATGCCGTCGATACCGGTGTTGATCTCATTTTCCTCTGCTGCGTCCGGAGGCGAGCCGGCTTCAGGAAACAGCGCTGCAATGAGGGCATACCCGGGTAGAAACAGGACAAGAGGCAGTCCGAAGACGACTCGAATCGGCGTCTCGCTGACGACCGGTACTGTCGCAAACAGCGTCGTGAGAACGACGAGAGCAAGCGTAGCAGCCAAGTCAGCAGGAAGCTCTCTGACGGAACGTGGGAGAAGTAGCCAGAGCTTCGAGTCTCTCGCTGACGGGCTGCTCATCAATGGTGCGTACAGCGGAGCCGCTGAAAAGTTCCTCGGTCTCTGACCTGCCGATGGCGAAATGCGTTACCAGCCATGAAGAACAACGCCCCGGCTTGCCAGAACAGCACGAATGACGAGATGACAGAGCGGAGCGGCGTTAAAATAGCGAATACTAGCTGTCCTGCGCCGCCGATTGAGAGGGCAACTGATGAACCAAGGAGCTGTCCGACCCGAAGGAGCAGGGCAACAAGCGAGGTCATGAACAAGAACGGGACGTAAAATCCGGCCGGCCGTTTCACCGACTACGAAGACAGACCATATGGCCCGATATCAGGTGCATTATCAAGACCAAAAGATAGAGAACAACCTGGCGAGTCAGATACACAGCGCGAGGATTAGCAAAAATGGCAGTTCGACCGTTAGTGAGAGTGAAAACTGAGGATACCGATAGATGTTATCGAGAGGTATCAAACAGTGAGGTGTGCTCAAGAAAGGAGAGCAGGAATTTGCTTAGGCCGTCGACGAGTCGGAATAAGTGGATGGCAATCGTCCGGGCTTCGGGCGTCAGCGTGAACTCGCTGCCAGCCTGTGTGATGAAGTTCAAGGCGGGGTCGTAATGTTGCGAATGTCGCACAGCCGTCTCGAAAGAGCCGAGGGGGAGGTCGAATCATCCATCCGATAGTGTATCTCACCTATGACGAATATGACTGATGCTGATCACATTGATCACTCCCCAGACGGCTGAGAACTGGCTGTCGTTCGGGTCCGTCATCGAGAGGTTTGGTGACCTCGTGTTATCGAGCGTATCAAATCTGTTATTATCCTTCAGTACGAATATGGATAGATGACTGAAATTCCATCCTCGCTGCGTCTGCTGTTCGAAACAGAACTCGAACGGGACGGTGACCGCTACGTACTGCCCATCCCGTCCGAACTCATTGACGGGGGCTCTATTTCGACCGACGAAACCTACCGGATCGCACTGTTGGCGGCACAGGAAGCAGGGTCCGACGAGACCGCGTCGACGCCACGACAGACGATTGAGAAGGAGGAGACATCGTCTCCGTCCCCGTCGCCGTCTCCGACTTCGGAGGTACAGACTCCACCGGTGACAGAAGGCGAGACTCGCTCGGTGACTATCGACACGCTGGGCGACCAAGGCGACGGCATCGCCAAGGTCGAACGCGGGTTCATCGTCATCGTCCCGGGCACGCAACCGGGCGACCAGGCGAAAGTCGAGATTACAGACGTTCGTGATACGGTCGCTTTCGCCGAGCCAATCGAGGACCCGACGGTCAGGTAATTGTCGGCGGCCGCTCGCTTGGGGTCTGATGATGCGCGAATGGGCGTAGACTGGCGAAAGATCGGGTGACCGAATGGACAGAATGGGATACGCCGACCAAGCCCATATTCTGGATTCGGTGAGGGGTACCACGAATGATTCCTGTAAGACCGATTTCAACCCCCTCCCCCCTCGCAACGAGTGTAAGCGGAAGAAAGGGTAGGTCCCCTTAATCTGTCTTTGCGCGGCCAAGTGCTTGGAGGACGATTTCCGGGTCCTGCAATAACCGATGTTCAAGATAGCTCCCTTCTCCACGTCCACCACCGGTGTGATTGGATTCGGTGATTCCAAGGAAAGATTGCTCTTTCAGCAGCCGATAGACACGCTCTTCTGAGAGTGGCTCTGCCCCGTCTTCGTCGGCAAAGTTCGAATAGACGTTGTAGATACGATGCGTGCGAAAAACGTCTGTCTTCGGTGTCTCGACGGTCAGTACAGCCAGTGCATGAAGGATATATTTGACATGCGGAGTCGTCCCCTCAATGAGTGATTGGAATCGATTGATCGCTGCACGTTCGACTGCTTCATCGACGTGTGTTGATGTGACTGTCTGTTCCCTCGCTGTTTCTGCTAAGCGACCTGCCTCGTACAGTGTGTCGATTGCTTTTCTGGCATCACCGTGTGCTCTTGCGGCGAGTGCTGCGACCTTTGGAATAACCTCTTCCTCCAGAACATCCTCCTCAAATGCGTCTGCCCGACTATTCAGTATTTCTCGGAGTTGCCCTGCGTCGTAAGGATCGAAGATGAGTTCCTTATCCTGCAAACTGGAGTTTAGACGCTCGTTCAGTCGGTCTCTGAATTCGACTTTGTTGCTGATACAGATAACCCCGATGTACGCACTTGCTTTGCCACTCTCTTTGGCGCGAGAGAGACTCCGTAGTAACTCGTCGTCATCCAATGTGTCGATCTCGTCGAGAATGACGACAAACGAATTGACATTATTATACTTGAGTGTCTTCCAAGTTATATCGCGATAGTCTGCAGCTGCGAGACCGGATTGGGGAACATCGCCGTTAATGTTCAGATTCGATGCGAGACTGTGGGCCATCTCCCGACTGGCCTGTGCATCGGTTCGGTAGTCCGAACAATCGACGTAGGCAAACTGGAAGGCGACATCGTTCCGTTCAGCTTCCAATTTGGCTTCCCGGGTGACACACCGGGCAACGAGTGATTTTCCCGTCCCCGTCTTCCCGTAGATTGTCGTCGTCTCGGGTGGACCACCAATGGTGGCTGGGCCGAGCGCCTGTCCAAGTGCTCTCACCTCGTTATCTCGCCCAACGATACGTGATAACTCCGGGACGTGTCCGATACGAACAAGCTCTCGATTCGCGAAGATTGACCCCGTCGAGAAAATGTTGTCTTCGTCGTCATTGTCTCTGTGTTCCATGAGGTATTTCACGCATACGTGATACCGATAAAATCTCCCGTAATGAGGCGGTATGGTGGATGAGTCGACCGAATCTTCTGATCATCCCTGAGCGAGGGTGACCACTATGACTGCTTCATTCTAAATCTCATTGTCATTTCGATTCTGGGACACCGTATTTAGGTTTACACTCGTTGCGAGGGGGGAGGGGGTATGGTGGTATGAGGATCCCATCCTGACATCGGGGGTACCGTCTTGGATGTACTACCTACCAATCCCGCGTTACACTCGTTACGAGGGGGGAGGGGGTGACGAAGTTTGTTGCTCCGTTTCTCGGTTCCATTCCGAGTGAGGGCCCTGTATGTTCGAATCCCAACTATGGAGAGCGCACTCATCACCCCGTAGTCACAGAGAAACAACTCTGTCACGTCGACTGAATCTGTGCACTGGTTCGTACTCTCGTTCGACATATAAGCGTGGGTAGCACTCGCAATAACGTGGTCATCGTCTGTAGACGAGTTCGCATGTCTTCGGTCGCGGCTTATGAGTCCCGTCGACGCCGAGGATATGTCTTTCTAGATGCCCTCGATATGCTCCCAGATAGAGCCCACCGAGTGCCCACACGCGATCGGATTCACGTGATTTTCCGAGCAGACACCAATCGCAGGAGGGACTGCCGTTATCGATTCTTCGGTGCTGGATGCTCGCTCACCCACACAGTGACTTTGAGGCAGTGTGAGTGGCTCGTACCGGAAACCCAACTCACACTCGATGTGTGATGTCCAATAATTCAGTCACGCAGCACCTCCATCAATAGCTTCCACCTCGAACGCGCTCGCCCGGACCCGCAACGGGAACCATCCCTCTTCGTCGATACCCAACAATGCTTCCGAATACCCATCCTCTTCGTTCCCGGCTTTCGCCGTCCGGACCCAGTTCACCTCACGCTCGCTCAGGTCGAACCATTCGGCCAACTTCTCGGCCTCCTCGTTCACGCGGTGAATCAGCGTCATTGAACAGAGACTTGCAATCGTCCGGGCTTCAGGCGTCAGCGCGAACTCGCCGCCGGTCTGGGTGATGAAGTGCAACGAGAGGTCGTAATGTCGCGAGTGTCGCACAGCCGTCTCCAGAAAGTCGAGCGAGGTCGAATCTCCCATCAGATAGTGCGCTTCGTCAATCGCGAAGATCACGCGTTTCTCGGTCTGTTTCGCCCGCTCATACACGGCGTTGAACAGCACCTGCATCATCAGACTCGTCTCGGTGCGACCGCGAGCGCCTTCTTCTTGATGGAGATCCAGATAGATAACGTTCGCATCGAGGTCGAACTCCGTCGGCCGTGCGAGATTCGACAAATCCCCGCCTTGGCGGAAAGAGGGCCGAAGGTCTTTCAGGAGTGATTGGGCGTCGGCTTCGACGCTCGTTTGCTCGCCCTCGGTGGTGTATCCGAACGCCGCTGGTGAGGCGAGCAGTTCCTCAAGTGTCTCGATGAGGTCGCGAATCGTTGGCGACGGCTTCGAATGTGTCCCCGGATCGCGCGTAATCCCTGCTCGCTCGTAGGTCTCTTGGACTGCGCGTCTGAGCGTTTGCTTGCGCTCGTCAAGTGGATTGTTCGCGACGTGTGCGAAGAATGTCTCGAAAAAGGACATCGCCCACGAAATCTGCTCGGCCCACGGATCGAGGTCTGGGACCGACGCCAGTACGTCGGCGGGCGTCGGTTGCAATTCCAGCGGGTTGAACCCGCGCGTCCCGCCAACAGTCACGCATTCCCCACCGAGTGCGTCGTTCACGCCCGCGAACCCGCGCAGAGGATCGAGCATGATGAGCACCGTCTCGGGGTCGTACATTGCCCGGCGAACTAACTGGAGCTTCGTCGAGAAGGATTTCCCCGCCCCGAGCTTCCCGATGACCATCGTACAATACCCAGTCTCACGCGCAAAGCGATCCAGAATCAGCGGGCTCTCATTCAGTGCATACGTCCCGTATTCGATACCGGGTTCGGCAAACGCCCCGGAGACGAATGGAAACATCGCGCCGACCGCACCCGCGAGCATAGGTGTCTGCGTCGAGAGCGACGCCTCCAGTCTGTTCTCGCCGATAGGGCTCGTGGAGATGAGCGTCTGGAGTTGCTGCCAGCGCGGCGTCACGGGGGTGAGATTGGCCGGGGGCTGTCTGGCGGTCTTTCGGACGGCACTTCCCGAAAGGGAATCACGGTCGTCGGCGCGACTCGTCAGATACGTCGCGACATCGAAGGCCTGCATGGAGCTATTCCTGAGCGTATCGTAGAGGTCGCGATAATCTTCGAGATCTTTCTGGAGGCCGCGGGCACCGGCGCGGCGTTTCTCTTCTAAGTATTCGACATCCGCCTCTAACTCCTCCATATGGTTTTCCAGCGAGTGAAGTGTCGCCTCTGTGTCTCGCGGGTCGACGTGAATCGAGATATCGGTCTCTCGCGTCTCCGGGGCGGCATACAGTCGTTCGAGAAAGCCGTCCATCGGTGTCTCTGGATACTCCGCAATCCATCGCGAGCGCACCCACGTCTCGCCGACGCGGACGCTGTTTGGGTTCGTCTCGATACCGGACGGTCCGATGAGCGAGGCGTGAATATCGCCGAGATCAGGGAGGGCTTTGATCGAGGGAGGGTACGAAACGTCGATATCGTCCGTTGTACGAGGCTCCGTCGATGTGCCAGACTCCGAATCGTCCTGCGACTCGACCGAACCCTCAGGACTCCCATTCGTCGGCGTCGCTGCCATGAGCGATGCGAGTACTTGGGAAATCACTGTTTCTTCCCCCGCACGACTGGCGTCCCTCGAGCAAGCTGTGACAGCGTCTCGGGTCGATACGTCTCGTTCGTCCAGAACTCACCCACCACACCCAGTGCTTCGTGTGCGTCGAGCCGCTTTGCCCCGCATCCCTCGATATCGCGAATACCGGCTTCAACACGCCGCAAGCGACTATCGAGTTCGTCGAGCATCGCCTGGCGCTCGTCGGCGAGTCGCGGTGCGAACCACGCGCTGACGAACAGGCCGAGTAGCGGTATCGCCGCTATTTGTTGTAAGAGACTCTCGCTATCGAACTGTACTTCGGCTGGGGTGACGGGAACCACGACGTAGTGATCGCGGATGGTCATCTGCCGTGCATCCATCTCCGTTTCGTACCACGTGGTGTAAGCGTCTATGAGGCCCGCAAGCTTCGGATTCGCTCGGACATCTGGGTCTGCTAATCGCTCTTCGTAGTGAGCGAGATACGCTTCGACGGGGAACGCTTGGGTGGTCGAATATAGCTGTATCGGGAACTCGACGGTCGTGTTCAAGAAGTCGGCAAAGGCGTCGGCGCGTTCACCCCACTCCTCACTCGTCGCTAGCGCCATATTCGGCGGGTCGACCTGCACCAACCCAACAAAGGCACCATCGGTCCGTTCGAGTGCATCATGTTCTGAGTGAATCCGTTCGAGTTGTGTCTGCTCTTTTGCGGCAGCAACGTCGTACTCCGTCGGTGCTCGGAGTGACGCCACGTATGCCCCAACCCAGTCGATGCTCGACGTGTACGATGGGGTGAGGTAGACGAACACCGCCCCGACGAGTATCGCCCCACCGGCCAACGGCAGGGTGAGTGTCTGGAGTGCGTACCCACCAACAGTGAGTGACTCGGGGAGGATGACCTGTACGAGCAAGACGACCACGACGGCTGGAAATAGGCCGACCGCGGCGTCTGAGAGGGTGTAGGTTCCAAAGAGCGTTGCCTCGGTTCCGAGGAACTTCGGGATTCGCTTTGCGGGGTCTCGATGTGACATTGAATGATGGATTAGTTGATGTAGCGCGGGCGGTCGTCGTTCGGTCGGTCACTCGTCGAGTCGGCTGATTCCATGTCTGTCTCTGTCTTTGTGGACTTCGAGGGACGGGAGCGACCTGGACGGTCGCGCATTGTCGAGAAATCGGTTGCTCGGCTGTCGGTGCCCTTCGATGCAGGGCCCGAACTCGCCTCTGTAGCGTCGGATGCTGACGAACCCGGCCGTACGCTCCTGACTCGGTCGCGAAGTGAGACGGCCGTCTCTCGCACTCGTTTCCCGCCCCGATGTGCTCGTGAGCCTCCAGAGCCGAGGACCGTTTGGCCGTCGCGTTTCATTGCGTGGTCGCCACGAACGCCACGGCTGAAGTTCTGCGTTCCGTGCACAGTTGTCTGTGCCTTGGCCGTCGTCCCCGTCACCCGCTGTTGTGCGCGCCCTGCGGACGCGTGATGGCTTGCACGCTCGCCGAAGACGAAGATAGCCCCCGCTTGCCAGAACATCAACAGCGGCGCAACGACGGCGACAAACGGGATGATCAACGCAACGAACCAGAGTGCGATGCCGTCGACCGTGAACTGGAAGCTACTGCCCAGTATCTCTCCCAGTCTGAACAGCAGTGCAACGGGAATCGTCATGAACAAGAATGGTGCGTAGAACCCGGCCAGTCGCGTCATGAACCGCGAGACGAGTGAGAACGGCCCAACGCCGGGTATCCAGAAGACGATGAGGAGCGGCATCAACAGGACGAACAGATAGAGCATCACCTGCCGCGTGAAGTAGATGAGGCCGATGAGGACGAACAGAATGAGGTCGACCGTCGAGGAGACCAACAATCCAAGTAACCCCATCACTCCAAAGGAGAGCGACTCGAACAACGAGATATTCGAGAGGTCCGGTACCAGGACGCCCGCAAGGCCATTCACCAACTGTAGGGAGAGGGCGGCAATCCACCACCACGCGAGGATCCCCAAGAGTCCGGAGAACGCCCGCTTTTTCAGCTTCGTCCGGTGGTAACTGGAGAAGAGGTGACTCGTCGATTCGAGTAAGATGACGAGTCCAATCGCGACACCGTACAGCAAGAGGGTTATCGGGATGAGTTCACCCCAGTAGTACTCATACAGGTGAGGCCATGCGTCATTGGTCGGCTTGCCGAACACGCGGTTGGGTGCTGGCGTACTAACGATGGCCTCAACGACGGCCTCAGTACTACCCTCAATAGCCTTCCCAACTGGCTTGAGTAGTGAGCTAATCCAATCGGAGAGGGAAGTAGAGATTACATCACTGAGCGTCTGCATCAGTTACCCCACTGAGAACAAATCGACGCTGTGGCAGTCATGCGACCTCGTCATGTAGCGTTAGTTGGACATCAGAACACACATAGGCATCAATGAGGCTCACTGACCCCGGTTTGCCACCTTTCGTGGCTTCTATTTTGTAACGAAGCAAATCGGATCGGGGAGTGCTGACCACGAGAATCATCGAGAAGTCTTCTGGAGAGCAGTCTTGCTCCTCACTAAGAAACCGAAGGGGGACTTGCCGTGAAAGATACGTCTGACTCGACTGTGGCTGTAGAATCGCGTCAGTGGGCTTCTCTATCCCATGCAACGATGGAAACGTATTCGTCGAAACTTCATCGTTCGCTGCATAGTTGGGTGCCCCTTCATAGGTTATATCTGATATCCATGTTGGGCCAGTCCCACTGTTCTGCATCGCGATTGCAATTCGGCCAAAACCAAGTGGCGTTTCTTTTCCGAACTGTTCAACACGAATAACTGAGATTTTCGGAACCAACTCGACGTGTTCAGTGTACGACTCCGATTCTCGCGGATCGAAGACGAACTGGAACGTCCCCGGTGTATAGTGATTGTCATCATCGAAGCTGTCTACATCCAACAACGGAATCCGTGCTTTCCCGGTCGTATGCTCGGTCGACGTCTTCGCCCACACCGTCTCAGTCGGGTCGACGACGTGGAGTTCGCTCCCGTGAAAACCCTCTGTCGCAGTGAGGACGAGGTCTTCTCCCTCGAACGAGAGGTCTGCAATCGCTTCTGACTCTGCAGTTCCCTGTTGACCATCTCGCTCCGCACCGCGTGAGAGACAGCCTGCAAGTCCGACACCACTACCGACCGCGACAGTCTGAAGAAACCGTCGGCGTGATTGTCGTGTGGCCGTCGAGCGTGAGCGTTCTAGTACTGTGGTTTCGTCGTTCGGTTTCATAGTGATCTCCACGGTGGCCAGATACCCCAGCCAGTGATGCGGTCGATGAGCCAGACGGCAAGCAAGAACAGGGAAACGGGGACCGAAAAGACGAACAGCGTCGAGAGAAGCCCCAGCACGGGACTGCGGATATACACTGTATCGCTGTCACTGACGTAGCCGGGAATGTTCAGCCACCACTCACCGGGGACGTATCGAGCACTCACTGCATCGCGTCTTGGCGGCACAGTGAACACGGCGACGCCTGTTGCGTTCGTCTGAATGCGCTCGCCGTCGACGAGCAGATAGCCATCGCGTGAGTGCGTCTCGATCGGCTCTCCTGTCTCGGCATCGCGGAGGATAACTCGGACAGTAGCGCTCTCAGCCGACTGATTCTGCAGAGTAAGCGTGAGGTTGCTCTCACGAATCGGGACTTCAGCGAGGGTATCGAGGGTGCGCGTCGTCTCGACGCCGCGGACGAGGCCGCGTGCGGTGATTGCTGTCGTCTCGAAGTCGTTGCTTGCCTCGGCCTCGATTTCGGTGTCCGCTGGTGTCTCTCTATCCGCTTCCCAGCGAGTGACAAGCCCATAGCTCGCCAGGTAGGGTTCTGAGACGACATCGAGTGAAACGTTCGATGGAAGCGTCGGCGGCGAAAGCTCCTCCCCAAATGCACGCAGTATCCCGACGCTGTTTCGGGGTGTGGCTGTTGGCCCAACCTCAATCGGGAACGCATGGACCTGTAGTGGATGGGCTGGGGAATGAACACGCGTCGTATTGCCTGCCCGTCGGCGCTCGAGCGTATCCCATGCAGGATTGCGAGCGGTGTAGAACCGCCAGACGCCAGCGACTCGGCCTTCTGCGTCCGAACCTGAATCCACCGTCGACGCCGTCTCCGTTAGCTCGTAACCACCCCACGGGTCGCTTTTGTAGACGACTACTCCGAGGTCGCCGTCGGGATAGCGCCCGACATACCCAGAGACGGCCAACTCATAGGGATAGACCGCAACGGAATCGCTGACGCGAACCGTCTCGGCCCCATAGCTCACTCGCCGGTCCCAGCCCGTGCATCTCTCTCGGGTAGCGTTGTACACCCTGCAGGCTCGACGCTCTGTTCGGATTCGCGTCTCGATGGTCGTTATGAGAGTGAGCGTCGTGGGCTCTGTTTTCGCGACGAGCCCGGTGTACGATAGCCTCGGTGTTCGGGTCCGATTCGTCCGGGTAACCACGTCGCCGTCGACGAGCAA
This sequence comes from Haloarcula marina, assembly GCF_024218775.1. Lineage (NCBI taxonomy): Archaea > Methanobacteriati > Methanobacteriota > Halobacteria > Halobacteriales > Haloarculaceae > Haloarcula > Haloarcula marina. The sequence continues at coordinate 3,018,580 of NZ_CP100404.1, read as the reverse complement.
CCGCGTCTCGTTCACGCGAGCATCCACAACGGAATGTGTGACTGTTCGATTTGCCGTCCGCCGCCCGAGAGGTGTTTGGACGCGAAAATCGACGACGCCGAGGACCTCGCCGTCAGGTGCAACGTAGTGCGTTCGCTCAGTCGCCGATGTATGGACGATAGTCGAGGGTTGAACCGTCAAGATAGTCACGTGTGCATCGCGAATATACTGACCGTCTTCGAGCGTCGCATGTGACGGTGCAGCCGATACCGCACTGCCAGTGTGAGGAAACGATTCGTGCTCGCCCTCGTTCCAACGCTCGACGGCCAGTGGTGGTTCATCGAGTGGGATATCGGTTCCTGCCGCCAGCGTACTGAGTGCCCGGGCCGAAGCGTTCACGTCTCCGACAGCGTCGTCGGTATCGTTCGACCATAGCGGTGCGAACGCCGTCTCGTTCACGCCGTGGTCCGGGGACGCTGGTGGATGGGCAGTGACGACCATGGGCGCAACGACGAGTGAGGTGAGGACCGTCATGATGAGTGTGCGTCGGGTCACCCACCTCAGAAGCCGCAACTCGTCCCACCCGCGACGATGTTGTTCAGGATGAACTGCAGGATAACGGTCGCGAGCGGCGCGACGATGACGCCCCAGATGACGCCCTGATTGCGAATCTCTTTGAGCTCTTTTTTCATGTCCGCTCGGCGAATCGTCGGGATGGCGACGGTCGCACCGAGGGCGAGGACGCCGCCGATGAGCGGGCCACCGAACTGGATGACGGTAAAGAGATTTTTGACGGTGAGTGCCATCGCCGATTCACAGAAAGCGGTACCCACGGTCTGAGCCGCGACGGACTCGACTGCGAGGAGTGAGAGCAATCCCACTGTCAGCCCAAAGCGGCCGACAATCCGTCTCGGGTGAGTGATGCGACTCGGCGTGTCATCTGTCGGCCCGCAGGCCGACGTCGGTGGCGTAGACATTTCTCACGGGACGTACCGAACAGCGTATCGACTGAAACCGCCTGCAGCGTGCCCTGAACCGTGTACGTCTGGGCTATCCACTTCAGTATCGAGTAATAAGTTTTGCGTAAGATTCTAACGCGTAATCAGGATACCACGCCGATATTTCTCAATGCGTCCTAGTTAGTTACCAACTAGACACTATTTGTGGATAACTGAAAAAACAGCCCTCACCGTCCCCGCAGGAATGACTCACACTGCTCAACCCTCCGGTCAGTCGATCGTGACCACGGCCGTCCCGCGCTTGTGTCCAGTGTCGACGTAGCGATGCGCCTCAACGATCTCCACGACTGGATATCGCCGCCCGATCACCGAATGAATCTCTCCGGCGTCGAGGAGCGCTCGGAGCTCCCTGAGGTACTTCTTCCGCACGCCCGCTGACTTCATCCCCGTGGCCGCGAAGACGGCTCGCTTCTCACCGACAAGCCTCGTCCGCACCATGTCGAGGAGAATCCCTATCGAAGGGACGGTCGTCATATACAGCCCGCCCGGATTCAGCGCGTCCTCGAATTGCGCGAACGACCCCTTGCCCACGGCATCGAAGATAACGTCGTAAGTCTCGCCTGTCCCGACCACGTCGGTGGTCGTATAGTCGATGACTGCGTCGGCGCCCAGCGATCGCACGAGGTCGACGTTCCGGGTACTGCAGACGCCCGTGACCTCGGCGCCGACGTGGGCGGCGAGCTGGACGGTGAACGTCCCGATTCCGCCCGAGGCGCCGTTGATCAGGATGGACTGGCCGGGCTGGAGGTCGGCTACGTCCCGAAGGAACAGCATGGCCGTGAGACCATTGTCGGCGACGGCAGCGGCCTCCGCGTCGCTCACGTCCGCGGGCGTCAGTTCGAGCGTGCCCTCTTCGGGGACACAGACGTACTCGGCGTGTGTGCCCGACTCGGGAGCGATGGTCCCGAACACCCGGTCATCGACGGCAAAGCGCGTGACGTCCCTGCCAACGGCCGCGATCTCTCCGGCGAACGCGTCCCCCGGGATGGACGTGGGTCGTCGGAGGCCGCTGAAAAAGCGGACGGGAAACGGTCGACCCTCGCGCATGGCTGAGTTGGCCGGTCCGACGGTGGACGCACGAACACGGATCAAGACCTCCTCAGGCTCCGGGGTGGGTCTCGGCACGGTGTCGAGTCGGAGGACCTCGGGGCCACCGTACTCGTTGGCCGTTACGGCTTTCATTCTGGTGTCGCTCCCGGTCGTTCGTTCGGTGGTACTCATCGACATTTCGAGAGAAGTAGGGCGGCGAGCGTCGTAAGCTGAGTGCTCGGTATGAGAGCCGAAATACTAGGGTTCGGGAGTGGCTATGAAATGTAGAGATGCGGGCGACTCGGGGCGTCGGGTAACGTCGTAGACTACGAGAGTTCGTACGTGACGACGTCTGTCGGTCCACAATACGGACACTCTTGTCCGGGTGATTGAATCGTCGTCCCGCAGTTCCGACACTCGTAAACGAGGTGGTTCTCTCCCTGATTGGAGAGATGTCGACGTATTGCCTTCGCGTACTTTCGGACCCTGACCAGCACAGCGACCCTTGAACGCCCAAGTCTACCCATCATTCGCCTGTCTCCTCCAAATCGTACATTCGCTGACGAAGCGTCACCGTCGAGACGCCCGCGGCGTCGGCTATCTCTCGTTGGGTCCGTCCGTCGCCGAAATCTTTTCCCGCGAGATAGATCGCCGCGGCAACCACGCCTGCGGGACGACGACCGTTGGCGATGCCTGCTGACTCGGCTTCTCGGATGAGTTCTCGTGCCCGATTAGCCACAGTACGTTCCAGTTCCAGCGTGGATGCAATTCCCGGAAGGAGTTGGTCGGGTTTCTGGAGGGTCGTCTCTAACTGGAGTTCGACATTCAACGTTCGATAGTCGTTCAACAGGGTTTCTCCGTTACATTGGGCGACGGACGCAATCTCGGCCGCCGACCGTTGGATGCCCCGACACCGACAGGCTGCGAAGACGCTCGCCGCCGCAAAGCCCTCGAGTGAACGCCCTCGGATGAGACCGCGGTTCTGTGCGCGGCGAAACAGGCGGCTGGCGAATTCACGAATGTCGCGTTTCAGGTCGATTGCGCCGACGATTCTGGCAATCTCGCCACAGGCGAATGCGAGGTTCTGCTCGGCTTTCGACCGGAACCGTCCGCGAGTGTGTTCGCGGCGCAGTCGGCGTATCTGCCGACGCTTTCGTGCTGAGAGTGGGTTCCCGTTCGCGTCGCCACCGCGCCCGATTTCGCTGGAGAGGCCATCGTCGTGTCTGGCTGGCGTTAAGGGTGCGCCCGTCCGTCGCGTATCCGGGCCGTCTTCGGACCACCGCGGCCGATTGCCGTAAGCCAGGCCGTGTCCGTTGATGACGAGGCCACAGTCGGTACACGCTCGTTCGCCGCCGTCGACCGCGACTGCACCCGTGCATTCAGGACACGCACCGCGAAGGTCGGTATCTGGATCCTCATCGAAACCGTCTGTGTAGGGTTTAGAACTACTCATTGATTCGTCGGGGCCTGTGGTTGCTGGCCCCGCACCCGTCAGGGGGCAATAAAAACGGGCTGTCGGCGTCGCCTGTGTCCTCTGTCGATTCGGGTAGTGCCCGGTCGTTGTTCGGCTGCGTTCGCGGAGACCGCGACGAGGGGCTTCATCTGTGCGGACAAGATGGTGAGAGAACAAACTATAAGTCATTATCACAATAATCATTATCTAACGAATGGCCTTCTACGATCGAGATTCCGAACTCGCTGCTCTGGAGGATGCATTTGAGTCCCCAGGTCACGACTTCTACGTGGTCTACGGGCGTCGCCGCGTCGGGAAGACAGAACTCCTCAAGAAGTTTTGTTCGGACCAGCCACACATCTACTTTCTCGCAGCACAAGAGGCCGAGCATCGCCAACGCGAAAAGTTCATCGAGAAGATCGCTACTCATTTCGAAGACCGCATTCCCCGAATCGAGGGGTGGGACGAAGCCCTCGATTATCTCGGCGAGCACCTCGACACAGACGAGTGTATCGTCGTCATCGACGAGTTCCCGTATCTCATCGAAGAGAACGATTCACTACCGTCCTATATCCAGTCCTTCGTCGACGAGCAACTTCAGGACACAAACTCGATGCTCGTCCTGTGTGGATCCAGTGTGAGTACGATGGAATCGGAGGTACTCGGCCATGAGAGCCCGCTGTACGGTCGTCGGACGGGACAGATAGACCTCCAACCGTTTTCGTTCCAGCAGGCTCGCGAGGCCATCGCCTACGATATCGAGGATGCAATCAGATCGTTTGCGGTCACCGGTGGAACGCCGATGTATCTCACCCTCTTCGAGTACGACCAATCTCTCGGTGAGAACATCCAGACACGAATTCTCTCCCCAATGGCCGTTCTCTATACCGAACCCGAGTTCTTGCTCCGGACTGAGCTTCGCAACCCCGCTCGGTATAAGAGCATCCTCGAGGCAGTCGCGACCGGGCACACGACACCCAACGAGATCGCGGGTGCAACCGGAATCGATTCGGGACCGCTATCGAAGTATCTCCAGACGCTCCGTCGCTTACGATTGATCGGCCGCGACGTACCCGTAACTGCCTCACCAAAGCAATCGAAGCGCTCACGCTACCGAGTTGCTGATGAGTTCCTCCGATTCTGGTTTCGCTTCGTCGAACCGAACCGCTCCAGTATCGAAGAAGCCCCACGTATCGTCTACGACGGGACAATCGAGCCGAACCTTCCCGACCACGTCGCGACGACCTTCGAGGTCGTGTGCCAAGAAGTCGTCTGGGAGGCGATTCGACGTAGCGAACTCGGACCCTATTCGGAAGTCGGCCGGTGGTGGTACGGAGAAGACGAAATCGATATCGTCGGGCTGGCTCCCGATGACGACCGCATTCTCCTCGCAGAGTGTAAATGGACAAGTGATCCTGTCGGCCATGCACTGGCTTCACAATTACGCGAGAAAGCTGAGCGCGTCCGATGGGGGCCTGACACACGAGACGAGGAGTTCGCCTTATTCTCGAAGAGTGGCTTTGCCGACGGCCTAAAGGACGAACTGGACGATGATTGGTCGCTGTTTGACCTCACCGCGGTCGAGAAGTGTTTTTCCTCAAAGGGCTAATCTCGGTCGACTCAATATACGATTCGTCTTGAGGAGGTCGATCCGCACCATATCAGCGAATCGTTCCTGCTGTGGCACGATCAGTTGAGTAGCGCGGGTCGGAAAATCGTGAATAGTGAACTGCCTCGGGGCTTGAACCCGAGGCGGTTCACTCGAAGGTCTTTCGCCCATCGCGGTAACAAGGCCAACACGGCACTGAATCCGGGAGCCCGTCACACTCACAGTCGTCTGTGCCTGGTTCGCTGTCCGCTGTTGATTCGGGTAGTGCCCGGTTGCTGTTCGACCTTTCTCTCGCGGTTGATGGTTGGATGGAGTCGCCGCCGTCGGCTCGGAGTTGGACATCGGTGACGAGGTCGACGAGCGGTCGGCGAATCGCGACGCCGACGCGGTGCTTACACGCCCCCTCAAAATGCTCGTCGGCCGGGCAGGTACAAGACACTGGGATGCCGTCTTCGATACGGACGAGATATTCGTGATTTTCGGGGTCGGCGTAACTCCCGTTTCGGACACGAATCTGTTCGCCGAGGAGGTCGAACTCGAAGGCTTCGTACTGGGCGCGCTTTGCGACACGGGTGGTAAAATCCAACTTTGAGAGTGGATTCGTCGGTGAATGTGCGTTCGACATTATCTGTTCAGGACACGAGTGTGTGCCCCGCGCCCCTCGCGGGGCACGACAGAACGTCCGTCGACGGTGGCGCGTCCGAGGACCAAACGCCAATCTTTGATGACTACTGACGTCTCATCGAGTGATCGGTGGGGGATATGGCCAGATTGACGGCAGCGTCGGTGACGAATACTCTTCGCGGACTTGGCCACCATCACCAAGTTCCGTGACGGTCGACCACAGTACGGTGACATGCACCGTTGGGTCGACACGCTCTCAGCACATCCGTGACTGGTCATGACGGTGTGCCCCGATTCAGACTTTGTTCGGCGTCCGAATCAGGAGCTCCGACCTGTCGCCAGTCCAGCTGTCGAGTTTCTCGGCCATGTACGCTGCCGCCTCTGTGGGTGAGAACACACCGTGGTCGACCATCTCGCCGACGACGGCTTTCAGCGCCCGGAATTCGCCTTGGGCAAAGCCATCGCCGACTGGTTCGCCGTCGTACCACCGGACTGTCCTGAGTGCGCCATTCCCGATAGTGGGCCCACTCTCGACAGTGCGACAGTTGTACTGCAGGCCGAACCAGTGGGTTCGATACGCCGTCACGTCGAACTCGGCGTCGACGACGTAGAACGCCTCGTGATGGAGGAAATCCAGGTACTCGGCGATGAGCGTCTCGATGGTCGTTCCGACAACGAGTGGGTCATGGTCAATCTGTGTCTGTGGGATCGGTGTCGCTTCGAGTATCTCGTCCGCAACGGTCTCAGAAGACGCCTCCAACAGTTGCCGAAAGCAGGTACAGCGTTCTTCGTGGTGTCTCTCCCCGCCGAATGGCGTCTCGGGCGTGATATCACGCTTCAGCCTGAGGGTGAGTGCTCCCCAGTGCGAGTAGTGGCAGTTGTATCGGTGATCCGGTCGTTCGTAGGCGATGAGTGCTCTGTGTCCCATGTCGGTCATGCGGGAAAGCCCCCGCACCCGTCAGGGGGCAAAAAAAGTACTGGCAGGGCGAGACGGAACTCCTGAGGCCGAATGGCGATGAGACAGGGCTTCGTTATGAGGATCGGGGTCCAGTTATGAAATCGTCACATCGTGAAGCCGAAAGCACGCCTGCAGTGCGTCGCGTGACATACCGTTACTCATCTCGAACTGTTTTCAAGTCAAGTCGTGGAGCAAACGATTCGCACGTCTCATCACTTGAGACGATAGTGTCACCATCGGATTCGACGAGATGGAGTGCATCGAATGGGGTGAATCCGTGGTCTTCAACGTAGGTTGCTGCTGCGACGACTGTATCCACGTCACCGCGCACGTCCAGTAAGGAAGCCGCATTTGTGATGACTCGCTCGGTATCTCGTCCCTCACGATACGCAACCATGAGGAGCTCTATAAGTGTGAATCGAGATGTCCACAACTCGTCCTGATGATTATTATATACTGCCTCCGCGGCGTCACCAAGCCAGTCTTCGTCCTTGATCAGTGCTAGCAGGAAGTCCGTTTCAGCGTACATTCAGCGTCCAGCCTCGTCTAGCATTGCGGCACGCGCGCCCTGGCGGAGTTCTTCCGCTGTCTTCTCCACGTCCGCGAACTCAGAACGGAGGGCCTCAAGCGGATCTTCTTCGATTGGAATCAGCTTGATACCGTCGTGGAGTTGGACGATGTGATACCGTTCACCATATCGCTCTCGAATCTCTTTCGGAAGGGTGAGGCGGCCACGACCGTCCAGCGTAGCTTCGGACATACCCTCCTATATGGTGGGTGGAAACAATAAATTTCCCCATATTCCGATACTCTCCCACGCTGATGAGATATTCTCATTGCTCAATTACCCTATAGACCGTGTCTCATGCAGGTCATGCGGGAAAGTCCAGAACCCACCGGGGCAGAAATAGTCCGTGTTAAGAGAGCGCAGAGTTCGGTATGATACTCTATAGTACGATCATTCTGCGACTGGCGCGCGATGAATCGGCGTGTCGGCGCCGAGAACGCGCGAGGGGCGTCCGAGCAACGCGAGGACGACGGTTGGGGAGGCGACGGGCACGAACAAAAAAGAGAGCCGCCCAGAGTCTACAACGCGCCCGCTTCGCGTTCAGGGAACTCGACGTGACTCCAGCCCGTCAGCGCCACCGAGACGCGCCCGTCGTACCAGCTCTTCGCGGCCGACCGCAGCCGCACCCGCTCGCCTTCTTTCACTAACGGCATATCCGATTTCGTCCAGGCCGTGAACTTCGTCCGTCCGGTCTCGTCTTCGATGAGCCCCACCTGTGAGATTGCCGGGCTTCGTGGGTCCCACAGCACGGTCACTCGCCCTTCCAGACACACCTCTGGCCGGTCAGCCTCACCGAGTTTCTCGATAGGGACGACCGTCCCCGGTGCGAGCCATTCGGCTTCCGTCACCGACACTGATGCATCCACGATATCCACACCGTCTGCCACCTTCCGCGCCAATCGCTTCGAGAGCGCCGCCGTCGTCGTCCCCGTTCGGACTCGCTCATGTATCCGCCGTGCCTGCTGGTTCACCGTCGCCAACTCCTCGGCCGCCATCGACGCCCGTGGGTCCGCCCGTCGCGTATCCGTCCATTTATCGACGCTTGCCGCCCGTTTTTCGAACCGCCGTCGTCGCGCCTCGTTCTGCCGTTCGACGACGACTCTCGTCCGTGCCTCTCGGTCTGATTCCTCTCGGGCATCCCACCGGGTTCGGGTTCGCCGAATTTCCCACTCGCGGGCCGCCAGCCGCTCTTCGGCCTCAAGTGTTAGGCCTCGGCCGACCGCCGCATAATGATTCGTGTCGACCTTCGCCTGTTTCTCCTGTTCAACCGAGCCTCGCAGCTCCGGCTCTTCGACGACCGCCTCCGCCCCCGTCTGTTCATCGTGCGAAACTTCATATCGAATCGAGTTCTCTATACTCATTGCTGTTCACTGAAGGCGCCTACTCAGCGTCTTCCAACTTTCACGACTCTCCAGCCGTGGCTCTCCGCACACGTCGACGACCTCTTCGCGCGCTGTCCGCGCCTTCACGCGCCCGATAGGGCGCGGGCAGCGCGCGCTTTCGACAGCATCCAGCCAGTAGCGCGCGCCCGGCCAGTCCGCCCGAGCGGCCAGTTTCAAGTCGGTTCTCGGTCAGAGGCACGAAGACCGAAACCGCACTTGATGCTGGCGTCCCAAACGGGCGAGCGAGGAACGAACAGCGAACCTTGTTCGCTGTGAGTGATGCGGGCGTCGGCCGGGCGAGCGAGACGGACCACCAATGGCCCATCCAACCGCCCCCTGGTGGACTGAAAGGGCGAGGGTCGCTCGACGAGCCCCGGCGACGAAAGCACTGCAACGAGCGCAGCGAGAAAAGCGCGCAGCGAGCCGCGGGCGTCGACGGCCCGAGGGCTTTCGAAGGTTCCGTCACTCACAGAGTTCCGCACGGTTTGTTCTCTGTCGACAGACCGCTGTTGCAATCGGTGGAATCGGCTGACCCGCTTGCGACATACTGAGCCAACCCAGAAGCCGTACCAGAACAGCTATGTCTCTACTTCAGACAGAATCTTCGAATATAGGTCATCGGAGAGCCAGAAGCCAGCCTCACGAAGTGCATCGAGTTCTTTTTCGATCTCAACAGCCCCGCTCTTTGCTCCTCGGAGGAGTATGCCGATAACCCCGGTTACACGCAGATCATGCCTACGAGCAACGCGTCGGCCGTCTTTTTCATCTAAGAGGATTAGATCAGCATCATTTTCTATAGCGTGACAGATAGCGGCCGTCTCACCGAGATCCAACTCATGATATATTTCAATAAATAAATCGGATTGCTCGACATCGGTGACGGTAAGCAATCCGTCTGCACGTATGCTGCGAAGTGCTTCAACCCCTCTTTCGCCCTCGGTAAGTTCGCCCCAGACCTGTTCCGGGACTGTCACGCCCGAAAACTGCGACTTAAGAAGGTCAAGTCGGTCGATAAGTGAGAGATTCAGTAGTGGTGATGTATCCGAGACGACAAGCTCGCTATTCGGCATATTCGATGTCTTCAGCGAGCTCAGTATCAGTATAGTGACGTGGGATTTCACGTTCACCGAGTAACGCTTGGAACTCTCGGTTTGACATCTCTGCGAGCGCGCGGGCCTTTCCGAATGAAAGGATCTGACGTGCATACAGTGAGACAGCTAACTCCCGTTTCATTGCTTGAGAGCGCTCCTCTTCAGGAACCTGCAATGCATCATATACTGCGTCGTCAATCTCGATAGTAGCCATTGGTATGATAATTGCGTGAGCCGACTATTGAGTGTTTGGCCATTCTGCCTACACATGACGCTCCTTCAGCAACAGACCTTCGTTGAGAGTGTGAACGGCGTACGCTGTGAGTGATGTGGGCGGTGGCCGGGCGAGCGAGACGAGCCCCGGCGATGTCCTCGCAAGAGCGCCGTACGCTTTTGCAGGATGCTGAAAATCGCCGCCGGTGATTTTCAGATAAGCACTGCAACGAGCTCAGCGAGGAAAGCGCGCAGCGAGCCGTGGGCGTCGACGGCCCGAGGGCTTTCGAGGTGATAGACACCCGCGATATCTCGTCATCTTCTCGGTATTCCTCAGCATTGTCGGGGAGTATTCACGAAAAACAGTCAGTGATGAAGCCGAGGCATGCTACTGCTTTGAGTACATGTTCTCTACAGGCGGACCAAGCGGAGTCCCTCGGGGGGTGACCCCGAGGCGGTTCACAAGCTGATTGCTATTCACACAGACATTCGTGGCCTTGTGAAGACCGCCCGAGGACGAACTCGTGGACCTCCTGAGCGAGAGCATACATCGCTTTGGCGCGGTCCGCTGCCGCGAGGCCGTCCTGATAGTATGTCTTCGCCCGATGGTCACGCCACAGGTCCGCGAGATCATTCGCCGTCGACTCCGAAAAGATACCAGCCGACGCTGCTTCTCGATATACACCAGGATGGGTTCCGGGCAAGTCTGTCGGCTCCATCATCCCCCGTTCGAGCAGTCTAAACTCGACCGTTCGCTCCATCGCCACAAACGACGCCTCAATGACAAGCGTGTAGTAGCCTTGCTCCTGCAGTGCTTTTGCTCCAGCGAGTAGTCGACACGCCTTCCTGAGCTGGAGTAGCGCAGCGTCAGAAACGTTGAGTCCGGCCTCGATATCGGTGGGCCGATGGTCAAAGGCGGCCTGTGCATCGTTCAATAGTTGCTCGATACGCGTGCTACTCATCGGCGAACACTCCCTTTCGAATCGACTGGAGTTGCTCACTCCCGACGACAGTGATGCTCTCGTCGAACACCTCTTCGAGCTTCGATCCCGCTCGGATTGCGCTGTCGACAGACTCGACGTACGGTTCGAACGCGAACCGGTCGCCATCGAATCGCTCTTCGGAGAGGGTGCTTACCACATCGGTCACAAGTCTGCGGGCAGTCGTCCGGTCACCCTCGACGACGACGAATAGGTCGATATCACTCCGCCTATCAGCCTCGCCACGGGCGACACTGCCAAAGACGACGACCCCGACGAGTTCGTCGATTACATCGGTTTCTTCGATACGGTTTCGAACGCGGTCGACGAACGCCCGAACCGGCTCGTGAAATGCAGTTTGTTCGATAGCGAGCACAGGGTCGTCCTTTTCGAGGCGGTCCGGATCTATCGAGACGTAGTTTCGCTGTGGTGTCTCGCGGACGCGAACGACGCCGAGCGTTTCGAGCAGGTCGACCGCCCGCCAGACCGATGAGCGGGCCGCTCCCGTCGTATCGACGAGTTCGGGAATGGTGAACTCCGTCTCATGGCTGTCGACGAGGAGTCTAAGTATCTTATCGGCCGCACTAACTCGAAAGATATCGACTTCGCTCCCTATCGCGACGTCGATACAGACCGTCGGATATCGTTCCATCTCCTCGGACACTGTCCGAAGATACGAAACGAGGTATAAAATAGTTTGTGAGGGAGTACAGTCCATATCGGAAACGGCTGCTTTTCAACTGAAGCGGTAGCGCCGAGTCCCCTTCCTCAAGGAACGAGCGAAGTTCTGGACTCACTCGTGCATAGTCGACCACACTTCTCCCTGACAGAAGTGTTATCGTGGCACTCAGTAATCGAGTCACCACCCACGACAGATGGCTCGCTCTCCACCCACCGACAGCACCCTCCCAGTCCCTGCAGAAGACGCAGACACGTATATCCGAATACAGCCAGCTGAGGACTCGCTTGACCCGGCCGGCGTCGAGGCACAGATCCGCCGACTTCATCGACTCGTAACACCAGCGAAAACGGGCTGGCTGGCACGCCTCCGTGACAGTGCAGAACCACCGACCATCGAATGGCTGCTGGTCGGCGACGAGACGGGCGGTGCCTATTACGTCACGACCGACCATCAAGAGACGCTCTCGGCACTCGAAAGTACGCTCAGAGCGCTCTTTCCGGATTCGTACGCGTTCGAGCGCGTCCACGAACCCAGAGCTGGCGTTCTCGGCGACCTCGTCACGCCATTCCCATCGGAGACCACGGCCGCAGCCGTCTCCTACGAACGCGAGACGGCACACCCCAAAGACTGGCAGATACCGCTCGCACCGTTCGAATCGTTCTATGAGGATAGAGACGATGCGGATGGCCACGGCCATCGCATCCCACTCGCGGGCGTCATCGAGACTATCGCGAACAGTCCCGTCACAATCGCGTTTCAGATACTTATCCAGCCGAAAGCCGACTGGTCGGCCGAACTCGCTGACCGGAAACTCGCCATCGCGACCGGCGAGGATACGCTCGGGGGGTCGATTGCGAACGCAGTTTTTGGCTCACCAGACCCAGACGATCAGCTACTCCTCGCGGATGACGAACGCCGACTGACGGAACTCGACGAGCGCGACCCTCGGTGTTCATTTGACGTCAACGTTCGCGCCGTCGTCGCGCCGGAACCATCCATGGACGGCCCGACTACAACGGACCACCTACCCAAAACGATCGCCGACGAACTGTCGACGGCCTTTGCACACGTCTCACGGACGACGCACGACATTACGGGTCACGTCTCGACTGGGAGCGATGTCGAGCGAATCAGACAGCAGCTCGAAGAGGGGACGTTTCTGACCGCGAATGCACGCCTCACCGACCGACTTCCATGGTCATCGGTCCGTCACCCAACGCTGGTCGTCGACGCCACCGAACTCGGCGGCCTCTGCATACTCGATGGCGCTGGGCTCACCGCAGCGGGTCGGCGCTGTCTCGATGCAACGCCGACCGACCGCCAGTCCCTCTCGCAACCACCGGAAAGCCAACTCACACAGTATCGAACCACAGGTCTCCCGATCGGCCATCCACTCACACAGGACAACACACCCGACCCTGACCCACTCGCGCTCCCACCGGAACTCCAGTCACTCCATCTCGCGTGGTTCGGCAAGACTGGCTCCGGGAAGTCGACGAGTCTCATCAACGCCATCCTCGACAATCACGAGGCCACAGACGGCGCGGACATCCTCATCGACCCGAAGGGTGATGGAATGCCCCTCGAATACATGTGCGCTCACTACGAGCGCTACGGCACACTCGAAAACGTCCTGTACTTCGACTGCGCGACGCTGTTACCTGCCTTCTCGTTTTTCGATATCCGAGACGAACTCGAAGAGGGGATTTCCCGCACGTCAGCGGTGGAAGACCGTGTCGATCATTATATCGAGATACTCATTCAACTGATGGGCCGTGACCGCTTCGAGCAGGCGGTTCGCTCGCCGGACATCATCCGGTATGTGACGAAAGCCATGTTCGACCCGGTGAGCGGGTCGGATGCCTTCAGCCACCGCGACCTCCACAGTGCAGTGCAAGAAATGCACGACCGGAATACGGCGCCGCCTGTCTCGGACGGCGACCTCGAACGCATGCTGGCTGGCGTCGTCGCGAACAGCGCTCGGACGTTCGACGAGCTCATGCAGGGAGTGGCGAACCGTATCGAGAAAGTCCCGGTCAATCCCCGACTTGCACGTATCTTCAATCACGTCCCTGACCGAACCGATAGTGACGACCCGCACTTCGACCTCCGTGAGTATCTGGATGAAGACGTGGTCATCATCTTCGATACGGGCGGCCTCCGGAGTGAGTCACAGCGAGCACTTGCACTGTTGATCCTCTCGAATCTCTGGTCGGCGCTCAAACGCCGTGCCAGCGACGTGCCACACCAGCGTGGTGCGCACGCTGAATCCCAGGACGACGAAGACGAACCCACCGATATGGACCGACCGCTGGTCAACGTCTACGTCGAGGAGGCTGCAAGTATCGCCGTCTCCTCGCTCCTTTCGGAACTGCTCTCACAGTCTCGAAGCTTCGACTGTGCGCTGACGCTGGCCATGCAGTTTCCCGCCCAACTGCAAGAAACGAGCGACCGTGCCTATCGCGAGGTACTGAACAACGTCTCGACCATCGTCACCGGTAACGTCGCCGTCGACGACCAGCTCGCAACGCGGCTGGCGACCGACGAGATGGGCGTTCGAAAGGTGGGGAATCGACTGCGCGCACTCCGACGCGGCCAATGGTTCGTCTCGCTCCCTGCGGGCTTCGACGAGGACGAACCCGCGCCGTTTCTGGTGCGCTCGCTCACCCCGCCCGCGGGCCACCCAGCGTCGACGACGCCCGCCCGTCGACGAGGGTTCCAGCGCGCGACCCAGCGTATCGAGGCGCGGATGAAAGAGCAAGTAGCACTCCGCCTCGTCGAACCGAGCCCGGCCGAGACTGCCGATACTGAAGAGGAAACAGAGCCACCACAGCGAGTCGACAGCGCCTTGCCCTACACGAATCGGCTACCGCCGACGGTCATCTATGACGCTTCGATACACAGCCTTGCCTGCTGTGAGTGTGAGAGTCGGTATGACCCCGATGGGCCAGGGATGTGCCGCGCAATCGAATGCTGCTCTATACTCGATGAAACTGATCCGGACGACATCCCCATCTGTGAGGTAAACCTCAAACTCACCCCCGGAGAACGCGAAGAAACGGAGTTTTCGGATAGACAGCTCATGTTCGTTCAGGCGGTGTACAACGCTCAGCAACTGCGGTATACACCACCGGAATACGACCTTCTCCACGACAGCATGCTCCGGTTACAGGAATATCTCGATATCCAGAGCGATGCGATTCGAGACCTCCTTGATGCAGGCGTGCTCACGCACGATGCAGACCGGCCACACAAGCTCTATACCGTGACACCTGCGGGCCGCAGCCTTATCGGCGAGCACTATCGCAAGGGCGTCGATTACGGCCACGGAAAGGGTGACTTAGAGGAGACGAGCGAGCACGTCCTCGCCGTCGAGGTCGGTCGTCGATATCTTGAAGCTGAGTATGGAGACGACCCGGAGTCACCGGTCGAAGAAGTCATTCCGTATTTCGAACTCGACGAACGTGACCGCAGTGCTGTCCCCGCAGCGAGTGCCATGGGTGGCAGCGAAAACGAACTCAGCGACGCCGCAAGTGAGTACGACCGTCATCGAATCGATGTCGTCGGCCTCGACGGTGACGGCCGTATCCGCATCACGCTCGAAGCCGAACGCATCAATCACGACGTTCGCCGTGCAGTACCCGAAGACTTCGATAAGATGGCGGCCTGCGATCCCGATGAAGCGATTTGGCTGGCGATGTCGCATGCAGAGGCCCACCGCATCCTCGACGCGCTCAACGACCCGCTAGAAGGTGCGCCACGCATCGAGAAGACCTACGCCAAGAGCACGCCCGCCAACCAGTTCCGTCTGGATACCCCCGGCTGTACGGGGATGTACACGGTCGAGCAGGTCCGGGATATGGTCTACGAACACTCGGCGTGAGACGCCGGGTGGGCGACGACCGAGACTGGCGACAGTACCCTCCGCGTCGCGATCGACCGGGATACCCAGTACGAGGCCGATCGTGGCCTGCTCGACCACGTCTTCGAGAACCTGTTTCGAAATGCTGTCACTCACAACGACGAACCGGTGACCGTGACCGTGGGTTCGCTCGAAGACCGACCAGGCTTCTACATCGCCGACGACGGAACCGGGATCCCGCCCGAAGAAGTCGATGCCGCCCTGGAGTACGGCTACTCGACGGCGGGGTCGGTCTCTCGATCGTCAGCGAGTTCGTCGAAGCGCAAGGATGGGAAGTGACGATTACGGATGCCGAGGGTGGTGGGGCGAGGTTCGAGATAGACACTGAGTGACCCGCTCTCCGTCGGCTCTCGTCTGCGGCGGTACCGAAATGGGAGACGAAGGCCCTGACCCTTAGCCCGGGGAGGAGGGCAAGGCCACGCTCACAGGTCGCCACGATCGCGGCTGAGTGCCGCGTCTCTCGGCCGCCAGCACATTCCGAGAGGCGAGTCCCGAAGCACACATCCGCGGGGGAGCCGCTCACAGCCTCGCGTTCGCCGACGTTCTGAGTCGGGACCAGTACACCGATGTCGTCGGGATCCGCGTTCGCTCTCAGCCGTGTCTCTCACTGGTCTTCGTAGAGCGCTCCTCTTCACCGCCGGGCGGCGAGTGTAGGAACGGGTTTGGTCTGTTCGTCAGTCTACGAGTACTAACGCCGCGCTAGTCGGCACAGAGGTGTTCCAACCTTGGGAAAATCCCCGCCTAGGAAGGGGTGGTGTGTGGAATCCGTCGCTAGGCTACTCTGTGTGGTGTGTGAGTATCTGCGAATGCGTCAGTCGGCGTCACGGTGATTCTTGTGAATACCCCGGCGTGAGTCGCTCTCGTTGCCGTCGACGGGTTTCAGCTTGCTGACCCGCGGTCGCCAAAACTCACAGGAATCTGTATAGTCGTCTCAGTTCGGGCTTCAAGGTTGTCGCAGTCTCTCGGTTTTGCCTAACCTTGGGACTACTCGGGAATCTGTGAGGTTGGCCCGCGATTCGTGTCGTGCGATCAGTATCGCCGTCGGTGGGCCCACACGATGCCGTCGGCGAGACTGCCCCGTCGACGCATTCGCGAGGGCGACGCCAACCTTTGGTTCCCGATATTCACCTGCCTACTAGCGGGGGATTCGTGAAAGGTTGGCCGTGGTGTCGTGACTCGTTCCCATGCTTAACCAACAGACTCCCGGAATCCAGTCTTTGTTGGTTAATCGCTCGACAAAGAACCGAAGTCGATTCTCGGAGGTGGACCGGAAACGTGCACCTCCGCAACCGTCACAATCGCCCTGCCCTCACTCGTCTGCGTCACCCAACTTCCGATACGTCGCCGCCCGCGATTCCCACACCTCGCCCATCGCCTTGCGAACGTCGACGTAGAGGTCGTACAACTCGGCGTACGTAGGGACAACGTCGTCCCGGGGCGTATAGCGCGTCGCCACGCCTGCCATCTCGCCGACGGCCGCTTCCAGCGAGTCGTACTCCTCCAGTCCGACCGCGAGGACGATTGCCGCGCCCTTCGCGCCTAACTCCGAGCCGTCGGGGACGACCACGGGGCGGTCCAGACAGTCGGCGATGAGTTGGGGCCAGAGGTCCGACAGCGTTCCGCCCCCGCTGAGAGCGACGCGCGTCGCGTCCGTCGGGAGGTGACCGTTGCAGTCACGAATCGCCAGCGACAGCCCCTCGTACACCGCACGGGCGAGGTGGTCGGTGTCGTGGTCGGGCGTGAGGCCGACGAACTGGCCGCGAGCGTTCGGGTCGACGAACGGGCCGCGCTCGCCGGTCGGACTCAGATAGGGGTGATAGCAGACGCCGTCGCTCCCCGGAGGCGCGTCGGCCGCCCGTGTCTCCAATGCATCCACGTCCTCGACACCGGCGAGCGTCTCGGCGGCCCAGTCGAGACTCGGCGTCCCGGCGTTCGAACCGATGGCGTAGGTCCACAGGCCCTCCATACCGAGGGCCATCTGGATGCCCGAGCGCGTCGGTTGGGGGCCGTCGACGAACACCTGATGGGTGAGGGAGGTCCCGAGCGTGACCGCCGTCCCGCCGGTGGTCGCGGTGCCGCTTCCGATACCCGATGCGGGTACGTCGAACAGGCCCGTGACGACCGGCAAGCCTTCGGGAAGTCCGGTTTCGTCGGCGGCGGCCTCGGTAATGAGTCCGGCCACCTCCGTCGGTGCGGCCAGTCGGGGGAGCACGTCTTTCGCGCCTTCCAACCCCACCAAGTCGAACACCGAGCGGTCGTATTCGCCGGTCGCCGAGTCGAGATACGGGACTGTCGCCTCGCTGTGGTCGGTCGACCGGTCGCCGGTCAGTCGGAACTTCAGCCAGTCCTTACAGGAGAGTATCGTCCCGACCCGGTCGAACGCGTCTGGTTCCTCACGAGATAGCCACGCCAACAGCGGGAGGCTCATCCCCGGGTAGGGAGCGGACCCACACTGGTCGACGATAGTGTCGAGCGTGCCGTCTTCGTCCCACTCGCTGAGGATATCGGCCGCCCGACTGTCCGACCAGAGGACGGCGTTTCGGACAGGCTCACCGTCCTCCGTGACGGCCCACAGACCGTCGCCCTGTCCGGTGAGGCCGACGCCCCGCGGCCGGGTGTCATCGGGGAGTGCCGCGACCACCTCCCGAATCGTCGCCACCGCTCGCTCGTACACCCGCGGCATCGACTGCTCGGCGTGACCGGGTTCGGGGTGATACGTCTCCGTCTCGCGGGTGGCCGTCGCCAGTTCGGTCCCGTCGAGGTCGAACGCGACGGTCTTGACGTTCGTGGTGCCTGCGTCGACGGCGACGAGGGCGTCTCGGGTCATGAATGGAAGGCGTCTCGCATCTGTCTGTGTTGTCTCTCCTCGCCTAGCGCCTCAGAACGTACACCCGGTCTCCTCGCAGGGACGGACCGTGTCCTCTCCGGCCACCTTGTTCAGGAGTTCGACCTCGGTCCCCTCGCCCGCTTCGACGATTTCGCCCGTCCAGACCGGATTGACCGACTGGTGGTCACACTCTCGGTAGGAGGTTTCGCCGAGGACCGTCGTCATCTGGAGGCCTTCCAGCGTA